>CALRKH020000024.1:0-37019 GCA_943367855.1 Asaia bogorensis | reverse complement strand
GCATTCGCAATGCTGTTACCGATTCCTTGGGCAATGTAATAGTGCCTGCTATTTCAGCTACTGGCAATGTTGATATCAATTTTATCAGGTATGGTGTGTTTGTTCAGGGTGGTTATAAGATGTTCGACAGTAAATTATCATTGTCTTTAGGTCTGCGAACAGATGGTAATACCTTCACAAATAGTGGCAACGATTTGCTGAAACAGCTCTCTCCTAGATTGTCAGCTTCTTACAAAGTATCAGAGAAACTGAACGCTAATGCTTCATTTGGTAGATATTATAAGATACCTACTTACACTATACTTGGTTTCACAGATACTGCTGGCAACTTTGTCAACAAAGACGCTAAATACTTATCAAGCGATCATTATGTAGCTGGGCTAGAGTATTTCCCAGGTTGGGATGGTGCTCGTATGACCTTGGAAGGCTTTTATAAAGTATATGCTAATTACCCAGTTTCATTGTTAGATAGTTTATCGCTTGCCAACAAAGGTGGCGACTTCGCAGTGTTAGGCAATGAGCCAATCAGTTACACTGGCAAGGGTAATAGTTATGGTATAGAATTTCAGTTTCAACAAAAGTTCCTCAAAAACTTCTTTACTATACTTTCATATACTTACTACAAAAGCGAATTTACCAATTTGGCTGGCAGAAGTTTACCAGCCTCTTGGGATAATAGGCATCTCTTAAGTTTCATTGGTGGTTATAAGTTCAAGCGTAATATTGAGTTAGGTGTCAAATTCAGGTATCAGGGTGGTGCACCTTATTCACCATTCGATTTGGCTGCTTCTCAGCGCAACTACGCACTCCTGGGTACTGGTATTATAGACTATGCTCAGTTCAATACACTTCGACTGCCTGCATTTCATTCACTCGATTTCAGGGTAGATAAGAAATGGAACTTTAAAAAATACAGCCTCGATTTGTATTTAGATGTCACTAATGCCTATGCTAGTCTACAACCTGCTACACCAAACTATACTTTCCAGCGTACTGCAGACAATACCGCATTCCAAACCACAGATGGCAATGCACTTAGACCTGACGGGGCTAATGCTATACCATTGATACTCAACAATGCTAGTCGCACTGTGATACCTACTATTGGTTTCATTCTCGATTTTTAGCAGTTATATATTTATGCCATCCGGCCATTTGTTAAATAAGAGTAAAATGATTAAACAAGATAGTTTTACTATCGTGGTAGGAATTTTTTTTAGTTAGTTTTGCTCTAATAGCATAGCATGAAATCAGAGAATAAAATCAATGCTTTTGCCAAGCTGTTGAAGGTCTTGCAAGATTTTAAAGGGGAGATAACAGTTATCTATTTCTTTGCACTTTTTGCCGGTCTCATGCAGTTGGTTCTTCCTATAGGCATTCAGGCAATTATTAGTTTCGTAATGGGGGGCACCATATCCACCTCATTGGTTCTACTTATAGTATTTGTTATCATCAGTGTTTTGGTTACTGGTTTACTTCAGGTCAGCCAAATGAAAATTATCGAACGCATACAGCAACAGCTATATGTTAGGTATTCTTTTCTTTATTCCGACCGCATACCCAAGCTTGACCTCAAGACAGTTTCCAATTACTTTCTGCCAGAGATGTCTTACAAGTTTTTCGACATTGTATCTCTTCAAAAGGGTATGTCAAAAATTTTGTTAGATGTGCCTACGGCTACCATTCAGATAGTTTTTGGTCTTATTCTTCTTTCATTTTACCACCCTGTCTTTATATTCTTTGGCATACTCCTGCTTGCTGTTCTATTTTTCATACTAGCATACACTGGCAACAAAGGTTTGCAATCAAGTATAGAAGAGAGCGATTACAAATACAAGTTGGCAGGATATCTGATGGAGTTAGCTAGGTTGGTTACTACTTTCAAGCATGCCAGAGCATCTATGCACCTCAAGGCTACAGACAAGTATGTATCTGGTTACATTCAAGCACGTACCACTCACTTTAGGGTGTTGTTGGTTCAGTATTCTGCTTTAGTAGCTTTCAAGGTGCTTATTATTACGTCAATGCTCGTAGTGGGTGCTGTGCTATTGGTTGACCAGCAACTAAACATCGGTCAGTTCATAGCTGCAGAAATGGTAATTCTTTTGGTTATTGGATCGGTAGAGAAACTAATAGTTAGCCTCGAAACTGTTTACGATATCCTTACTTCGGTTGAAAAACTAAATCGTTTATCCGAAAAGCCATTAGAAAAAACTGGAGAAGAATTATTGTCTGATGGTAGCAAAGCTGTTTCTATCAAAGCTCAAAATCTCAATTTCTCATTCGACGCTGGTCATGTATTAAATGGTGTTGCTTTCGAAATAGAAAGTGGAAGTAAAGTATGCATCAATGGTCCTCGTGGGGCGGGCAAGTCTACTTTATTACGTTTGCTTAGTGGTTCATATGCAGGCTATTCAGGCATTCTGCTTATAAACGGGCTGCCACTTACCTCTTACGATTTAATAGCTTATAGAGAGAAGGTTAGTGTGCAAACATCAGAGTCTGGTATATTTTATGGGTCCCTGCGCGATAACCTCACTCTGGGCGATACCTCAATAAAAACTGAGGATCTTCTGGAAATGTGTAAGGTTGTTGGTCTAACCTCATTTATAGAAAATAGCCAATCTGGTGTAGATAGGTTACTGCTTCAAAATGGTTTCAATTTGCCAGAGGCTACTATACGCAAAGTATTAGTGGCCAGAGCTTTAGTGCGCAAAACTCAACTATTATTACTCGAAGAACCTTGGCTAGGATTAGATGAAAGTGTGGCTAATAATATCAAAAACTATTTACTGCACAATACATCCAACAGAACTGTAATTGTGGCTACAGCTGATACAAGTTTTGCCGACATGTGCAATCAAACCATCACTCTAAAAGATGGTAGAATTTTAGACTCAAAAGGTAGATAATACAATGCGCGATACACTAAAAATATTAGATTGTAACCCTATCGAAAAGGGTTACGAGTCGCCTGGGCTGATTTACCTAAGTGGAAAGGTTTATCGTATAAAATACAGGCTCATAGCTCTGCTTGTTTCTGGTATCATTATCCTCTTCCTCCCATGGACACAGAATATTCGTGCCGAGGGTAGCGTCACTACACTTCGTCAGGAAGCTAGGCCTCAAGAATTGAACTCTGTAATAGGTGGTAAAATTGTAAAATGGTACCACAAAGAGGGCGATTATGTAGAGGCTGGTGACACCATTGTTCAACTAGCGGAAATAAAAGATAGCTATCTTGACCCTGCTCTATTAAAAAGAACACAGGAGCAAATAGTGGCTAAGCAAAGCGGAATAGAGGCTTACAAAAACAAAACTCAAGCTATAGATGCTCAGCTTACTGCTATGGCCAGTGCATTACAGTTCAAGCTCAGACAACTTACCCAAAAAGTAATGGCCGATAGTATGGATTTTATTGCGGCATCTATCGACTACAAAATAGCTGAAGAACAGTTAAGGCGTATGCGCATTATGCGCGATAGCGGTTTAGCTTCTATGGTGCAAATAGAGCAGCGCATACAGGCCAATCAAAGCATGGCCGCTAAAAAAATGAGTGCCGAAACTAAATTCATAAATACAAAAACTGAACTACTCCAGGTTACTCAGGAATACAATGAAAAAATGTTCAAGGCGCGTAGCGAAAGAGCATCTGCCATGAGCGACCTAGCCGCAGGCGAAGCAGAGTTGGCAAAACTCAACAACCAGTATGCCAACTATCTGATAAGAAATGGTATGTATTTTCTCCTGGCTCCTCAAGGCGGACAGTTAGTGCAAGCAGCCAAGTCTGGTATCAATGAAATAGTAAAAGACGGTGAAAAAATTGCTGAGATAGTTCCGCAACAAACTTCTCATGCAGTTGAGATGTTCGTAAAACCAGTAGACCTTCCACTCGTCAACTTAGGACAAAAAGTAAGATTTACTTTCGATGGTTTTCCAGCAGTAGTCTTCAGGGGCTGGCCGCAGGCATCATATGGTATCTTTAATGGTATTGTGGTAGCAGTAGAAAGCTCAGTTAGTCCCAATGGTAAGTTCAGGGTACTAGTTGCTCAGGATAGTACTATCAAGGCTTGGCCTCCCAACCTCAAAATGGGTACGGGTGCAGATGCTTTTGCATTGCTAAAAGATGTACCAGTTTGGTACGAACTTTGGCGAAATATAAATGGATTCCCTCCAGATTTTTACCAAGCAACAGCTAAAAACGATGATAAGAACAAAGCAAAAAAATAGGGTAGTACTGCTACTTGCTGCACTATTGGTTTGCTGCTCTTCATTTGCTGCCGATAGTGTAAGGATATTAAAGAAAGATGATTTCTTGCTTGTCTTACGCAAATACCATCCGGTAGTAAAACAGGCCGATCTTCAGATACGACGTGCTGGTGCCGAGGTGTTGAGAAACAGGGGTGTATTCGACCCTACTATCAAGATGGACCTCAACAGTAAGTCTCTTGATGGCAAACTATACTATAGTTATCTAAAGCCAGAACTCACTGTGCCAACTTGGTATGGAGTAGATTTCAAAGCAGGTTTCGAAGATGCTACAGGCGATCGACTCACAAGTGAAGCTACTCAAGGTGTAGTTAGCTATTTGGGCGTAAAAGTACCTGCCAATAATCTTGTGTTCGATAAGCGCCGCGCTGCCCTGCAGCAAGCTCGTATTTGGGCTACTGTTAGCGAGGTAGATCGTACGTTAATTGTCAACGACCTTATTTTCGATGCGCTGGCAGCTTACTTCAATTGGGCTAAAGATTTCAAAGTACTTCAGGCTTTCGAAAATCAGCTCAACGCTAACAGGCAACGAATTGCCATGACGCGTATTGAAGTGGAGCAAGGCTCTCGTGCGGCTATTGATACCATTGAGGCACAGGCTCAGTATGAAATAGTAAAACAACAAAGGGCAAATGCTTTAGTTTCTTATCGTAACTCTGGCTTAGAATTATCTAATTACTTATGGTTAGACGATGGCTCCCCAGCTTACCTCAATGATAAAGTGCTGCCCGATTCGTTAGAGATAGAAAGGCAGGAGCTTCAGGTACCAGACGATACTGAGTTGATTGTGCTATCTCGCCAGCATCCAAAACTAGAAGCCATGAAGCTCAAAATTGAGGTGTTGGAGATAGATCGTAAACTAAAGTTCCAGAGCTTGTTTCCTAAAGTAACAGTTAATGCAAGCATGTTGTCCAAAGGTTACATGTGGGATGGTTACGGCGATCTTGGTGCAATAGGTGGAAACAATAAGTTTGGTATAGATGTCGGCATGCCTATACTGCAACGCGAGGCAAGAGGTAGTCTACAAAGTGCCAGAATTAAAATCGACGAGGCTGGCTACGATTTGGCGCAAAAAGGGCTCGAAATAGAAAATAAGGTACGTTCTTACTACAACGAATACCTTTCTCTTAAAGAGCAGGTAGCGTCTATGCAGCGCGCTTATATCAATTACACACTATTGTATCGTGCCGAGGGCGCTCGTTTCCAGTTGGGAGAGAGTACTATGTTCATGGTTAATACCAGAGAACTCAAAATGCTGGAAACCATGCAGAAATTGCTCGAACTCAAAGCCAAACAACAAAAAGCTTTTGCAGGCATTTATTTTGCTGCTGGTCGTTTGCTGTAATCTGTCTTGTTATCCAGTGTGCTGAATATCAAGTTCCGCAAAAAGTTACTTACGTACGTCGACTCTTTAACACCGCCAAAGTCAGTAAGTCTAGGTAAATGTTCTTTAAAAAACAGCTGGTGATTTGCTGTTTCTACAATAGTACTTGCGAGTGAGTGTGGGTAACTATATTCTGGGTTATAAGCCAAAAATATAGTAGCAATTCTATGGCATAGGTCTTTATAGGGCTTAAAGAGCATAGCATTATTGTCGTCCTTCACATGTTTGGTCAAGTATGCCTTATCGCCTTCGTTGATCATTATCTTTTGCAATAGCTCTTTATTCATGTGCTCTAGCACCAAGTCGTCTTGCTCACGCATAGTAAGCAAGTCTATCACTACCTCTATCTTTTGTTTAGTGTCACTCAAATTGTTGGTGTGAAATATGATCTGATATTCAAGCCATGCCCAAAACCAGGTTGTTAAGTAGATAAGTAATTTATGCTTATTCTCAAAGTATCTATATATACCCGCCTCAGTGGTGCCTATTTTTTGTGCTAGTTTTCTAAAGGTAAACTCCTCAAACCCTAGTTCGTGTATCATCTCTATACCATACTTCACTATGTTTCGTCCTAGTTCAGTCGTCTCCGGATCTCTCAGGTAGAGGTGCGGATTCATCTTGATTTGTAAATGGAGTTCCATGCCAGCAAATGATATTACAAAGATAAGGCTTGGTTGTATTGATTCTACTTATCAAATTAAAACCTCCATCCAGCATAGTCTTGCTATCCTTTCGGCAAGTAATTTTATATTTGCACAAATATTAGGGTATAATGGTTAGCGACATTAAAGTAGGAGTTTTAGGCGGCGGTCAGTTGGGGGCCATGCTTATTAGGCATGCTATCGACTTTGGTTTAAGTGTCGCAGTGCTCGATAAAGACCCTAATGCTCCTTGCGCTAAGTTTTCACCCGCTTATACCGTTGGCGATCCGCTCAACTACGACGATGTTATAGCCTTCGGTCATAATCTAGATGTTGTTACTATAGAGCGAGAAGCAGTCAATACTGCTGCTTTGTTAGAGTTACAGCGTAGAGGGGTCAAAGTACACCCTTCTCCTCATGTGGTAGCACTCATCCAAGACAAACACTTACAGAAGCGCATGCTGCAATATGTAAATGTGCCTGTAGTGCCTGGTAAAGCAGTAGCTGGTAAGGTAGACTTTATAGAACATATCAAGCATCACCCTGTTTGCCTCAAAAAATGTACTGATGGCTATGATGGTACTGGTGTAGCTATTATCAAGTCCGATAAAGATATTGATAAGGTTTTTGACCAGCCTTGTATTGTAGAGCATTTCGTCAATATTAAACACGAAATCAGCGTCATCGTTGCTCGAAACGAATCTGGTGATGTAGAAGTGTACGACCCTGTGCTTATGATGTATGACCCAGAGATGCTGGTACTCGACTTTCAGTTATGCCCGGCAGACATAGACAAATCTACTGCACTAGAGGCTTGCAACATTGCACTCAAGATAGCCGAAGCAACCGAACTAGTTGGCATACTCGCGGTTGAGATGTTTGTAACTCAAGAGGGTAAAGTTTTGGTCAATGAGCTGGCTCCTCGACCACACAATAGTGGTCATCATACTATAGAGGCTGCTACCACATCCCAATACGAGCAACAACTACGTGCAATACTCAACTTGCCACTAGGTAGCACCTCACTTACTATGGATTCTGTTATGGTCAACATCTTAGAGCCACCAGCCCAGCAAAAAGCTCATTTCGACCAGTCATTAAGAACCATTCTTGCCACTCCCGACTGTCATTTTCATTGGTATGGCAAGCAAAATAATAGAGAAGGTCGTAAAATTGGCCATCTCACTATTACAAAGCATAATGTACAAGATGCTTTGTCTAAAGCACTAATGGTGCGACATTTGCTAAAAGGAAAAGCATAAATAATGAACAATACTAAAGTAGCTGTCATCATGGGCAGCTCGTCCGATGCTGTCATCATGAATGAAGCAATAGAGGTGCTAAAGAAATTTGGAGTACCTTATGAGTATGCCGTAGTATCTGCACATAGAAGCCCACAATGGATGTACGAGTTTGCAGCCAAAGTAGAAGCCAATAATATTGGCATTGTCATAGCTGGTGCTGGTGGTGCCGCTCATTTGCCCGGTATGATGGCCGCACTTACAGAGGTGCCTGTTATTGGTGTGCCTGTAAAGTCTAGCAACTCACTCGATGGTTGGGACTCTTTACTATCAATAGCTCAAATGCCTAAAGATGTACCAGTAGCTACTGTAGCTGTCAATGGGGCACACAATGCTGGCGTACTAGCTGTAGAGATGCTAGCCATTGCTGATGTTTCGCTGAAAGCCAAACTAAAACAACTCAAAGAAGACAATAGGAAAAAGGTCGAAGACCAGAATAAAACTTTATTGTCTGCATAATTGATATAATGGACTTTACACTCATTGTCAGTAATCTTACAAATCCTACCTTACTCTACTTTGTGTTAGGTTTTGTAGCCGCTTTGCTCAAAAGCGACCTGTCTATTCCAGAGGGGAGTGTAAAGTTCATTTCCCTTTATTTACTTTTTGCCATCGGCTTCAAGGGTGGGCAAGAGTTACAGCATAGTGGCATCAATGCTAGTATAGTAGCAGCTTTGTTGTTATGTATGGCTTTTGCGGTTGTGGTGCCTTTTTATGTGTTCTTCTTATTGCGTCGTCGCCTAGGTGCCGAGAATGCTGGCGCTATAGCTGCTGCTTACGGCTCAGTTAGTGCGGTCACATTTGTTACGGCTTCTATGTTCTTAGAGGCCAACAATGTTGCTTATGGTGGGCACATGGTTGCAGCTATGGCACTTATGGAGGCGCCAGCTATCATTATTGGTGTCTTGCTCATGCGTCGTTACTCAGTTAGCAATACACAGTCTTTTTCCATTGGAGCTATGCTAAGAGAGGTGCTTACCAATGGCTCCGTTCTCATGATAGTAGGTAGTTTAGTCATTGGCATCATATCAGATAGTAAGGGTGCCGAAGGTATCAAGCCATTTACCAACGACATTTTTAAAGGTTTCCTAGCCATCTTCCTGCTCGATATGGGCACTGTAGCCGCTCGCCGCATAGTTGTTTTTCGTAGCTATGGTCTTTATGTCACTGTTGTAGCATTGTTGTTGCCATTGGTCAATGGCTGTACTTCAGTCTTCATCACAGCTCCCATGCATCTTTCATTGGGCGATAGACTGCTTATAGCTATCCTTGCTGCTAGTGCCTCCTATATCGCTGTTCCAGCTGCTATGAAGCACGCTGCACCCAATGCTGACCCAGGTTTATATATACCTATGGCATTAGGTATCACTTTCCCGCTCAATATTACCATAGGTATGCCCATTTACTGGAGTTTGGTGCAGTCTATACAATACTAAGCACACCTCTGGCTCATTACCGTTCCAAAGGTGCGCTTATATACTCGTGTTATGGAGTGTTCTTAAGCACTTCCAAAAAGTAGCCCCAAAATTTCTGAACAGAAGATATCTCTACACTTTCATCTGGTGAATGTGCTCCTGTTATATTTGGCCCAAACGATGCCATTTCCATTTGCGGAAATACACCCCCAATTATACCACATTCTAGTCCGGCATGCACAGCATTTACATGTGGTTGTGTGCCAAACATTTTGCTGTATATATCTGTCATTCGTTTCACCAATTCTGATCCCGGCACTGGTGCCCAACCCGGATACATACCACTCTGTGTCACCTTAGCGCCAGTATTCGCAAAGCTTGCTTCAATCGCTGCTGCTAGGTCATACTTTTCAGTGTCTACAGAGCTTCTTGTCAGGCATTGTATGTTGAATTGCCCATCTCTTACAGTAACTTTGGCTACATTGTTCGACGATTGCACCAAGCCCGATATAGCAGGGCTCATCCTGTATATCCCATTTGGGCAACCATATATTGCCGATAACAACATTTTGGTACACTTGTCGCTCATTACTGTTGCTACAGCCTCAGTAGTTACTAGGCTCAGCTTCATTTCTGGGTCAGTTAGTGCATACTCTGCTCTTATGTCTTTGCCTATCTGTTCTATGATGCTTCTTATGCTTGCATCTTGTTCTTTATCGTAGTTGATCACAGCCACAGACTCTCTTGGTATAGCGTTTCTCAGACTGCCACCATTTATTTCCGCTATACCCACATTTTCTTTTTGTATCAAGTGCCACAGTATGCGGTTCATTAGCTTATTCGCATTTCCTCTACCCAGGTGTATATCTCCACCAGAGTGCCCGCCAGTTAGCCCTTTTAGCGATATTTTCAGAAAAGTGTCACCGCTACTCGCCTTTGTGTTGTAGGTGCCATTTATTGTTACATCCACACCCCCTGCACAGCCTATTGTTATCTCGTTGTCGGCTTCTGTGTCTAGGTTCAGCAGGTATTTACCTTTCAAAAAATCACCTTTCAGCGATAGCGCTCCTGTCATCCCAGTTTCTTCGTCCACCGTAAAGAGTGCCTCTATAGCAGGGTGGGGTATGTCTGTCGACTCTAGCAGAGCCATAGCCGTGGCGACACCTATTCCATTATCTGCCCCAAGTGTTGTGCCTTTAGCTTTCACACGGTCGCCATCTATATACATCTCTATACCCTGCGTATCAAAGTCGAATTGTGTATCACTATTTTTTTGGTGCACCATATCTACATGGCTTTGCAACACTATGGTGCTTTTATGCTCCAGTCCTTTAGTTGCAGGTTTGCGTATCACCACATTACCTATTGCATCTGTTTGGATTTCTAGCCCCAGTTGCTTACCAAAGTTTACCATAAATGCTACCACTTCAGCTTCTTTTTTCGATGCTCTGGGTATTTTATTCAATGCTACAAAGTTTTTCCACAGCCCTATTGGTGCTAAGCTTGCTATATCATGTGTCATACACTTCCTTTTTGTCAAATTTATACTATTCTATTGGCTATTAGCTAACCCCATTGAGGGGTGTATCAATGTTTCAATTATTGCTTTATTGTACACTCTAGCCCTCTTATTTCACTCAGCTTACCCACGGTTTGTGCTGCTTTTACAGCAGGTATGCCAGCTTCTATTGCACAAAACAATTGTAGCTCTTGTTTATAAATAGTTGCTTCAGCATTTTTTAGTAGGTAGAGCACCTCTCCCATGCTGGGGTAGTCAAATGTTATTTCATACAGTTCCTCTACCCACTTTTCCACAGTTGGCTTATTGCTTATTGCATCTTGTGTAGCTGTTTTATAGGCATTTATCAGTCCGGGCACTCCCAGCAGCGTTCCTCCAAAATACCTAACCACTACTACTAGTATATTCGTAAGTCCTGCACTGTCTATCTGTCCCAGTATTGGTTTGCCTGCGCTTCCACTTGGTTCACCATCGTCATTAGCTCTGTATTGTGTGCCATCTATTCCTAGCCTCCAGGCATAGCAGTGATGCACCGCTTTAGGGTGTTCTTTCTTTAGTTCGTTTAGTCGCTGTTTTATATCCTCCATATTCAATATCGGATAGGCATAAGCTATAAACTTGCTTCCTCTGTCTTTAAATTCCGCCGTCTCTTTATTGGCTATGGTGCTATATCGCTCCTTTTTCATTTGTCCTTGCCCGCTTTATTTTCTCTGTTACGGCTGTCTTTCTCCACAAGCATTTTATACAGTTGTGTGCTCACTCAGTCCAGCTTTTAGCTTGTCAGATATTGGTACTATTTTTCTTTGCTCATAGTCATAGCACACCATGCCCGTTTTGGCGTCAGCTACAGTCACTACTTTGCCTTTTCTGCTAGTAGTTATTTTGTAGAGCAGCGCAAAAGAACTGTTGCTTATTTCATCACTATACACAGCTATTTGCAGCACATCACCATAAAAAGTTTCCGTCTTATAAGCTATCATCACATCCGCCATTATCATGCCATGCCCCCCTGCATCCAGCTCCGTACAGCCCATGTTGTTTAGTGTCATCATTCGTGCCTCGTGTATCATGCTCAGCACAGCATCATTACCCACATGGTTGGCATAATTCAGGTCGCTTACTCTCACCTTTATCTCAGCGGTAAATAGTGGATTTTGATTCGGAAATTGTATTTTTACACGAGCCATAAATTGAAAGGACGGTATGAAGATTATTTGTGTAGGGCGAAATTACGCCGATCATGCTAAAGAATTGAACAACGATTTGCCTAAGAAACCTGTTCTCTTTATGAAGCCTAAAAGCGCACTCCTTCTACCAGGCAAATTCTTCTATTATCCCGAATTTACTGACGATCTGCATTATGAGTGCGAATTAGTAATTAGAATCAATAAGAACGGCAGGTACATCAGTGAGAAGTTTGCTCACAAGTACTACGATGCTTTTACGCTCGGCATAGATTTTACAGCTCGCGATTTGCAAAAAGAACAACAAAAAGCAGGGCTTCCTTGGGAGATAGCAAAGGCGTTCGATGCCTCTGCTGCTATTGGCGAATTAGTTCCTCTTACAGATGAGGTCAATTTGAATAACTTACAGTTCAGACTAGAGAAAAACAAAGAAGTGGTGCAGCAGGGCGATACCTCTAATATGATTTTCTCTGTCAATAAAATAGTGGCCTACGCTTCAGAGTTTTTTACGCTCAATATTGGCGACCTTATTTTTACTGGCACACCTGCTGGTGTTGGGCCTGTCGCCATTAGCGATACACTCGAGGGGTATTGGGGCGACCGCAAGCTACTGACAGTTTCTATTAAGTAGCTCTTTACCTTATTGCAGCAGTAAATGTTCCTGTTATATCCACCCCCTGAAAATAGGAACTATATGTAGCAGTAAATGTCTTATTAGTCACCTCTGTTACACGCACGCTGCCTCCTCGTGCCATTATAGCGTTGCTGCCTTTTCTATACATTAAGGTATTGCCTGTTATATTGCCACCAGTACCCCTATAGTCTATTAGATATGTTTTTTTAGCCTCTACAAAATCCGATAGCATTATTTTTATCTCTTGGTCATTGCCACCTTTCGCTGTTAGATACACAATGCCATTGTTCTGATTGTCGGTGCGCACATTTGTAGTGGTAAATGCACTATCATAAGTGATTTTTGCAGTCAGTGTCACAGGTATTTGCTCTTCTTTCTTTTTACAAGAAAATACCACTGTCGCCAATCCTAATGCTATAATTACTGATAATCTATTCATTTTTTAGTCTTTTAGTAGGTCGGGTCTGCGTTCTTTTGTGCGTTTTAGCGATTGCTCATATCTCCAGTCATCTATCTTTTTAGGGTCACCACACAGCAATATTGGGGGCACTTCCCATCCTCTGAAGTTGGCTGGTCTGGTATATACTGGCGGTGCCAGCAGTCCATCCTGATAAGAGTCAAACAACGCAGAAGTCTCATCATTTAGTACACCGGGTATCAATCTGCCTATTGCATCTACCACCACAGCAGCAGCTAGCTCGCCACCACTTAGCACATAGTCGCCTATAGAGAGCTCTTTGGTCACATAGTGCTGTCTTATCCTGTCATCTATGCCTTTGTAGTGTCCGCATATAATGATCAGGTTTTCTTTTAGAGACAGTGTGTTGGCTATCTGTTGTTTAAACTGTTCACCATCAGGCGTCATGTAGATGATTTCATCATACTTACGCTCTGCCATTAGTTTGTCTAGCAATATAGCTAGCGGTTCAGGCATCATTACCATCCCAGCTCCTCCGCCAAACTGGTAGTCATCTACTTGCCCTTGTTTGTAGGGGGTATATGTTCTTGGGTTATGTGTGTGTATCTCTAGCAGGCCTCTATCATTAGCACGCTTCATCATAGAGTGTGCAAATGGGCTTTCTAGCAGGTCTGGTACTACTGTTATGATGTCTACTCTCATGCACTATTGTATATAAATCTCCAGCAGTCCTTCCGGAAGGTTTGTAAATATGATTTTGTTTTTCAGGTCTATTTTCATCAGCATATCAGCTACTAATGGTATCAGTGCTTCGTTTTCTTTGTAGTTTATCTTACCTACCCATTGTGCCCCTGTTTGCATTATATCTTGCATAGTGCCTAGCTCACCATAGTGCTTGTCTTTCACCGCAAATCCTATCCACAATAGCGGCATGCTGGCTGCATATTTTTCAAGTTTGTCTGCATCTACATACACACTTTTGCCCACCAGTCTTTTGGCTTCGTTTTGTGTGGTTACGTCCTCCAGATTCACCAGATACTCTTCTGCATTATTAGCCTTTATCTGTGCTGCAAAATAGGGTATCAAGCTGCCCTTTTGTAGCTCAACCATTATGCAGTCACCTTTCTTCAGCCAGCTATTGTCTGCTATTATGTGGCTCAGTATCAGGGTGCCATTTAGCCCATGTGTTGCCACCAGTTTGCCTACTCTTATCATTATGGGCAAAGATACAAAACCAATCACATAGCCTTGCAAAAGAAAGGGGCGGCATCATCTGCCGCCCCCGTTGGTCTTACTAGCCCTATACCATTCTATTAGTCATCATTATTTCACTTCTTCATATTCTGCATCAGCTACACCGCCGTCATTGGCGCCTGCATTAGCAGCTTGAGGTTCGCCTTGTGGTTCACCACCTGCTTTATACATATCTTCACTAGCAGCCATCCATGCAGCTTGCAGTTTTTCTTCTGCACCATCTATCCCAGCTATGTTCTCGCTTTTGTGTGCAGCACGTAGCTCTTCAAGCGCACTTTCTATTGCTCCTTTTTTATCAGCAGGTATCTTATCACCATACTCTTTCAGTTGCTTCTCCGAGCTGAATATTAAGTTGTCTGCTTTGTTCAGTTTTTCTACACGTTCACGCACCTCTTTGTCAGCATCTTCATTGGCTTTAGCCTCATTCTTCATTCTTTCTATTTCCTCTTTGCTCAGACCGCTTCCAGCTTCTATGCGTATGTTTTGTTGTTTGCCAGTGCCTTTGTCGCGTGCTGTTACGTGTAGTAGGCCATTGGCATCTATGTCAAATGTTACCTCTATTTGTGGCACACCGCGTGGTGCTGGGGGTATACCATCTAGTATAAATCTACCTAGCGTTTTGTTATCCTTTGCCATTGGGCGTTCGCCTTGCAGCACATTTATTTCCACGCTTGGTTGGCTGTCGCTTGCGGTTGAGAATGTTTCGCTCTTTTTAGTAGGTATTGTCGTGTTAGACTCTATCAGGCGTGTCATCACACCGCCCATTGTTTCTATACCTAGCGATAGTGGCGTTACGTCTAGCAACAACACGTCTTTTACGTCACCAGTCAATACACCACCTTGTATAGCAGCACCTATAGCTACCACTTCATCAGGGTTCACACCTTTGTGTGGCTTTTTGCCAAAGAATTTCTCTACTACTTCTTGTACTTTAGGTATGCGGGTCGAGCCTCCTACCAGTATCACCTCATCTATTTCCGATGCATTCATGCCAGCATCTTTCAATGCTTTTCTGCATGGTTCCAGTGTGCGCTCTACCAGGCTGTCTGCCAGTTGCTCAAATTTTGCTCTGCTCAGTCTGCGAACTAAGTGCTTAGGTGCGCCGTCAATTGCAGTGATGTATGGTAGGTTGATTTCAGTTTCTTGAGATGAAGAAAGTTCAATTTTTGCTTTTTCAGCAGCCTCTTTCAAACGTTGCCATGCCATTGGGTCTTTGCGCAAGTCCATGTTTTCGTCTTTGCGAAACTCTTCCGACAACCAATCCATGATCACTTTGTCAAAGTCATCACCACCTAGGTGAGTGTCACCATTAGTAGATTTTACTTCAAATACACCATCACCCAGCTCTAGTATCGATACGTCAAATGTACCACCACCAAGGTCAAATACAGCTATTTTGCTGTCTTTGTGTTGTTTGTCTAGGCCATATGCTAGCGCTGCTGCAGTAGGCTCATTGATGATGCGGCGCACTGTTAATCCAGCTATCTCACCAGCTTCTTTTGTAGCTTGTCTTTGTGCATCGTTAAAGTAAGCAGGCACAGTTATCACTGCTTCTTTCACTTCCTGGCCCAAGAAGTCTTCAGCTGTCTTCTTCATTTTCTGAAGCACCATTGCCGATATTTCTTGTGGTGTATACAGACGGTTGTCTATGTCTACACGTGGAGTGTTGTTTTCACCTTTAGTTACTTTATAAGTAAAATGCGATATCTCATCTGTTACTTCGTCAAATCTGCGACCCATGAAGCGCTTGATAGACTGTATAGTGTTTATTGGGTTGGTAATAGCCTGACGTTTTGCAGGATCTCCAACTTTTCTTTCGCCATTTTTCAAAAAGGCCACTACCGATGGCGTAGTACGACGACCCTCGTCATTTGCAATTACCACTGGTTCATTGCCTTCCATTACAGATACGCAAGAGTTGGTAGTTCCTAGGTCAATTCCAATTATTTTTCCCATTTTAAGTTGTGTTTTACTTTCCTCATTCAATCATTGTGCCAAAACGCCTCTTCTGCAATATTGGCAGAATTTCAATCCTTCTTTTGTTGCCAACATGTCTTACTGGCGCAATGTGACATAATTTGCTGTTTTATTGGCAGTTTTACCGCAACTTTAAATTTTTTCAACTTTTTTTTCATTTCCACCCAAGATTCTAAACCCTTTTTTCGTCTTTATATACAGATTACGCAGCTTTTGTTGGTAAATCCTTAAAAAATTTAACCGCAAATTGACTGTTAGTCTACTAATTGTTATATTTTTGAAACTTCTTAAAAAATCATTGGTAATGCTGAGAAAATACTTAATGCTATTGGCCGCCTTAGGAACTGTGACAGGTGGTTATGCACAAGTGAAACCTTGTGGGGCAGATGAGATGAGAAAGCAAATTATTGCTGAACATCCTGAGGTGCTCAAGATTGAGCAAGATTTGGAACGTCAAATTCAAGAAGGCCTAAAGAAGATTGATTTCACCAAAGCGGCTAAAACCACTTTCGTAGATCAAACTAACAACGAAAGCTTTTGGTACGATATTCCTATCGTTGTGCATATCGTACACGACTACAATGCTTATAACACTTCTACTTTTGCTGGCGATTTTATTCCAGACGATTTCATCTTCGAAGCAGTAAAAGAGTGGAACCGCTCTCTAGCTAAACAAAATCCAGACACTGCCGATGTTATAGCTCCTTTCAAAAAATACATAGGCAACCCACGTATCAGATTACATCTAGCTACTATAGACCCTGTAGGTAACCCAACTAAAGGTATCACACGTCGTCGCAACTATCTTACTTACACTGGTGGTCAGCAATCTAAGTTCGATAACTGGTCTAATACCTCTTATATCAATATATGGTTCATAGCCAGAATGAGTACTGCCAATGGTAGTGCAGCAGCTTACGCACACTATCCATCTGCAGGTGCTGTTATTCCTTTTTATGATGGTATTATTTCTCTTGCAGAATACATGAATAATGGTTCTAAAACTATCCCGCACGAGTTGGGTCACGTTATGAACCTTAAGCACGTATGGGGCGATAACAATAACCCAGGTTTGGTTTGTGGAGATGATGATGTAGATGATACACCACCTACTAAAGGTCACAACCCAGGTGGTTGCAATCCTACTGCCATTTACGATACTACTTGTAGCTCCAACTACTTTAAGTTAACTACAGATAGCCTCGGTAATGTAGTGTTGATCAACTACCCTGATACCAACAATGCGCAGAACATAATGGATTACACCTACTGCGACAAAATGTTCACTAAGCTTCAGGCAAGACGTATGCACCTTGCACTCAATAGCGATGTTGCAGGCCGTAACCGTTTATGGGATAGCTTGAACCTCATCAACACTGGTGCTTTGGCTCCAAGACTAGATTTGAAACCAATTCCAGAGTTTATTTCTACTCACATGACTGGTGGTGGCAACTATCTATCTAAGAATGCACGTTTCATATTCCCAGGTTCTACAGTTCGTTTCACCAACATGTCTTGGAACGATACACTTACAGCACTTGAGTGGACATTCACAAACGGCGCTTCTACTCCTACTTCTACTTCACTTACCAACTTTACTAATAGTTTCTCAGTGCCAGGTTGGGCTTCTGTTACTATGAAGGCTACTGGTAACAATTCAGGTGATACTACTGTTACTTTCGACAAAGCACTTTACATTGCTGAAGAAACTGGCGTTGCAGCTCCAGGTTATTTCCAAGAGTTTGTTGATGGTGCCGACATGGACAAATGGCCATCTTTCAACTACTACAACAATGAGTTCGCTTGGAAAAAAGCTAATGTAGGTTACTACGACAACTCTTGTATCATGTACTCTGGTTTCGATACTCGTTTGTCTAATACTACTTTCCCTTACACAGGTAGCCCTAAAGGCGACTTCGATGACCTGTTCACTCGTCCTATCGACTTCACTGGCTGGGGTAGCTCTTGCAACCTTAACTTCTACTACTCAGGTGCATCTCGCTCTTCTTTAACAAGTTCTGTATCTGATACTTTGTTGATAGAATACAACACTACCAAAACAAACGCTTGGTCTACATTGGCAGTGCTTAGCAAAGGCAACCTGTGCAACAAAGGTGCAGTATCTACTTTCTACACTCCTGGCCAAATGGCTGATTGGGAACCTGCTACTATCGCATTGCCAGCAGCAGCTATCACTCCTTACACTGTGTTCCGTTTCCGCTACCGTCCTGGTGTTGGCGAGAATGGCTTCAGCAGTGGCAACAACTTCTACCTCGATCGCGTACACTTCAGCCCATGGGTTACAGGTGTCAACGATGTAGCTAACGGTGCCAACAATGTTAAGGTTGTTCCAAACCCAACAAAAGGTGATGCATACGTAGTTATCAGCAATGCTACATCTACCAATGCCGATATCATCGTTACAGATATAGCTGGCAAAGTAGTTTACAAAACTACTCAGGCTATAGGTGGTGCTCAGGCTCGCGTATTGATACCTTCTTCTGCTATCAGCGTTCAGGGTATGTATTTGGTGCAGGTTATTGCAGGTAGCATCTCCGAAACTCAAAAACTAGTAGTTTACTAGTAGAATAATCCAATTTTTTAAGAACTAAGGGGGCACATTCACTGTGTCCCCTTTTTGTTTCAGCTCCTATTCACCTCACCTACTGTTAGTGTTTAGTGAAAAATCTCAACCTTCGTCAACCCCTCCCTATTTTATTTTACACTTGTATTTGTTAGGCGTTTATCTTTGCTATTATGGAGCCAATCATTGAATCTGCTAACGAGTCTATGAGCATTGTTTCATTACGAAACGTCAATATCTATCAGGGCAATAACCTTGTTTTGAAAGATGTCAATTTTCAGGCCGATAAAGGCGAATTCATTTACCTCATTGGCAAAACGGGTACTGGCAAATCTAGCCTCCTCAAAACCCTCTATGGCGATATCTATCTCAAAGAAGGTGAAGGTAAAGTAGCTGGCTTCAATCTCCGCGACCTTACCTGGAAAGCTATACCACTCCTTAGGCGAAATCTCGGTATCGTTTTCCAAGACTTCAGGCTCCTTACAGACCGCAACGTTTATGATAATCTGGAGTTCGTGCTCAAAGCCACAGGCTGGAAAGATAAAACCCTCATGCGCGAAAAAATAGAAAGCGTACTATCCAAAGTAGGCCTCAAACACCAGAGCAATAAAATGCCCTACGAAATGTCTGGTGGCGAACAGCAACGGGTCGATATAGCTCGTGCTTTGCTCAACGACCCCATGCTCATCCTTGCCGATGAACCTACCGGAAATCTCGACCCCGAAACCACCGACGAAATCATGCAGCTCCTCTTCAATATCTGCCGCGATATCCAAACAGCTTTCATCATGGCCACGCACGACTACGGTATTATACAGAAATACCCTGCTCGTGTTGTGCGCATAGAGCAAGGCCACATCCGCGAAATTTCAGCCGCAGGCGTTTAAAGTCATATTCACTATGAGGCTATCTAATGTTTGTTGGCTCACCGCGCTTTTTCTGGCAGTTATATCCACTATAGGCTGCAAAGAAGAGCAGGCAGACATTTTGGCAGAAATCAACCAGAAGAAAGCAGAGATTGATAAAAACCTCAAAGCATACACCTACCGCTATGTAGACGACATCGTCTCCGAAGACCGTGGCATTATTGGTGGCTATTACGATGAGGAGCAGATCATCCGCATTGCCGCTCAGTACTTTAACGTCAACGGTAGGCGATTTGTCGACTACTATTTCGACGATGGTATGCTCATATTCGTCCACGAAGCCAGCTATAAGTACAACAAGCCCAATACCTATACCGAAGAGGTAGCTCGTCAAAATGGTGATAGCATTTGGTACGACGATGCTAAAACCATCTCCGCCGTTAATACCTACTATTTCAACGAAAACAAGCTCATAAAATACAAAATAACCGCATCCACATCACCGGCCGACACTACTGTCAATCTACCCATCAAAGAGGCGCAATTGCTCGCCCAGGCGCTGCTTTCACTCCGTCAGTTGCGCGAGTGGGATGCTCCAAAATAGCAGCCACGCTCACCCACACCAAAAAAATATTTGGTAGTTTCGTTTCTCTGCTATTACCTTTGTATCAGTTCTTTAGTTACACTTATCAAGAAAGGTGGAGGGTCATGGCCCGTCGATACCTTAGCAACCTCCTTCTACGGCAGTAGAAGAACTGGTGCTACATCCATCCCCCAAAAGGGGACAGATAAGTCAGATGCAATTTTGATTCCTTTCGCCCATCCGCGATTAATGATACAAAGCTCCTCTGATTTATCGGTGGAGCTTTTTTTATGCCTGCGTCCGGAAGCAGACATACACTAGCCCCCCACCGATATCGTTCTTCATAAGTGATTGCTGATACGAACCATTGTTTAATTATCTAAAAAATCAATTATGAGCAACGCTACAAAACTAATTCACAGTATTCCTGTCGATCCACTTACTGGTTCTATCTCAGTTCCCATCTACCAAACATCCACCTTCGTCCAGGATGCTCCCGGCATTCACAAGGGCTTCGACTATGCTCGCAGCAACAATCCCACCCGTGCCACACTCGAAAACCTCATCGCCACACTCGAGAACGGCACCGCAGGCTTCGCCTTCGCCAGCGGCCTCGCCGCTATCGATGCCGTTATCAAGCTCCTCAGCTCTGGCGATGAGATAGTAGCTGTCGATGATATCTATGGCGGTGCTTTTCGCCTCTTCACCCACATCTTTGCTCGCTTTGGCATCACCGTCACCTATGTCGATACCACCACTGCCCAAAACGTAGCCGATGCCATCACCCCGCGCACCAAACTCATCTGGCTCGAGACCCCTACCAATCCCACCCTCAAAGTCAGCGATATTGCAGCCATTGCCACCATTGCCAACCAGCACGGCCTACTCCTCTGTGTCGATAACACCTTTGCATCACCTGCCCTCCAGCAGCCTATAGCATTGGGGGCACACATAGTAGTGCACAGTGCCACCAAATACATCGGTGGCCATAGCGATCTCATTGCAGGCCTTGTAGTTGTTGCCAACGATGAGCTCGCTGCTCAAATCAAGTTTATCCAAAACGCCAGTGGTGCCATCCTCGGCCCTCAAGACAGTTGGTTGGTCATTCGTGGCATAGAAACACTCTACCTCAGGGTCAGAGAGCACAGTGCCAATGCACTCCGTGTAGCCACCTACCTCCAGGCACACCCGCTCGTGGCACAGGTCTTCTATCCAGGCCTGCCCACTCATCACAACCACCACATTGCCGCTAGCCAAATGAGTGGAGGCTTTGGCGGAGTCGTCTCCTTCAGGCTACTGCCCGATACCGAGGCCGCTGCCACCACCTTCGTCACCACTACACAATACTTCAAGCTGGCAGAGAGTCTCGGTGGTGTCAAAAGCCTCATCTGTCACCCTGCCACCATGACCCACAAAAGTATCCCGGCACACAGGCGCACTCAGGCAGGTGTCACAGATGGCCTCATTCGCCTCAGCGTCGGGCTCGAGCAATCTCAAGACCTCATTGCCGATCTCGCACAAGCATTGCAGGCAGTCGCCACCACAGTTGGTGCACAGGCAGCACCTCAGCCCCACTATGCCCTCTAGCTGTCACTTTTTGTATTGGTCACCTCTTTTTATCAACTTTTTCAAACCAACTTTTCTAATGTCACACAATAAATTAACCATAGGCTTATTCGGTTTCGGTATAGTAGGGGAGAGCCTCTACAAAGTTTTAGAGCAAACACCCACCATGAATGCAACTATCAAAAAAGTCTGCATCAAGCACCCCGATAAACCCCGAAACGCACCCGCACACCTCTTCACCACCAATGCTCAAGACCTCCTTACCGATGCCGATATCAATGTCATCGTCGAGCTTATAGACGATGCTCAGGCCGCCTACCACATAGTCACCACCGCACTCAAAAGCGGCAAAGCAGTAGTTACCGCCAACAAAAAACTCGTTGCCGAAAACCTACATGAGCTCGTCTCCCTGCAGCAGATATACAGCACACCACTACTTTACGAGTCCGCCTGCTGCGCCAGCATACCCGTCATTCGCAACCTCGAGGAGTACTACGACAACGACCTCCTGCACAGCGTTAGCGGCATCGTCAATGGCTCCACCAACTATATCCTTACACGCATTGCCCAAGACGGCCTCAGCTTCACCAATGCACTCGCCGATGCACAGCGCCTGGGCTTTGCCGAGTCCAACCCCAAACTCGATATCGAAGGCATAGACGCGGCCAACAAACTCACCATCCTCCTCGCCCACGCCTACGGCATCATTCAACAGCCTCAAAATCTTCTATTCACTGGCATTCATACCATCAAGCCCGAGGAGTCCGATCTAGCCAAAGAAAAAGGCTACGTCATCAAGCTGGTAGCCCAGGCACGCAAGCTCACCAGTGGCAAGGTCGCAGCATTTGTCCTGCCTCAGCTCGTGCCCAGCGGCAGCCGTCTACACCAGGTCAGCAACGAGTACAATGGCGTAGAGATAGAAAGCAGCCTGGCCGATAAGCAATTCTTCTATGGCAAGGGAGCAGGCGGCTTCCCCACAGCCTCTGCCGTCCTTAGCGATCTCTCCGCCCTTCGTTACCAATACAAGTACGAATACAAAAAGCGCAACGCCAGCACCGTACCCCTCCTCACCACCGATTTCTACCTCCGAGTCCTCATCTCATTCCGCAGCCTCCTGCAAGTACCCACCGAGAAATTCGTAAAAATCGAAGAGTGGGTCAGCCGAGACAACCGCTGCCATGTCACAGGCATCATTCACTGTTCCCAGCTCGTTTCCGACCCTTGGTGGCTATCGCCCGATATATCCATACTCCTATATCCCGATGCCATCATCGAGCACTATACACCCACCACCCATAAGCAAAACCTACAACTCACCTTCGCCGATTAGCCCCACATTCCCAGCCCCTCATATATCATCACCACCACACCCATCCCGGCCTTATTACCCCAAGGTCGGGATGTTTCTTTTCCCACCCCACCACCACCACTCCCCACATTAATATTTTGGGGCGTCACCGTCCCGCCCTCCATGCATCACCAGTGGCGTTGGCACCATTCATCTATGGCAATACTATTTAGCTTTTCCCATCCGCCACCTTTTCATTCCCTGCCCTTGTTGGTGTTATTTTCTGACCAACAAGCTCGAGCTGGGATACTCACTAACAGTATTTACCCAGCCCACACAGATCCAACAACAAATTTATTCTCCTTTTCTCACTCTATTCGTCTAAATATAGCACCAATAACGCACTCAAATTTCATCTAATACATCCCTTCCAATCACTTCCCACAGCTGTTCAGCAGCAATTGTTCAGCTTACTACACTTGCACCACATAAGCACATTTTTGCATAACCCTAGCCCAGAGTGTATTTCCACACATTCCACCTCACAAAAACACCCCAAAAACTGTATTAACTTACTACACCTATCTGTATAGTCCTGCACAGATAAGTGTACTAAGCTGCACAGATAAGTGTACTATCCTCAAAACTCATTTTCACTTCATAAATATTCCACCCTACATTCGCACGCACACCAAACCCACACACTACAACCACCATAAGCACCAGCAACCCAAACACCAAGCCCACCCACAAAAACCATGCAGCACACCATCCTCACTTCAACCACCAATCCATATACTATCCACAGCATACATCTGCCACACATTACAAAAATCCAATGCGCAAAAAGAACGAGCAAAAAGTGCGCAATAACACCCCTCCTCACCCGCACAACCCATTGATTATCAACCACTTATCCCAAACCCTCAAAAAATAAAAAATGCGCAAAAACTTATCCTACTCACCACCTCAATTCGTCTATATGCACTGCCTCATTTCCAATGTTATAATTCAACCATCAATAACCAGCAATACTACCACCAGCGCACCACCCAGCCCAATTCCATACAATTGGAAAAACGCCAAAAAAGTCGTACCATTGCGCCAAATTTTCAAGTATATTCAGCATATGGACTTCAAGTACACAGAGGCGCAAGAATCTATAGCCGCAATGGTGCGCGACTTCGCAAACAAACACATCAGACCGGATTTTATGGAGTGGGATGAAACACAGAAGTTCCCAGTTGATTTATTCCGTCAAATGGGCGAACTTGGTTTAATGGGTGTACTCGTACCTACAGAATATGGTGGTTCAGGCCTTGGCTATTTCGAGTATGTTACCATCATCAGCGAGATAGCTAAAGTATGTGGTTCTATCGGTCTCTCAGTAGCAGCTCACAACTCACTTTGCACAGGTCACATCCTATACTTTGGCAACGAAGAGCAAAAGAAAAAATACCTACCCAAACTAGCCACTGGCGAGTGGATAGGTGCCTGGGGCCTCACCGAAGCCAATACAGGTAGCGATGCCGGCAACATGCGTTGTGTAGCCACCCGCGATGGTGATGATTGGGTGCTCAATGGCACCAAAAACTGGATCACACACGGCATCTCTGGCAATGTGGCAGTAGTACTGGCACGCACTGGCGAGCCTCGCACCAAAAACAATGTTACCGCATTCATAGTAGAGCGTGGCACACCAGGTTTCTCAGCCGGTAAAAAAGAAAATAAACTAGGCATGCGCGCCAGCGAAACCGCCGAACTCGTATTCGACAACTGCCGCATTTCAGATGCTCAGCGCATGGGCCCAATAGGCGACGGTTTCCATCAAGCCATGAAGGTGCTGGATGGTGGTCGCATATCTATAGCAGCACTATCACTAGGCATCGCCAAAGGCGCATACGAGGCCTCTCTCAAGTACTCCAAAGAGCGTCAGCAATTCGATCAGCCTATAGCCAACTTCCAGGCCATAGCCTTCAAGCTAGCCGATATGGCTACTCAAATCGAGGCTGCTGAGCTACTCATCTACCAAGCCTCCGACCTCAAAAACAGAGGCCTTAAGATGACCAAAGAGTCAGCTATCGCAAAATACTACGCTTCAGAAGTTTCTGTTCGTGTAGCTACAGATGCAGTACAGATATTTGGTGGCTACGGCTACACCAAAGACTTCCCGGTTGAAAAATACTACCGCGATAGCAAGCTATGTACCATCGGCGAGGGTACCTCCGAAATACAAAAACTAGTAATCTCAAGAGATATCTTGAAAAGCTAATTGATAACAAAATAAAAACTAACATACGTCCCGGCCCTTATTCACTAGCCGGGACGTACTAAATTAATAGAGTAGGGAAGTAGTAAATACACATTTCTACCTACACACCTACACCAAAACATACGCAGCATGAGCAAACAAATCGTAGTCAGTGGCATCCGCTCCACAGGTCATCTACACCTTGGCAACTACTTCGGTGCTATCCAAAACTATGTCAAAATGCAAGAGCAGGATAACTGCTACTTCTTCGTTGCCGACTATCACTCCCTCACCACTCACCCCGACCCCAAAGATCTGGCCACCAGCGTTTACCGTGTAGTAGCAGAGAATATAGCCAGCGGTCTAGACCCCGCCAAGGTTGCCCTCTATGCACAGAGCGATGTCCCCGAAATACCAGAGCTATACCTCATGCTCAACATGCTAGCTTACAAGGGCGAGTTAGAAAAAGTACCTACATTCAAAGACAAGGTTCGCCTTCAGCCCGATAACGTCAATGCTGGTCTACTCACCTATCCAGTGCTCATGGCCGCCGATATTCTCATACATAGAGCGCTAAAAGTACCAGTCGGCAAAGACCAGGAACAACATTTGGAGATGGCACGCAATTTCGCCAATCGTTTCAACACTCGTTATGGTGCCGACTTCTTCCCAGAGCCCGAAGTATACCGCTTTAATGATGATACCGTAAAAATCATGAGTTTGGATGGCAATGGTAAAATGAGTAAGAGCGAAAATGCCAATGCCACCATCTACCTTAGCGATGATGATGATACCATCCGCAAGAAAATCATGAAATCCAAAACAGATGCTGGCCCCACAGAGCCCAACTCCGAAATGCCAGATTATATAAAGAATCTCTTTGTGTTGATGAGGGTTACATCCTCACCTGATACCACTAAATTCTTTACAGATGCCTACAATGCTTGCAACATACGCTATGGAGATATGAAAAAACAATTGGCAGAAGATATAGCCAATTTCGTTAAGCCTATCAGAGAGCGCTCTGCCGATTTGCAAAAAGACATACCTGCGCTTCGTAAAATTCTGAAAGAGGGTGCAGAAAAAGCTCGTAGCAGTGCGTCTGTTACTATTGCAGAGGCACGTAGGCTCATCGGCATCAATTACTAAAAAATACAGAGCGACGAGGTGTTGCAATCTCGTCGCTCTGCACTAGTGAAATTTTGTATTACTTAAGCCAGTATTGTAGCTTTTACATCTGTTAGTATATCCAGAGTTTCTTCTTTATTATTACCCTCTGCATATACTCTTAGCAATGGCTCAGTACCTGATGCGCGTAGCATTATCCATCCACCATTGTCTAAATGATATTTGATACCATCTATTGTTTCTATGCGGTTAAATGTATACTTGCCAAATTGTGGATACCCATTATTAGCTGCAGTGTTGATAATAGTGTTCTTCTTATCATTTTCAATGTGCAGGTCATGACGGTCATAAACAAATCTACCAGTGATTTCATATACCTCTTCACATAGTTCTTTGAGTGTCTTACCAGTTTTTGTCATAAACTCATAAAGTGCCAGTCCATCATATATGCCATCACGCTCTGGTATATGACCCTTCACCGCAATACCGCCACTTTCTTCTCCACCTACTAGCACATCATCATGCACCATTATTTCGCTAATGTATTTAAATCCTATGGCTGTTACCTCTACAGGAATACCGTAGTGTTGACAAAGTTTTTTCACTCTATCTGTAACAGAAAAAGCAATTACAACTTTTCCACTCAAATTTTTATACTTGAACAAATAGTGAATAAGGAGCAGTATGATATTGTGGGCATCTACAAAATTTCCATCTTCATCATACAAGCCTATTCTATCTGCATCTCCATCGGTTGCCAAACCAATCTTTAGTTCAGGAGTTGTTTTCATAGTATATGCCAGTTCCGTTAGGTTTTTATGTAGAGGCTCTGGTGCTTGTCCATGAAATCCAGGATTTTCATCGCAATGTATAAGTACTGCCGATGGAAATAGCTTGCGAATTACATTTTGTCCAGCGCCGTACATGGCATCATATGCTAGTTTGAATGGAGAGTTGTTTAATGAATCAAAGTCGAATTGTTCTTTAAGGTAATCAATATACAGCTTTTCTAGATCTACATATTCTAGCAATCCCACTTCTTGCCAATGACTTATTTTTGTATTGGGTACATCTACCTCATCTGGTATCAATGCTTCTACCGCAGCTATGTCTTTAGGGCTCGATGGTCCGCCATGGGCACCTTTTAGTTTATATCCATTGTATGAAGGTGGATTGTGAGAGGCAGTAATTACCACACCTTGATGTGCATTAAGTTTCAAAACTCCCAATGAAATCATTGGTGTGCTAATAAAACTATTAGCTAATAGTACTTTTACTCCATTAGCACACAATACGTTGGCAGCTGTATTAGCAAATAATTCACCACCAAATCTACAATCATGCCCAACTACTACTACTGGATTTGATGTGTTAGCGTGTAGCCACTCTGCAAGCCCTTTGCTTACGCGAGCTACGTTATATACCGTAAAGTCTTGGGCAATAATAGCGCGCCAGCCATCTGTGCCAAACTTGATTTTTTCTGTAGTCATGATTATTGAAAAAAGATATCGTTAAATAAACAGCACGGCAAAAGTATAAAACGTTTGGTAGCTCTAATGGATATAATTTTATGCACTCAAAGAAACAGAGATGATTGATAAGTTGTATTCCGTTAACCCCGCTACAGGAGAAACAATTGGCACTTACGATGTTCATACAAACGAAGAATTGCAATTCAAAATAGCCACAGCTCATCATATGGCTACTGAATGGAGGCAGACTAGTTTTTCTGAACGTGCACGTGTATTGAAAAGAATAGCTAAAGAAATAAGAAAAAGAAGTGCAAGTTTGATTCAATTAGCAACTATTGAAATGGGTAAACCTGTTGTTCAGGGTAGATATGAGATAGAAAAGTGTGCATCAACATTAGAATTTTATGCTAAAAACGGAAGTACGTTTTTAAAAGATGTAGTTATTAAAACTGACGCAAAGAAGAGTTATGTTAGTTATCAGCCTCTTGGTGTTGTTTTAGCTATCATGCCTTGGAATTTTCCTTATTGGCAGGTCTTCAGAGCATTTGCCCCTACTATTATGGCTGGCAATGTAATGGTGTTGAAACATGCATCTAATGTAAGTGGATGTGCAATAGCTATAGAAGAAATTTTAAATGCAGCTGGCGCACCCAAAGGGTTGTTACAAACGTTATTGTTACCTGGTAAGGAAGTAGAAACACTCATAGATGATAGAAGAATAGCAGCAGTAACACTAACAGGTAGCACAGAGGCCGGCAGAAAGGTAGCGGCTGCAGCAGGTAGAAATCTCAAAAAAGCCGTTCTAGAGTTAGGAGGTAGTGATCCATACATTATTTTAGAAGATGCCGATATGGATACTGCGGTAGAAATTGCAGTAAGGGGTAGATTGGTAAATAGTGGACAAAGTTGTATAGCGGCTAAACGATTTGTAGTTCACAAAAAAGTAGTAAAAGAATTTGAAAAACGATTTGTAGCAGCAATGAAATCTGCTACATATGGCAACCCAAATGATGAATCAAACAGAATTGGTCCAATGGCCCGACACGATTTAAGAGATCAACTTCATCAACAGGTATTACATAGTATCGACAAGGGCGCAAAATTGTTATGCGGTGGCTTTGTGCCAAATGATAAAGGTGCTTATTATCCACCCACTGTGCTCTCAAACGTTCAGCCAGGTATGCCTGCATACGATGAAGAGCTTTTTGGCCCTGTAGCTGCTATTATTACAGCTAAAGACGATAAAGAAGCGCTGAGAATAGCCAATGACACTATTTATGGCTTAGGGGGTGGTATAATATCTGCAGATAGAAAGCGAGCTGAGCTGCTGGCAAAAAATGAGTTAAATGCTGGCAATTGTTTCGTAAATGAGTATGTTCACTCCGACCCCAATTTGCCCTTTGGTGGTGTAAAAGATAGTGGTTACGGCAGGGAGCTAGGTAGCTATGGTATACTGGAGTTTGTAAACATAAAAACAGTATTTGTAAAATAAAACTGGGGTGGCATATAGCCACCCCAGTTTTATTTATAGCTCAATATTGCTATTGTTTCATTAGAGTACCAGTGTATACTTGCTCACCACCTACAATTCGGTAGAAATACATGCCAACTGGTAGATTTGAAGCTGATATTACATTCATGCCTGTCTGCAATGGTTGCGAAACCACAGTTCGTCCATCGGCAGTCATTAGTTTTATTTCAAAATTAGAACCTAGGTCTTGTGCAATTGTAATATTCCATTCACCAGATGTTGGGTTAGGATATATTTGAATGCCAGTAGTGGGTTCTATTCCTGCCACTTCAACAGGGTTACCATTTGGATAGAATATGCCACCACCAAAGAATTTCGATGCTCTAAAATATGCCAATAATGGTCCACCAGAGAACGGATAAGAAATCCATTTATTAGCGACTAATGATGCTGAATTACCTAATATTTTAAAGTCTGCAGAAGTTGCAGTAGGAAAATTGTTTGCTGGGTTAGCATCTTTTACTGACTGCAAAGTATACACTTTCATGTTTTTCATTGGTGCAGTTGGTCCAGGTACACTGCCATTTATGTCCACAGTATCTGCAGCGGTAAATGGTAGCATGATGTCTACTGGGTTAGTGCTATCTATAGTTCCAGCAAATTTAGCTGTCCAATATCTGCGCATTGCATAGTTACTTGCTCCTGCTACAGCACCTATCGTTCCGCTTGGGAAGGTGGTAGTAATGCCAGTACCACCTGCATAACCTGTTGCTACAGTGGTGCTTATTGAAAAAGCAGTATCATTAAGATCCCCAATGTCATTGCCATTTTTCTTAATAATCATTACCAAAGTATCATCATCATGTTTCCATGTATTGCCATCTTTCCAATAATAAGTAAAGAATGTATTAGGGTCAGTACACTCGTTATTAGCTACTATTGTTCTGTTGGTTCTTACAGCAGGAATATTAGGTTTATATATTTCACCACAGCTAGAACCAGATACATTGATACGATGTTTGATAGTATCACCAGGTTGTTTGCTGAAGCCTTTAGAGAAATTGATACCCACAGATTGTAAATGACAATAACTCATTATAGTACCACCACCAGCAGGATACAAGGGTGACGGATTGGGACAGGTGCCTTCTTTTGCTTGACACATATCTATAACAGTATTGCGAGCAGGTGGGTTCCAGCAGCAGCGGTGTGTGTGCGGGCTGCCTAAGTTATGGCCAAGTTCATGTGCACTCACCATTACATCCCAAGAGTAAGTAGGGAATGATGCAACAGTTAAACCAGTTGTGTTGTTGATATTGCAAAAAGAATAAGGACCTGCAGAGTCTGGCGCATAATAAGAGTTGCAAAGTGTGCTAAGCCAAGCTACGCCGCCCATAGAGCCATATTTAGTAGTAAACAAAGTAGCTACATCACAACCATAAAGTGTATTCTGTGTTATCCAGCTAAATTTTGTCAACCATCTTCCAGAGTTAGCAGGTAATGTTGCATAAGGGTCAGATGATGATGTGTTAACTTGTATCTTTTTCAGAAATATCATCACACCCTCATTTTTGTACAATACAGCCTTATTATTAAACAAAGCAGTAAGGTAGTTGGTAGAGTTTGTAGTACTTGAACCTTTTCTTGTGTACATCGAATAATCGGCAGTTTCGAAAATTCGAATTTCTTTACAAGAATTGAATACTTTATTGTTTAGAATAGTGGTAGTCTTAGCCGCATTTTTGTATGCTTGTGTTTCAGGCAAGCCATCAGCACTACACCCTGGAGCCTTCTCTTTAAATTTGATATCGTTGTCGTTATAAACAATATAGCTTTTATTGAAATCGTAATCTTTTCCAACCATTGTGTTGGGTGCCACTACAAAGTTTCCTTCTTTTGGTGTGGAAAAAGTGCCATAAATTTCATTGTTGAAAAAAGAGAATGCAGCTACAGACCCTGGCACTCCTTTTACCACTCCTCTGTAATATAAGCCTGGAGTGTAGCTAAACGGTTCAATGCCATGGTCAGTTAAAGCTTGTGCACTAAAATCGTTTGTCAAAATTTCATAAGTAGCTAACTCTATGACGTGAGCCTTGCCATCTACACCTGGTATCACAAGTTCTATGGCTCTATGTTTTTGATTCATAAACATAGCTAGCTGAACATAATCTACACCAAGAGGTTGTGCATTTTCTACATTCTTTAATAACTCAGTTTTGTCGAAATTGTTATCGGCAAACCAAATATTATCTACTCTCACAAACTGGTCTGTCTTCTTCACATTCCTTATAAAGGTTTCAATTGGACTGGTTTCGTGTGAGAAACCAGTGAATGGCTGAAGTAGACAAATAGCAGCTACCGCACTAAGCACTAATTTTTTTAACATCGTTTTATCCGAATGGTTATTGACAAATTGGTTAATACCCAAAAATAAGGAAATTGAGGATATTATGGGTGAAAATTGTGGTGAAAACATGATTTTAATCAGGTGATTAAATAATTTGATTAAAATCAAAAAGTACGATGTATTTTTACGTTTCAATGCCCACTAAAAGTTCAATACATATTGAGGCAATAAGTACAGAGTCTAAAATAAAAGATGCTGCTAGAAAAGTATTTACTCAAAAAGGATTTGCTGCTACCAGAACAAGAGATATTGCAGAAGAAAGTGGTTTAAATCTAGCTTTAATCAATTATTATTTCAGAAGTAAGGAGAATCTCTATAATGAGGTGATGATAGAGCAATTACAACTTTTTCTGTCAAGCATCTACGATATATTAAATGATAAAAAAACGTCCCTACACCAAAAGTTTGAAATTTTAGTAAGTCACTATATTGATATGCTGTTGCTTAATCCAAACTTGCCACTTTTTGTTTTAAATGCTTTAAACACAGATCCTCAAAAATTTATTCAATTAGTTGCCAAAGATTTGGACATCAATAAACTATATGTGGCGAAACAATGGAAAAAGTTGATTGCTGTTAATAGAACAGTTCCTTCACCAATTCACTTAATTCTCAATTTAGTGTCTATGACTGTTTTCCCCTTTATTATGGCTCCAGCTATAAAGGAAAAAGCAAAAATGTCTGATGGGCTATTTAAACAACAGATGTTGGAGCGAAAAAAGATGATTCCTAAATGGATAAACGATATGCTGAAAAATGATAGTACATTATAGTAATGCCAGAATTAGGCTAGGGATTTTCACTAGTTTGTTAGCAATAATACTTAGTTGCAATATTGCATCAGCACAGGTTCAGTTTAATAATTTGGAGGAACTATGGCAATATGCCGATTTGCATAATGCTACAATTTCCAATGCGCAAATTGAGTTGATAAAGGCGCAGAAGTCTAAAGATCAAGCTCTTTTGGATTTATTGCCAGACATAAATGCGAGTGGTAGTTTTACAGATAATACTACTATTCAAACTACTTTGATACCCGCAGCTATTTTTGGTGGCCCCCCTGATGTTTATACACCTGTTCAGTTTGGTCAAAAGTATATATACAATACAGGTTTTACTGGGCAGATAGATATATTGAATCTTCAAAGCTGGTTCAATATTCGTGTTCAAAAAGCAACTAAAGAGCTTACAAAAAATAATGCTGCAAATAGCAAAAGAGTAGTTTATCAACAGTTAGCAGGTCAATATTATACTTGTATGCTTAGCAAAGAGGCATTAACACTTTCGCAGCTTTCTGCTGCAATAGCAGATAGTGTAGTAAGTACTGTAGCTAATAGGTATCAGGAAGGTACTGTGTCGGCAGCAGCTTTAGAGAGTGCTCAAATAAATGCTGAACGTGCTAAACAAACAAGTATTACGGCTTATTATCAATATCAAACGTCGTTAAATAATATAAAGGCGTTAATTGGTTTACAATTAAGAGATAGTTTCGTGCTGAAAGAGCAGTTGAAGCCAGAGGTCAGAGGAGTAGAGACTACTTTTAAAATTGACCCTACGGTTAGTGTAGCACAAAGTCAAATAAAGTTGAACGCAGCTAGACTGAAACAATCAAATGCGGGTATATATCCTATCATTAGTCTTCAATACAACAATAACTCTCAACAGTTCGATAATCAATTCAGACCATTTGATGCTGGTGGCCCAAAGTGGTATCCTGCTAACTTTTGGTCTATTAGGGCTAGTTGGGCCTTATTCAATGGAGGTAATAGGTGGTTGCAATCGCAAAAAAACAAGCTAACATTACAACAAAGCAAAAATGATGCAGAGCAGGCAGTAAGACAAGCTGCAATAAATGATGAAAACTTGAGATTGGCTTATCAAAAGTCAATAGCAATGTTTGATAATGCAGAGCGCATTTTGAAGCTCTCTTTAGAAAATTACAAACACATCGACAATCGTTACAAAGAAGGTATAGCTACACTTGATGATAAACTGAGGTCTTTTTCAGATTATATAGGCTATCAGAATCAATACTTAAATGCACTCTCAGAAATGCTGGTGCAGTTGTATAATATTAAAATTAGGACACAACAATTTTAGACCAGCAATTCTTATCTTAATGAAAAACATTAGTACCGTTATTTTTTGCTCTGCACTCATCATTAGTGCATCGTCTTGCAAGCCTAAGTTTATAGAAGCCACTCCCAAAAATGGTCCAATTACTGAGGCTGTATTCGCATCAGGTAGCATAGAACCTAAAGATGCGTACACACTAACATCCATATCAGATGGCTTTGTTACTAAGCTATATGTAAGCGAAAACGATGTGGTTAATGATGGACAGGTATTGGTTCGCCTTGACAATAGGCAACAGAATACACAGGTATCTATTGCTCAAAACAATCTCTCTTATGCTAGGCTCAATGCTTCTGGCTCATCGCCTGCATTGCTGCAATTGAAAGCGCAAATTGATGCGTCTAAAGTGAAGCTTGATGCAGACTCTGTAACACTTGGTAGGTACAGACGCTTATATGCCACTCAATCGGCTTCTAAGCAAGATTTAGATAATGCTACAGTTGCATATCAGTCTTCTCTTGGCAATTACTATGCATTGCAAGAAAATTACAGAGCTACTGCCGAAAGAGTAAGACAAGAACTTGCAAATGCTCAATCTCAGTTGCAAAATGCTAAGGCAGGTAATCAGTATTACGACCTTACTGCTATAGGAGCAGGTAAGGTATATCAGGTGTATAAAAAGCAGGGAGACTTAGTTAGGCGAGGAGATAAAGTTGCCCTATTAGGCAATCCAGACTCTATAATCATATACTTGGATATTGATGAAGGCAGTATTGGTAAACTACAGCTAGGTCAGCAGGTTTTAGTTGAGTTGAATACTGCTAAAAGGAAAGTGTTAGAAGCAACCTTGTCCAAAATATATCCACACTTCAACGAAACAGCACAGTCTTATAAAGTAGAAGCAAAATTCAAAGAAAATCATTCTGGTCTTATTTCTGGTACACAACTACAGGCTAACATCATTACAGCACAAAAAGACAATGCTTTGCTTATACCAAGAAGCTTTATGATGCCCGACAATAAAGTAGTATTACTCAAAGGTGATAAAACAGATACAATCACTATCTCTGTTGGTATACTCTCAGACGATTGGGTGGAAGTGCTAAAAGGGTTAAGTGCAACAGATAAGCTTGTTAAGCTAAAATAACTCAGCGATTATGAAACTTAATGTCAATACCGATATCGCTGTTACGTACTTGCTATCCAGAAAAAAACAAACTGCTGTAGCAGCTGCTGGTGTTATGTTTGGTATATCTATGTTCATCTTCATGCAGTCTATGATGAAGGGTACTAATGATTACTTTGAAAAAATGTCGTTTACCAGCACGCCGCACATTAAGTTATATAGCGAGAACAAAGTAGCTACTAATAGTCTGATGCGTTCTTTTTTTGGAGAAAATGCTTCGGAGAAGATACTTGTTAATCCTAAACAGCTTAGGCAAACACAAGGTATCATTAACCCATATGGTATCATAGACCGCATAAAAAAGAATAAGCAAGTTGCTGCTATAACACCACAAGTTACAGGCAATGTTATATACACTAGTGGTAGTGTGGAGCTACCTGGCAATATGGCTGGGGTAGATATTGTGGAGGAAGATAAAATGTTTGATATGCAGGGCAACATGGTTGCTGGTAATATGTTGGACCTGAACAGAGTTCATAATAGTATCCTTATTGGTAAAGGTATTGCCGATAAACTGAGTCTTCATGTTGGCGATAACATTACAGTAAGGGCGGGTAATGGCAACATGCAGATTATGCGTGTTGTTGGAGTTTTTTCAACAACTGTTAAAGCAGTTGATGAAACAAAATCGTTTGCCAATATTTCTTCCGTTCAAAGCCTGATTGGGAAAAGTAATAGCTACGTAACAGAAATTAAAATCAATATAAAAGACTACAACAATGCTCCTGCCGTTGCTAGAGAAATAGAGGCAGTAACAGGTTACAAAGCCGAAGATTGGGTGAAAGCCAACGAACAATTAAAAGCGGGTTTCAAAGTTCGAGCTGTTATTCTCAATGCAGTTATAGGTGTTCTGTTATTAGTAGCTGGATTCGGTATTTATAATATACTCAACATGACCATTTATGAGAAAATGAAGGAAATAGCTATTCTCAAAGCTCAAGGGTTTCCGGGTAAGTCAGTTACAAGTATATTTTTGCAACAAGCAGTCTTCATCGGTATCTTAGGTGGTGTTGTTGGTGTCATTGTAGGTTTCACACTTACTTTGGTGGTCTCCAAAATTTATATTGGTGCAGGTACGCTTAAGTATCTACCCATGTCTTTCCACATACCTCACTACATTCAGGCGCTTTCATTCGGCATATTCACTACAGTAGCCGCAGGTTATTTTCCTGCTAGAAAAGCAGCTAAAGTAGATCCAGTAACAATTATAAGAGGATGATGATGAATAATGCATTAGAAGCCAAGGGTATTACAAAGTATTTTCACGATCCAGTCACTATGCAAGTGCTCAAGGGCATTGATGTGACCATTAAATCGGGTGAATTTGTTTCCATTATTGGTAAGTCAGGTTGTGGCAAGTCTACACTATTGTATGTCTTGTCTACTATGGACACAGACTATGAGGGAACACTGGAAATAAATGGTCAGAAGGTGACTGGATTATCAAAAAACAAATTGGCTGCTATTCGCAACGAGTCTATTGGTTTTGTTTTTCAGTTTCACTATCTACTGCCCGATTTTTCTTGCCTCAAAAACGTAATGATTCCAGCACTCAAACTCAATAAGTATGCTCATGAAGAAATAGAACATAGAGCTTATGAGAAGCTCAAAATGTTTGGGGTAGAAGAGCAGGCTTTAAAAAAAGCAGGTAAGCTATCTGGTGGTCAGCAGCAACGCGTAGCTATAGCTCGTGCATTGATAAATGATCCCTCAATTATTATGGGCGATGAGCCTACTGGCAATCTCGACTCTAAGAATACAGCGATAGTTTTTGACCTCTTCAAGCAAATCTCTGCCGAGCATGGGCAAACAATTATTGCTGTTACTCACGATGAGGATTTTGCAAAAAAGTCCGACAGAATCATAGAAATGCTTGATGGTGAAATAATAAGATTGTAGCTATCATTCTTCATTCATTATAGCTGCCAGCGACAACCCAATTAAGAGTTGCCGCCGGTAGCTTGTTATGCTTTTTTAGCTTACTGCACGTTTATTGTGCTGATTTTGTAGCGCATTGTGATATACTATCGGAAATACAAGAAGTGTAAATAGGGTAGCAGTCACCAATCCTCCTATTATTACTATTGCCAGTGGCTTCTGGCTCTCTGAGCCTATGCCAGTACTCATTGCGGCTGGTAGCAAGCC
>CALRKH020000023.1:0-37091 GCA_943367855.1 Asaia bogorensis | reverse complement strand
CAATTGAATTAGCGAATTTCAAGAATTCATCCTTGCCGTTCGGAAAGTCAAAGACTTGTTTGATCCATGGGTCAAATATAAATGAATTTTCGTTACGCATATTATCTATACGGAGTAGGTATTTAATGTAACTCTCTCCAAGTTGTAATATATAGCTCCGCACTAATTCACAAGACCGCCTTGTAAGTATTAGCCGACGTGAACCATCCTCGAAATTTTCTAAATTTCTATAGTGTATCTCTCTTACAGACCAGTTAAATTCATGCTTGTTTTCCAATATTTCCTTTTCAAGAACTAAGTATGCATATTTTTGCCAGATTTCCTTTTTCTCAAACAAGTTACCATGCCTTCCCTGCAACCCTTCGGTGATTACTCTAGCGCAAAGCTCTGCCTTCGTATGATTTTGAATTTCTGACACGTCAAAAAGCACTTGAATTAGATTTTCCCAGTCATTCCGTTGAAAAAAATCGTTTTGTTTTTCAAGTAAATATATTACATCTTCTAAATACTTATAATACCTTCTTTTCTTATCCTCTAGCATTAGAAGGATGATAATGTGGTTTGTGTATTCGTTATAATTCTGACGGGGAATAATGTTCTTTAAAAGTGTATCTAAATTATTTTCTTTCCCTTCCTCAATCCATTTTCTTATGATAACAATGAAGTCATTTATTGGCATTTTTCTGGCATTCTCCCAATCAGGTAGTGAGATTACGCCAAATAACTGATAGTGGATATGTATTAAGAAGATGTCAGGATAAATGATTGACCTTAGAGATTTTCCAAACGAGTTAAATAGAAATCTTAGCAACGTTTTTATAATTTCATATTTTTTATTATTTTCAAAATGTTTATCAAAAAATTCCTCGTTAAATTCAAGAACAGCCTTGTTGGTTTTCGATTTTTTTATCAACTGTTCCCTACTTAATAGAATAAATGCATCCGGCGATTGTAATTTCACGAGCTCAAGACATATTAACTCAGATATCTCTACTTCATCTTTTAATATGCTATAACTAATCTGGAAGCTATTAACTAACCTTTTCAAGTCTCGTAAACTCGTTAAACCGTTTTCAAATACCCCAACGTGCTTATTGCCAGGTTCATGCCATGCGTAGGATACTTTCTCTAAAGCATAAAAAAGCCTCTTTTGCTCCTCATCACTCATTTTAGATGGCAATAGCATTTTCTTAAACTCATCAACAAAGAATGATCTGCGAATTGGCGGTAGTGGTAGTACGCATTGAAATATTTTCTGCAAATACACTTCCACATTTGTAATAACATTCAGCTTCTCTACAGTATTCACAACATAGTTGTGATCGAACGCACTAATAAAAACCATGTTTCCAAAATCTGCTACACTTCTTATCAGTTTGAGAACAGCAATGATCTCCTGACCCGTTAATCTATCCAAGTCGTCAATGAATATTACAAACCTCATTCCTGTTTGCTCAATCAGCTTATTTACTTCCGTGAATTGGTCTGTAGAATTGTCCTTGGTATTGAGAAGATTACCGTCACCCAGAATCTTAAATAAAACATTTTTATCGTATGCACCAGCGAAATATTGAGCATACTGCTTCAGTTCTTTGGCTGCACTTTTATTATATGGCTTTAACTCTTTAATCAGGTGATCAAAAAAACTCTCATAAATGTTTTGTTTACTTCCTGCCTTCCATGGATTAAAACAAATGAGAACATTTTCTTCATGGCGCTTAAGTTCATTTATTAAAGATTTCAGAAAAGTCGTCTTACCGCTACCCCATTCACCGATTACTGCAATTGAAAACGAATGTAAAGTCTTAGTATTCCTAATAATATTTGCAATCTTAGTGACCATTCCTGTTTGATTAGCCTTTATTGGTAAATTTATACCAAGCAAATCCTTATCACTGGGATTAAATGCATCCTCATAAAAGTGTATTTCCTCTTCTTCAACCTGTAGTGAACCATAACGCGCAAATGACCAAGCGAAAACGGGTAAAAAAACCACTATTACGTCAAAATAGTAAATCTTGCTTCTAGTAAAAAGTATTTCATAGGTAAACTGATGGCTTGCTCTTAATATTAAAAAGCAACCTATAATGGCAAGGTGATTAAGAATAGAAACTGGCGATGGCAAAAGCCCCTTTTTCCTAATTTGGAAGATTATCAAAGTAATAGACCCAATACATAGGCTTATAGTAATTAGCCGTGCAATTAATCCCAATTTGAGATTTTCAAACAAGTTGATAATCCCTAAAGACTTAACTGCTTGTGAAATAGGAACTTCAAAAATATATACTATACCGATAATCAATAAGATTATCAACGATCTTTTTATAAGATCATTTTTCGTCGCCATTATACATGAAAAGTATTTCCCTCTCAACATACTGCAAGTTACGGACATTCATAGAATTACCATATTTTAAAGCTTGCTGATGACTAGTTAATTGTAATATAAATTACAAAATAAATTTCATATACATTTGAATATGTCATAATAAATTAAACTTATTTAATATAACCAAACAAGAAGAAAAATAAGCTATTTTAGACGCTTTTAAAAATCTCAACTATATGACGAAAAAAATTCTTAGCATAAAAAATGCTTGAAGCCTTTGACGAAATATCAAATACAATTGGAAAAAGCTAATGTTGTAAAGAAGAACGTTTAGAGTAAGTAGAAACCAAAGCTACTCTATCCTAAACTAACAGTGAAAAATATTCCTCCAGGCAACATTAAAGATATTAGCTCAATAACAACCGAGCACTTCGAACCAAATTATAGAATTCTACAAATCAATATATTAGCTGAAGAAATACATTAGCAATAGACTAAATATTTTTAAGGTCATTCCAAAGTGTATGTAATTCTATGTATGCTTAATAATAGAACAACCCCTGTTTTATTGCATCATATAACTCGATTAATCTCTCAGTGGTCGAAGGTGCTCCCTTAGTCATAACATCTGCAAACATCAGCTTGCAAAAACGCATAAAAAATCATTGATAAAAGTAAAAGAAACAAAAATGCGAAAAACCGTCATTACAATCTGTATCTCTGCTCTTATTTTTCGTGCCAAAAAAAAAGCAATTGAACCTGTTCTTTCTTGCGATTAACAGACTTTAAGTCTGCATTAAATTTATAAGATAGAGTGCTATGATATTGTGGAAAAATAGGCCTAGCATTAGAAGGTAGTACAAATTAAAAATCCACCCAGTACACCTCAAAGTAAAGGGACGTGCTGGGTGGATGCATGTAAAAGAAGTGATTAGTTGCTGACTAGTGGGGGTATGAGCTTGTAGATAACGGGGGTGACAATGCGGGATAGGAGGGTGGAGCTGATGAGGCCACCTATGAGGACAATGGCTAGTGGGGCAATGAGGGGATTGGTGGAGATGGCGATGGGTATGAGGCCACCAATGGCAGTGAGGGAGGTGAGGACGATGGGTAGAAAGCGTACTTCGCCGGCTTCGCGAATGGCTTCATCGAGGTTGCGGCCTTGCTCGCGAAGCTGATTGGTGAAATCGACAAGTAGGATGGTGTTTTTGACCTCGATGCCTGCAAGGGCTATGAGCCCAATGATGGCTACGAAGGAGAGGGAGTTGCCCGTGAGCCAAAGTGCTGCTGCTGCGCCTACTATGCCTAGTGGTATAACAGAAAGCACGATGAGCGTGCTCTTGAAGGTGCGGAAAAGGAGGACAAGCATGGCTATGAACATGAAGACTGTGACGATGATGATGGTGGTGAAGCCACCGAAGGAGTCTTTGCGAGATTCTATTTCGCCGCCCATCTCGTAGGTATAACCCTGTGGGAGGTTCATTTTGTCCATCTGCGTAATGACATCTGTAATGACCCTATCTACCAGAAAACCTTTTTTGACATTTGCCTGAACGGAAACGACCCGTTTTTTCTCCATGTGGTTGATGTTGAGCGGGGAGGTCTCGAAACGGAGTGTGGCCAGCTGACTGAGGGGGATGGCCAGGCCCTGCACATTGTTGACAAAAAGATTGTTGAACACATCGAGAGTTGCCCGTTCGTTTTTGGTTTTGGTGACAACGAGGTTGTAATCGTTCTCGTTTTTGTCGGTGTACTTACCGAGGTTGATGCCGGCGACAGCGAGGCGCACTGTGCGGTCTATGGCAACTGTAGGCACACCGAGCATCTGCGCTTTTTCTTTGTTGATATCTACTTTGATATCGGTTTTGAGGTTGCTCACGGGATTGTTGACATAGATGGTGCCCTGTGTTTTGAGGAGCATATCTTGCACCCTAGCTGCGAGTGCGCGGAGGGTATCGAGGTTGTCGCCAAAGAGCCTGACCTCTACAGGAGCGGCAACTGGAGGGCCTTGCTCGAAGTTTTTGACCTCGATTTTGGCGCCAGGGTAGGGTGTCCATTTGCTTCTAAGCTGCTCGATAATCTCGAGTTTTTTATCGGGCGAGGTATGCTCGTGCAACTGAACGAAGATCTGGCTGAAATCGGAACGCTCGTTTTCCTGAATTTCGTTGTAGTAGATGCGTGGGTTGCCTTTGCCGACATTGGTAGCGAAGTACTTGACCGCTTTTTCTTTTTTGAGTTCTTTCTCTACCTCTCGGGCAATGGAGTTGGTGTAGGCTACATTGGACTGAGGTGGAGTGGTGATATTGACAAAGAACTGAGGTTTTTCGGAAGCAGGGAAGAGGCTGAAACCTATGGCCTGAAACAGACCTATGGAGCCAGCGAAGATGACAACAGCGACAGCGATGGTGAGGATGGGGCGCGCCAGTGCTTTATCGAGCAGGCGAGCATAACTGCCATGAATCATTTTTTTGAGGGCACGCATGAAGATGTTGCCATCGGGGTGGCCGGTGTGGTTTTTGAGCAGGCGACTGGATAGGAATGGAATGATGGTGAGGGAGACAAACATGGACGCCAAAACGGAGAATATAACTGCAAGCGGAAGGCCGCGAATGAAATCGCCAGCCCCCTCGGGCATGAACACGAGTGGCATAAAGGCTATGATGAGCATGATGGTGCAACCGAGGACGGCCTTGCCGATTTGGCCAGTGGCCTTGAGGGTGGCCTCCATACGCGTGTGGCCCTCGAGCATCCAACGTTCTATATTTTCGACAACGACAATGCTATCATCGACCAGGAGCCCTAAAGCGACGACGAGGCCAACGATGCTCAACTGATTGAGGTTGTAGCCAAAAACATTGAGCAGAACAATGCCGATGGAGAGCGATAGAGGTATGGATATCATGACGATGAGGGCAGGACGAGTGCCGAGCGGCAGAAGGGTGACTGCAACCAAGAGAATAGCAATGATGAAGTCTTTGCCGAGACCAGCGAGGCGTTTGTTGACATTGTCGGCCTGATCGAAGTTTTGTACCATATCGATATTGGCAGGCAAGGTCTTTTTGAACTGCTGGAGGACGGGCATGTAAGCCTCTTTGGTTTTGGAGATGTTCTCGCCTTCTTTTTGGGCAGCTACTACGAAGATGCAGCGATGGGCATTGAGGCGGGTGGTATAGTTTTGGTCTTCAAAGCCGTAGTAGACCTTGGCTATATCTTTGAGCAAGATGTTGCTACCGTTGGCAGAGCGGATGATGGTGTTTTTGATTTCGTCTATATCGGCATAGTTGCCACTGGTCTTGATGTTGAATGTTTTGGAGCCAGCGTCTATGCTACCGCCGGGGATATTGGCTATCTCGCTCTGGAGGTTGCCAATGACTGCATCGACTGGGATGTGCCTGCGTGCCATCTGCTCCATATCGAGCTCGATGCGTACTTGCTGCTCGGGGAGGCCGTGAATCTCTACCTTTTTGAGTGCGGTGAGTTTTTCGAGTTCGTCCTGAAGTTTTTCGGCATAGTACTTCATTTTCTCACGAGGGGCGTTTTCGGAGACTAGCCCAATCTGGATGATATTAACATCGGAAGGTTGGAACTTTTGTACATCGATGCTGTAAATCTCCTGAGGTAGCTGGGTGCGCTTGTTGTTGACCACACGAGTAAGCTCCTGGTATTTGCTCTCCACATTGCTGTTGTACTTGTATTCTACACGCATAACGGCAACACCATCGCCGATGACACTGCGGACACGCTTGATATTATCGAGTCCATAGATTTCTTTTTCGAGTGGCTTGATGACCAGTTCTTCCATATCCTTGGGGCTGGTGCCAGGATAGACCACGACAACAGGGAATATGGGTGCGTGCATTTCGGGGTCTTCGCTGCGCGACATATTGAGGATGGTGGTGAGCCCCAGCGCAATAATCATGACGAAGATGACCAGTGTGAACTGATAGTTCTTTACTGCATAATTTGATATTTTCATTGCAGGAAGTATGGAGGGTTAGTTAATGACTTTGATTTTACTGCTATCTGTGAGGTATGCGCTGCCGCTGATGATGAGTGAGCCAGCATCTTGCAAACCATCTGTAATGATGACCTTGTCTTTTTCGATATTGGCTACAGTGACCTTGACTTTGCGTGCGTTCTGACCATTGGTAGTGACGAAGACATAAGCTGAGTTGCCGTCACCATCGAGGAGGGCATCGTAGGGGATAGTCCAGGTGCTGGTACTAGCTGCGGGGGCTGAGGTGTGCACAACGGCCTGACCGAACATGCCAGCAGCAACGGCAGGCTTATCGGCAGTGAATTTGAGCTCGACATAGAAAGAGCCAGTAAGAGGGTCGGCACTCTCTGAACGGCGGCATACCTGAGCACTAAAGGACTTATTGCCCAATGCTGCGATGGTGATGGTAGCCATGTCGCCGACCTTGATGGTGGCCCATTCTTTGTCGCTAACGCCAGCCTTGAGTGTCCATGTGGCTGCGGCAGCACCATTGACCTGAAAAACAGGCATGCCTGGACCTGCAACCTGCCCTTCGCTAGCCAACTTGCGGAGGACATAACCACTCTGAGTGGCGCGGATGAGCGAGTAGGTTTTGTTGAACTCGGCCACATCTAGTTGGTGTTTGGCCATATCGAGGCCTGTTTTAGCGTTTTGTGTTTGCTCCAAGGTTGCAACGCTGTCGGCATAGAGGTTCATTACCCGCTGATAGTCGCGGTTTGCCTTGTCGTAAGCAGTTTTAGCGACATCTACCTGAGCGTTGATCTCTGTCATATTGAGTGTAGCGAGGATTTGGCCAGCCTTGATAGCGTCTCCTTCTTTGACGTATATCTTGCTAATGATGCCACCAGTCTTGAAGGAAAGGAGGGCCTCATCGGAAGTGGTGAACTGACCAGAAGTGCTGATATCGGCACTATAACCAGCAGGTGTTAGTGGCATGATCTTGACTGGAATGACCTCAGTATTGATGTTTTTGGTATCTTCTTGCTTGGTGCCACAGGCTGCTAATAGAAGTGAGGTGGCGGCAAGTATTATGCTGTTTATGTGTTTCATAACTTGTGCTTTATGAGGATGTATGTTTAGTTTATGTTGTAAGAAGCTAATGAACGTTCGACATCGGCAGTGGCGGTGAGGACAGCTGCGAGCGATAATGATAACTGAAGCTGAGCTGCTGTATGCTGATTGAGCGCATCTAACAACTCGATGTATAGTAACTGACCTGCTTTATAGACCTTGAGCTGATCGTCGTAGTATTTGAGTGCAAGAGCGGCTTGTTTTTGTGCACTCTTGTAGTTGGATAGGGCTGTATTGAGGTTGTTGTTGGCGGTTTCGGTATGTAGCTGCATGGCTTTGGTAGCTTGCTGGTATTTGGACTCAAGGGTGAGTTTATCGGCCTGAGCTTGTTGTATTTTGTATTTGTGCTGGCCCCCAGCGAAGAGATCCCACTGGAGATTGAGGCCCCAGAAGTAGTATTGGGTCTTGTTGTTGAGGTTGAAGTTGAAGCCCTGAGAACCGAGATCTAGGAAGGTGTTGAGCTTAGGGACTATGAATGAGCGCTGCATTTGCTCGGCAAGAGAATAGGCTGCAATGCCTGTGCGGAGTTGTAATAGCTCTTCGCGCTCGGCAGAAGTGGTAGCAGCAGCGGGCTGTAGCTGGAAGATTATTGTATCTATAATGATATCGGCAGAGAGGTCTCGATTGAGGAGGAAATTGAAATATGCTTTGGCATTGCGAATGGAGTTGGTGGCTTGGGTGATGGCTGCTTCGATTTTTTCTTTCTCGGCCTCGGAGCGAGTGAGGGCGGTGTTGTTTCGGACACCATTGCGCACCAAACTTTGATTGACACGGATATTTTCGTTGACGAGTGTAAGCGCAGATTTATATATCTCTACTGCCTGCTGTGCCTGATAGAATTGATAATAGGCAGTTTTGATGTTTTTGACCAACTCTCTTTTATAGACATTGACTGCTGCCTGCTGCTGTGTAATGAGCTCCTTCTTTATCTTTTGGTTGTAGTATATCTCGGCATTGATGAGGGGAATGGCGGTGCGCAGTTTGGCATCGTAAAAATTATCGGGGTTGAGGAGGACAGAGGCGTTTTGTATCTGTGGGAAGGCGTTGGACTGGGTGAGCTGATTGAGGGTGCTATAAACGGGGTTGAAGAGATCGCCAATAGGAAGATCGATGGTGCGACCACCAGCAGCCTTGGTATAAGAACCCTGAAAGCTGACATTGGGGTAGAAGAGTGAGCGCGCCTCACGAAGGGCACTTAAAGACTTATCGAGCTGGATGGACTGCTGACGAAGGTCGAGATTGGAGGTGAAAGCCTCGTGAATATAGTTGTCGAGGATGCTCTGAGCCTGAGATTGTGGGCTTGTAGCGAAACAGAGGAGTGCAAAGACCGCTATTCGTTTTATAAAGACCGTTGACATTGTTAACACTGTTTAGTATAATGGTAAAAAAATATGGTTAAGCTTTGATAAGTTGTAAGAAATTGTTGACAGCGGCAAAGGTTAGTTTGTCGATATCGGTTTGGTCCATTTGCATGGCTTTTAGACGGCAACTAACATCGAGCGAAACAAGCCCGTGCCCCATAGCCCAGACAGACATAGCAGCAACATTGAGGTCGGTGAAGCGGATGAGTTTGGCATCGATACATTTTTTAAGACAATCGGCAAGTACCTGGAAGGAATCGGAGTTGTTTTTCCAGGCTTCATCGTCCTTAATGTTGTTCATAGGTGCTTTGATGGTGAACATAAGCTCGTATAGCTGAGGGTTTTGCTTGCCGAAGCGCACATAGCTATGACAAATTTGAGTAAGGCGTTCGAGGGGGATGTTGCTGGTAACATCTCTAGCAAAAGTTTCTTCTAGTTTACCAAAGGCTTGTTTCTGAACCTCGTAAAGCAATTCATCTTTGTCGGAGTAATAGAGGTATATAGTAGCCGGGCTGTATTCTATACGTTCGGCAATATTGCGGATAGAGGTTTTTTCGTAGCCTTCGGTTACAAACATAGCTGTGGCAGCCTCAATGATCTTGGAGCGCATTTCTTGTCTTTCGCGTTCTTTTCTTTCACTGATACCCATAGAGCATGTTTACGATGCAAATTTACTGAACACTGTTTATTTTCCAAAAAAACTTTTATGAAAATCAGGAAAATTTTAGCAAACTAGATTCTTGCAGCTATGTTTCGCTCTATGATGGCAATGAAAGCGACTAGAAAAATCTCGCCTATTATATAAACCCAACCTAATAAAAGCAGGGAGGAGGCATTGGAGATGGCTATGATGAGGGAAGTGATACAATAAGCAATGTTGAGGTTGCTGATGGTAAAAAGACGCTTCTGTAGGTGTAGAGGCTTGATAAGGGTGTAGAGGTCGAAAATGGCAAAGCCTAAGGGGAAGGTGGATAATAGATAAAGTGAGCGATCGGGGATACCAGTAAGCTGGCTGAAATGAGGTAATATATATAGTAATGAGGCAGCTGTGAGTAATGCACCAAGTGCATCTGCAATAAAAACTGATTTAGGGTTTTGTACTCCGAGGTTTATGAGGTACTTCATAGATTAGCATTGTAAATGGCAAAAATATTGAAAGATATGGCTGAAATAAATGAATAAATAAGACAAAAACAAGGGGAAAAATACGGGGGCATTGGTATTAAAAATAATTAATAGTTTTATGTTGCTGATTAACAGCAAAGCGTTAACTATCAATTAGCCAAAAAAATAACCAACTAAAATCTCCCAAAATGAAAAAACAAATTTACTTAACAACATTAATGCTGATGGCCTATGTAGCCAGCGAAGCACAAACAGTAGAGGCTTTTAACTACAAGAGAAAGAACATAGATAAGGGGACTGAAAAAGTGACGATCAAAAAAACCTACAATGTGTATTATGGTTTTGCACCAGACTACATAAAGACAAAGCAACAATTTAATGAGGAGCTGAAGCTGATAAATGAAACACAAACACCCGATACGGTGATAGAAATAACAGCAGAGAAGGAGTTAAATATAGATAGTATAAAAAAGGTATTGGGAATTGAGGATAAACCATTACCCATAAAGCCAATAAGGTATTACCGACAAATGATGAATGATGTAAGCCCAGTAGAAACTTCTGAACTAGAACTATGGGGTAAACTGATAGCTTATGAGAAAGATAGGAAAACTTTGGATTTTCTGACCACTAACAAAAGACCCAAGGCTTTAGTTTTTGGAGAGATAGGCAACTATAACTATGATAAACTCAATGATTATTTATATGGTAATAAGAAATCGGATCTGTTCAGGAGTGTTTCTATACAAAACTTAACGAATAGTAATTCATTGATCAATGCGGAACTTGCTGATTACAATTTTGGACCTGTGCGACTGAGCCTAGACGGGTCGACAAAAACAACGCCAGATACATCGATTGAACAATCGGAAGGAAAAATGATACAGCGCATATTGAGTACTGGAGGATCTGTGAGTGCGAGCTTTAGTTTCCCGCTTTACTTTGCGAGGTCTAGAAATGAAGGAGTACACTTTGGGTTATTTGCACAAAGTAAATGGGGGGTGAATCCTAACCTGGAAAATGAGGGTGAAACACAAACTTTGTTTTCTAATGATATAACGTTTACATCGGAGCAAGGAATAATGTTGCATCTGGATGCAGGGAGCAATAATAATAAACTAGCGAAATTAGTATTGGACATGCCGTTTTACTATGTATTTGGGAGCTCGCTAGGGCAAGTACAATTGCCAGATTTTGCTTTTATACAAATGCGGACGGGCATTATAGTATCGGAGTATTATTCGCTTATAGTATCGGGTGTGTTGTGGTCGAGTAGTGATTTGATAAGGAGGCAACCGTTTGGGCTAACCTTATCTGTATCTCCATCGAAGATTATACAAAATAAACAAGAGCAAGCCAATGAAAAGGCGGAGTAAATGAGCATAACCAAAGCCGATGATGCCATTTCTATTATCGGCTTTGGTATAAGATAGTAGCTAGTATAAAAGTGCACAAACAACAAAATAGAAGAAACATCGTTAGATGGCTAAACAGAAATGAATGAAAGCACTAATAACTGCAGCACTATCAGTAATGTGCCTGAATGTGGTGGCGCAGGTGAAGGGTGAATATGTGCAATATAATAAGCTAACTGAAGTAGAAGGAACACCCTATGTGATAGCCAACAGCTACATGTCGGGTAAAATGAAAGCTACATTTTCGGGCTTATTGTTCATCAATACACAAACGGGCGAGCGGCAAGTGGTAAACTTTGCAGAGGGAGCGAGCTTGGGTAAAATAGAACAGGTATATAATGACAGTATAGGTCTGAATGTATTGTTGGTGTCGGCAAGGACAGCAGATGTGAATGGGAAAAATGGTATAGATTGGGAGGACCCGCAACAATTGTTAGTACTATCGCCTGATGGTAAAACGATGGTCAAGTTAACGGAGGATACATTTTTTCCTACTACATGGTTGATTATTAGAAAAAGCGGAAGACTAGTAGTGAGCGGGCATACTGATAGCAATGGTAATGGGAAGCAAGATGAAAAGGACGAAAACAGAATACTTGTTTATGACCTAGTAGCTAAAAAAAGGATAAGCTATGAGTAGTTTTATTTATTAATAAGCTTGTAGTTAGTTCAATAAACAATCTTACTTAAAGCATTACTTTAAATTGAAGCATTACTTTAGATAAAAGAACAAAAGTGAAATGAAGACATTTTTTGAAGATACATTTGCCTACAGCCAATATGCCAACGAAGAAGTGATAAGGTGTTGTGCAACCTATCCGGATGCAGTGTCGGAAAAGGTGTTACTACTACTGTCGCATGTGGTGAATGCTCATAGTATATGGATAGATAGGGTAGTGGGGGTGACACCTAATGTAGGTGTGTGGCAAAAACATGAGCTTAGTGAAATAGCCACAATGAATGTAAGCAATGCGGCACGAACTAAGGAACTACTGCAAACAACACCAATAGAAAAAAGGATAGTATATAGGAACACAAAAGGTGATGTGTATGAAAACAGTGTAGGTGAATTGTTTTTTCATATCATTAATCACAGCACCTACCACAGGGGGCAAATAATAACTAAGCTGAAGGAAGGCGGAGCTATAGTGCCAGCTACAGATTATATATTTTATAAACGATAGTACTGGAAAGAGAACGAAAGGACTATAAAAGCACCTGCTAGAAAGACTTGCATATGGACCAGGGGAGCTAGAAACAAAATAAGAAAGAAGTAGTGCAGTAGCTGTAGCATAAATGAGTGTTTAGTATTTGTGATACTGTATTGGTATCTTGTAGCTGAAAGTAACAGCTATAAGATTATAACAGCATGCCTAAAAAGAAAGAAGCAGTAAAAGCAACAGTGGCGGCAAAGACAACACCCAATATAAATGGATGGATGGTGTATGTAGGAGGGCTGGTGACACTGATGATAAGTGCCATAACTATGTGGCCTGTGCTGAGCAACAGCTACATATCTTGGGATGACAATGTGTATCTGTTTAATAATGAGCAACTGAACAGACCACTTGGTGCTGCACTGGCTCATTTTTTTTCTGGAAACTTTTATTTAGGAGCTTATACGCCAGTGACTATGACGCTAATAGCTGTGATAGCTAAGATGGCGGGTGGGGTAGACCCAGTTTATTTTCATGGAGCCTCATTGTTTTTTCATCTGCTGAATGTGTTGCTGGTATATGTATTGAGTTATGGGCTGAGTAAAAGGAATGTTTGGGTAGCATTTTTTGTAGCTGCACTGTTTGGTATACACCCTATGCATGTAGAGTCTGTGGCATGGGCGGCAGAATTGAAAGATTTGCTGTATACGTGCTTTTATTTGGCAGGTATGTTGTGCTATCTACAATATATGAAGGCTACTGAGCGAGTGAATAAATGGCTGGTACTGACCTTTGTATTATTTATAATGAGCCTATTATCCAAACCATCGGCAGTTACCTTTCCGTTAACGATACTGTTGCTACACTGGTATAAACAACAAAAGATAGGGAAAGAAATATGGGTGTATGTGGGCGGCATGACAGCAATGAGTGTAGGTATTGGTATAGTGACCATAGTGGGACAAGGTAGTTATGAGCATATGCAAGAGGTGCACAACCTGCCACAACGACTAGTGATAGCTTGCTATGCATATGTGCAATATTATGCTAAGCTGGTGGTACCTAGTGGAATGTCTATATTTTATCCTTATCCGGAGTTGGAAAATGGAAACCTGCCTGTAATCTATTATGCATATATATTGCCAGCTTTGGGTATAGTAGTAGCTGCATGGAAATATAGAAAACAGGCTCCTTATGTGGCAATGGGTGTTGCGTTTTTTACAATTAATATATTGCTGGTTTTGCAGATAGTATCGCCAGGAATGTCTGTAATGGCAGATCACTATACTTACATTGGCTATTGGGGGTTATTGTTTGGGATAGTGGTAGGGATAGCGCAACTGTTGCAATGGGGGAAGATAGCGAAATGGGCTAGCAAGGTGGCAAGTGTGGCAGGCGTGATGATAGTGCTACTATTTGCCAGAATATCAACGGCCCGAGTGGGTGACTGGGAAAATGATGAACGCATGGCCAAGGAGCTACTAGCAGAACAGCCCAGACACTACCTGGCACTGAATAATATGGGATACATGCTGTATGCACAAGGGAAAGCAGGGCCTGCTGTAACCTACCTAATGGAATCTATAAGGTTGAAAAAAGACTACTCTTACCCATATGTGAACCTGATAAATGCGGCAGTGGCACTAAATGACCTGCAACTAGCTGCACAAATAGCGGACTCTGCCAAAAAGCATGTGCAGCCAACACCAGATATACTGAATAGCCTAGGATATGTGGCCTTATTGCAAGAAAAACTAGACACGGCTGTGAAATGGTATACCAAAGCAAAGCAACTAGCACCCAAAAACAGGAATGCATACCTGGCACTGGCAGAGATATACTACAGAAAAGGCGACTATGCTACTGAAATAAAGATACTAAATGAAGGACTGAGCCACCTACCAGATAATGTGGTGATACTGAATTATAAAGGATATGCACTTTATAAAACTGGCCGCTATCAAGAAGCAATTGTATTGTTTGACAAAGTGCTAGGGGAGGCACCAGACTATAAAGCAGCATCGGAAAACAGGGATATGTGTGTAGCCGCTATGAAAGAAGCGAAGAAGTAAGGGTGATAATAGATGATACCTAGCAAAAAAAAAAGTCCGAACGAGATTGCGTCCGGACTTTTAGTTTAGTTTTCATAATCTGTACCACTTGTTAGGGGCTGAGCATGAAAATATTCCCACAGTGAAAGGAAAATTTCTTTGCCGTATCAATATTACGATATGACCATAAAGTTTGTTAACTATTTTTTGTAAACGGTAGAAAAACTTTTTAAACGGTAGTTGTAAAGCATAAAAGTAGGCTAAACAGCTATATTATGAGTTCTAAATTAGCCAACTTTAACTAAATAGCAATAAAAAAGCGAACATTTTTTGTTCGCTTTTTTATTATCACAGAGCTTGAGCTATTAGTTGATAGCTATTATCTGCTTAGTTGGCTCAACCACTTCTTTTTTGGGAAGCGCAACTGTGAGGATGCCATTTTCGTATTTGGCATTGATGTTTGCGGTATCAATTTTCTCATTGAGCGTGAAAGAACGCTTGAATGAGCGAAGCTTAAACTCTGTTCTGAGCCATTTGCCATCTTTATCAGCCTCGTTTAATTCGTCTTTGTGCTCGAAACTGATGGAAAGGAGGTTTTTATCGATTGCAACATTGAAGTCTTCTTTTTTAAGGCCAGGAGCTACAATTTGCAACTGATAGGCAGAAGCGGACTCGAAAATATTGGCTGGAACCTGATAGAGGGCATTAGCTTCTTGCCTGTGAGCACCATTGAAGAAAAGCTCATCCATTAATCCGTTGACTGTGCGTGGCATGATGCCGAAGTTTTTTGTGTACATAATTTTCAGTTTTTAGTTTTTTGATTGTTTTCTAAGAGTGATGCAAACTGTTTGCCAAACGAATAAATACGCCATTATGGCAGCCAAAGAATAAATAACATGCCATTTTGTCGCAAATACATATGAAAGACCTGTCTAAATAGCAGCGAGCATAGAGTGAGGATAGAAAAGAGGAAGTAGGAGCTGTGAGATTTACTAATAAATGGTTTTATCAGTAACTTCGCAGTCCTTATTTAAGACGATATAGCGATAAATATATGTTTGATAATCTTAGTGAGCGGTTAGACTCCGCGTTTAAGCTGCTAAAAGGTGAAGGAAAGATCAATGAAATCAATGTAGCCACGACCGTAAAGGAGATAAGGCGAGCATTGGTGGATGCGGATGTGAACTATAAAATAGCTAAGGAGTTTACTGATAAAGTAAAGGAAAAAGCTATAGGTGAGAAAGTAATAACATCGGTGAGCCCAGGGCAACTGATGGTGAAGATAGTGAAGGATGAGCTAGCTGAGCTGATGGGCGGCACCGAAAAAGAGCTAGACCTGAGCGGTAAACCGACAGTAATCTTAATAGCAGGTTTGCAAGGATCGGGTAAAACGACCTTCTCGGGCAAGCTAGCTAACTATCTGAATACGAAAAGGAACAAAAAACCATTGCTAGTAGCTGCGGATATATATAGACCAGCGGCTATGGAGCAGCTACGTGTGCTAGCCGAGCAAATAAATGTGCCGGTACACATAGAGCCTGAGAATAGAAATGCGGTAGAGATAGCACAAAATGCAATAGCCTATGCCAAACAAAACGGCAACTCTGTAGTGATAATAGACACCGCAGGCCGACTGGCCATAGATGAAGTGATGATGACCGAAGTGGCTAATATAAAAGCCGCTGTGAACCCTAATGAAATACTGTTTGTAGTAGACTCTATGACTGGGCAAGATGCGGTGAACACTGCAAAAGCCTTTAACGAGCGACTAGACTACACAGGTGTGGTGCTGACAAAGCTAGATGGTGATACACGTGGCGGTGCTGCAATAACCATATCGTATACGGTAAATAAGCCCATCAAGTTTGTGAGTATGGGTGAGAAGATGGAAGCACTAGACATCTTTTACCCGGAGCGTATGGCCCAACGTATACTTGGCATGGGTGATATAACCACGCTAGTGGAGCGTGCCCAAGCACAGTTTGACGAAGCGCAGGCTAAAAAACTAGAGAAGAAGATACGTGCCAATAAGTTTGATTTTGAGGACTTTAAAGAGCAGCTGAATCAGATAAAGAAGATGGGTAACATAAAAGACCTGCTGGCTATGATACCCGGAGTAGGCAAGGCTGTGAAGGATATAGATATATCTGACGATGCTTTTAAGGGTATAGAGGCCATCATTAACTCTATGACCCCATATGAAAGAAAAAACCCTGAGGTAATAGATGTAAGCAGGCGTAAGAGAATAGCTGTGGGTAGTGGTAAAAACATCAACGAGGTAAATGCATTCATGAAGCAATTTGAGCAAATGAAGCAGATGATGGGCATGATGAATAAGATGAAAGGAATGGGTGGAGGAATGCCCGGAATGATGCCTGGTAGAAGATAAGATATATAGATAGGGTAGCGAGAAATTGCTACCCTTTTTTGTGCATAACTTTATTGGCAAAGAGCGGATAAATTAATGCTTGCATTTGGTGTTTTGTGTAGCTTTGTGGTATGCATATCGGGTTGTATTTCGGCAGCTTTAATCCCATTCACACAGGACATTTAATAGTAGCGAATCATGTGGTAAACCATACAGATGTAGATAAGGTATGGTTTGTGGTATCGCCCCATAATCCGCTCAAGGATTCGCACTCTTTGCTGAATGAATTTAACAGGCTTCATTTGGTGAATCTGGCTATTGAAGACAATCCAAAGTTCAGAGCGAGTAATATTGAGTTTCAATTACCTAAACCTTCGTTTACGATAGATACGCTAACGTATCTGTCGGAGAAGTTTCCGCTGGAGCGTTTTTCGGTGATAATGGGAGCTGATAGTTTTCAGAACATACATAGATGGAAAAACTATGAGCAATTACTGGCGAACTACTCTATAATAGTATACAACAGACCGGGGTTTGAGATAGATGATACACTAGGTGCTAAATTAACTGTATTGGATGCACCATTGCTGCATATATCTGCTACTTATATAAGGAGACAACTGAAGGAAAATAAGTCAATAAAATATCTGGTTCCAGAAGCTGTGGAGCGATATATAGAAGCAAACAGATACTATATAAAGTAGGGTATTAACAAAAGCCTAAAATTGACTAAGGCTGACGAAGGTTACCCAAAAACAAAGGGTTTGGCACTATCTTTGTATAGTTAGAAGTATCTAATTAACACAAATCACTATTTTATGTCGAAAGTAAGCAGTACAGTAGCCACACTAATAGCTGGCGCAGCGGTAGGGGTAGCCATAGGATATCTGTTGGCTACAGATAAAGAAAAGCGCAAAGAGGATATGGACAAAGTGAAAAAAGGCTTGAATAACCTAGCGGAAAAACTAGGTAAAAAAGGTGAGTCGCTAGAAGAAGACATTTACCATACCTAAAGGCTAGCAATATGAGCCTATGGGGCAAAGTAAGGGAGCGGATAGACAACTACATTAATGTAAATGTTAGTCTGCTAAAACTAAACCTGATAGACAGGACATCGGGGCTGATGAGCTATTTTATGTTTGCGCTCATTTGCCTCTTTGTCTTTTGTTGCATCATATTGTTTATAGGTTTTGGGATAGCACAAGCGTTTATAGCGGCTGGAGTATCGCCGATGGGGGCATATTTTCTTACGACAGGTATATATATAGGTCTGTTTGTAGTATTTGTATTGTTGAGAAGAAAAATAACTACGTTCTTTTCGAATGCCTTTATACAAGTGCTAACTGAGCATGAAATAGGTGCAGAAGAAGATGACGAGCAGATAACTGAACCAACAAATGCAGCTAACAACCCTGTAAAATAGTATGTGATGAAGCTGTATAAAAAGAAGATAAACAATAGAGCAGAACTGCATGCGGAAATAAACAGGCTGAAAGCTGAACGTAGTAGACTGGAAGAGGAAGGGTTAATAAAAAGTGATGAAATAGTAGCAGCAGTAAAAACAACAGCGCTTGGTGGATTGACTGGATTACTATCATCGAAACTGACTGGAGGTGTGGCTGGGATGATATTGCCGATAGCAATGAAATTTGGGGGATCGCTGGCAGGAATGTTTACTGGTAGTGAGGGTAAAGGGAATGAAGATGAAAGAGGTAGAGCAGCTGAGGAAGTTGATGAAGAAGAGGGAGAATCGCTGATAGACAAGGTGAAAGAGAACGGTGGTGCAGTGCTGAGGCAAGTGGCTAGAGAGGTGCTAGGTAATTATCTGAAATGGAAGGCACTAGAGTTGTCCTACAAGGGATTGTCATTTGTGATAAAGAAGCAGAAGGCGAAGAGAAAACAAGAAAGCGCCAGTAAATAGCGTACGATTTGGCGGTAATTTTAGTAAAAAACGTAAGATACATATCATAAAATGTATCTTAGTACGTTATAAGAGCTTACCAATCAAAATTAACTATCAAACTTTATGCGTAAATCCTTTTTGAGTGCGGCATTGATGTGCAGCTTATTATTGTCTGTAAGCGTGAACAACAGCTATGCTGGATATGTAGTAAAAGCCCAAACTGAGCAAGTAGGTAATATTACTGATGCAACAACATCGGTGAGCACAAAAACCGAGACTGCAAAAGAGACAAGTGAAAGAGACCGCAACTATGATGGGAATAAAAGGACCAGGGATAAAAGTGAAGATGGTTGGCAAGGGATATTAGCTTTTGTATTTGGGATATTGGGGCCAACAGGAATAATGGCTGTGATATTTGGTGCTATAGGCATGCAAAAAGGTAAAAAGCATAGAGAGTTGGCAATGGCTGGATTTATATTAGGCCTGTTGAGGATATTGGTATTTTGTGCACTTTTAGTTGCAATTGCTATGGCTGCTATATAATTTCATAAATTTGATGTTATGAAATTAAAGGTATTGCTGGCAGCAGCAGGAATGATGATAAGCAGCGGAGTAAACAATGTGCAAGCGCAAGTAACAACAGCTACCAACTTTGAAGGGCTGGATTGTGCGGGAGTGAGTTACAATTTGTTTTCGGAGCTAGATGCTGGGAAGATTATAGTGATATCGTTTGTGATGCCATGCATAGGATGTGTGGTGCCAAGCGTGGAAACACAAGATGTGGTGACAAGCTATGCTTCAACTTTCCCTGGACGTGTGCATATGTGGCTGGCAGATGATGAAGGCGACAACGACTGTCCGTTATTGACTGGATGGAGGAATGGTAATGGGTTGTATATCATGCCTACATTTTCTGATTCGGATTTTGTGCAACACCAATATGGCACGCCTGGGATGCCCAAGATAGTGGTGATAGGAGGAAGTGACCATAAGGTGTATGGTATATTTAACGACATGGTGAACACAGATACACTGAGAGCTGCAATAAATGCAGCATTAGGTATACCACCAACAAAGGTTGCGAATGCGACCAGTAGCCAGCTTAACACAACTGTATTTCCGAATCCGGCGAAGGGTAAGTTGAATATTAATATACTGGCAAAGACCGGAGGAAGCGGGAGTGTGACTATAAGAGATAATAAAGGAAGAACCATAAAAAACAGCTACATAAAAACAAACTACGGACCGAATGCGATTAGTGTGGATGTAGATGGATTGGCGACTGGGATGTATCTAGTAGAAATAATAACGAACGAGGGAGTGAGTAGGGAAAAGGTTGTTATCAACTAAGAATGTGGTAAAGAGATAAGATTTAAAGGGTAATGAGTATAATAGCTCTATGTGCGTGTGTATGTAGAGCTATATTTATATCGGCTTTATCTACTTAACATAATGTAAATTATAGGACAAATAGAATTCAAAGAATAAATGCCAAGCAATAAGCAGTGCATGATGAAAACTTAAGGGTGTGAAACTGATTAATCGTCTTTATTATTTTGTTACCTTTGCGCAAATTTTAAAAAACGCTTCAAATTCAATCTTTAGAAATGAATACAGTAAAAGTAGCCATCAATGGTTTTGGCCGTATTGGCCGCCTTGCATTCCGCCAAATATTTGACATGGCTGGTATAGAAGTTGTAGCCATCAACGACCTAACAAAGCCTAACGTATTGGCGCACCTGCTGAAATATGATACAGCACAAGGACGCTTTAACCAAGAAGTTACTCATACTGATAGCTCTATCTCAGTAAATGGTAAAGAAATAAAAATCTACGCACAGAAAGACCCAGCACAAATACCTTGGGGTGCACATGAAGTAGATGTAGTATTGGAGTGTACAGGCTTCTTTACTGATAAAGAGAAAGCTGAAGCACACATCACTGCAGGCGCTAAGCGTGTAGTAATATCGGCACCGGCAACTGGCGATATGAAAACTGTAGTTTTCAATGTGAATCATGACATACTAGATGGTTCTGAAACAGTAATCAGCTGCGCATCTTGCACAACTAACTGCCTGGCACCAATGGCGAAAGTGCTGAACGATAAATATGGTATCGTTACAGGCTTGATGACTACAGTGCATGCTTATACTAATGACCAAAACACTCTAGATGCTCCTCATGCAAAGGGTGACCTTCGCCGTGCACGTGCAGCATCTGCCAACATAGTACCTAACTCAACTGGCGCTGCCAAAGCAATAGGACTTGTATTGCCAGAATTGAAAGGTAAACTTGATGGTTCGGCTCAACGTGTACCAACAATAACGGGTTCTCTTACTGAGCTTGTTTGTGTACTAGGTGCAAAAACAAGTGCTGAAGAAATAAATGCAGCAATGAAGGCGGCTGCAAATGAAAGCTTTGGCTATAATGAAGATGAAATAGTGAGCAGCGACATTATAGGTACCTCTTTCGGTTCATTGTTTGACGCTACACAAACTAAAGTAATAACAGCTGGTGACACTCAACTAGTGAAAACTATAAGCTGGTATGACAACGAAATGAGCTATGTGAGCCAACTGGTTCGCACTGTGAAATATTTTGCTGGTTTGATTAGCAAATAGTTTTTTGATAATACTTAATAACAAAAGCCTTCCTATCGGAGGCTTTTGTATTTTTGACCAATTACAAATTCAAGAAGAATGTCACAATTTTCGGATTACAATTTTTCTAAGCAGAAAGCATTGGTACGTGTAGACTTTAACGTGCCCATAAAAAATGGCGTTATAACTGATGATACACGCATAAAAGCTGCATTGCCAACATTAAAAAAGATATTAGCTGATGGTGGTAGCATAGTGCTAATGAGCCACTGGGGCAGACCACTAAAAGACATAGAGAAAAAACCACACCTTACACTAGCTGACTTTAGCTTGCTGCCTGTGGCCAAACACCTCTCTACCCTACTTGGTATAGATGTAATTTTTGCTGATGATTGTATCAGCGAAGATGCGGCCGCTAAAGCTGCCAGACTGGAAGCAGGACAGGTGCTGCTGCTAGAAAACCTGAGATACTACAAACAGGAGGAAAAAGGTGATAGAGAATTTGCACAAAAGCTATCTACCTATGGAACTGTATATGTAAATGATGCTTTTGGGACTGCACATAGAGCACATGCATCTACTGCTATAGTAGCCGACTTTTTTGGTAAAGAATCAAAAATGTTTGGCCTGCTGATGGAAGGAGAAGTGCACGCTGCTGAACAAGTGATGAATAATGCACAAAAACCATTTATAGCTATAATTGGTGGTGCAAAAGTGTCGGACAAGATACTTATTATAGAGAATCTGCTAGACAAAGCTACTGACATCATAATAGGTGGAGGAATGGCATATACGTTCTTCAAAGCACAAGGTGGCAACATAGGTAACTCTCTATGTGAGGATGACAGAATGGAGATGGCATTAGACCTGCTAGAAAAGGCTAAAGCAAAAGGTGTAACTATACACTTGCCAGTAGATAGTCTTTTGGCTGATAAATTTGACGCAGCGGCTAATACCAATGTGGCTGATAGCAACAATATAGCAAGTGGATGGATGGGACTAGATATAGGCCCTAAGGCAATAGCAGCATTTGCAGCAGCGATAGCAAAATCGAAAACTATATTATGGAATGGCCCAATGGGGGTTTTTGAAATGGAACTTTTCCAAGGTGGAACTAAAGCTATAGCTGAAGCTGTAGCTGCTGCAACTGCCAATGGAGCGTTTTCGCTAGTAGGTGGTGGTGACAGCGTAGCTGCTGTAAACAAATTTGCACTTGCGGATAAGGTGAGTTATGTATCTACTGGTGGTGGAGCTATGCTAGAGTTCTTTGAAGGTAAAGAACTACCTGGTATTGCTGCTATAAAGAAGGGATAATAAGAAAGAGTATAAAATAACAACGCCCGGCTATCAAAGTCGGGCGTTGTAGTTATAATAACTGCATGAAGTACTAAAGTTGATCGGCAACAACAGCTTTTGCTGTCATAACTGTATTTTGATATTCACGAATTGCAGCATCGAGGCAATCCATAGCACCATTGATAGCATTTGTATTGAGTACATAAGCCAAACGGACCTCGTTGATACCCATACCTGGAGTGGCATAGAAGCCCGCTGCTGGAGCCATCATTACTGTAGCGCCATTGTGAGAGAAACTTTCGAGTAACCATTGACAAAAATTCTCAGCATTGTCTACTGGCAACTGAGCTATAGCATAAAATGCACCGCCTGGCAATGGGCACTTAACACCAGCCATAGCCTGCAGGCGGCTTACCAATAAATCGCGACGAGCATTGTACTCTGCATGAACAGCATCGAAATAGTCGGCAGGTAAATCAACTGCGGCCTCGCCTAATATTTGTGCAAATGAAGGTGGACTAAGGCGAGCCTGAGCCAGCTTCATAGCTGCGGAGATAACCTCCATATTTTTGGTAACAAATGCACCGATGCGACCACCACAAGCACTATATCGTTTGGAAATAGTATCGAGTAAGATGGCATGATTTTCTAAACCTGGGATAGAAAGTGCTGAAATATGCTTGCGACCATCGTAGCAAAACTCACGATAAGCTTCATCGCTGAAGAGAAATAAGTCGTGCTTGAGACAGATCTCCTTTAAAACATCTAACTCCTGGGCACTGTATAAATAACCAGTAGGGTTGTTAGGGTTGCAAATCATTATTGCTTTGGTGCGTGGCGTGATAGCCTTTTCGAAATCGGCTATGGGAGGCAAAGCAAAACCAGTATCTATAGATGATGGTATGGGCACCACCTTGACACCAGAGCTAGTGGAGAAACCATTGTAATTGGCATAGAATGGCTCAGGAATAATGATTTCGTCGCCTGGGTCCATACAAGAAAGTATGGCAAAAGATATAGCCTCGGAACCACCTGTAGTAACAATGATATTGGCTGGAGTGACCTCTATATTGTTTCTCTTGTAGTATTCGACTAGTTTGTTTCTGTAAGAATCGAAACCTGCACTAGGGCTGTATTCCAATACTTTCATATTGGTATTTTTTACAGCATCGAGTATAGCTTTTGGTGTTTCTATATCGGGCTGACCAATATTGAGGTGGTAAACTTTAGTACCTTTTTTTTTGGCAGCATCGGCAAACGGCACGAGTTTCCTTATGGGCGAAGGTGGCATCAAAGTGCCACGCGTAGATATCTTTGGCATGGGTGCAAAGGTAATGAAAGTAGTAGATGCAACACCTATAATGGTGATGATATTGAGATAAATTGCCAGCACCTAGCTAGTGATGGCCATCTTCAGTACTAAGTAAAACATAACATGATTATTGCATGAACCAGAGCAGCCAACACAACAGAAATAACATACAATAAGGCCTATAACTCATTGAAAATCAACAATTTATCACTCCAAAGTAAAGTTGGAATAATACTGACGTGATATACCTTCCCATTTTTTAGCTTCGGCCATATTGCCCATTTTTTGATAAGAAAGCGCTATGTATGGAATGTCCTTTATTGAGTTTTGTTGGTCAATCTGCATCTCTTTGTTTATGATATCGATAGCTGCTGCATATTGGCCGGAGAAATAATAGCTCTTTGCAAGATTGGAGTAACCGTTGAGATAGTTGGGATTGAGTGTTACTGCCTTCTTGAAATACTCAGCTGCTTCTGCATATTTTTTGTTATTGAGCAAAATTGCGCCAATGTTATTTATCATATTGGCATCGTCTGGGCGAACCTGAAGAACTAGTTTAAAATAATACTGTGCAGAGTCGTAATTGTTGAGCATAAAATGAGCAGTGCCTAACTCGGCAGCTATATCAATATTTTGAGGGTCGAACTCTCTAAGACGGTGATAATTGTAAATGGCAGAATCGTAGCGTTGCAACTGAGTGTAGCAACGAGCAATATTGATAAAAGCATATTTGAAGTTTGGATTTGACTCCATTGCAATCTTGAAATAAGGGATAGCATCGCGATATCGACCCGATGTAAGCAAAACACTACCCATATTGTTGTTGGCAGTAAAGTCTGTAGGATAGAGTTTAAGCGCTAAAGAGTTGTACTTAACTGCTGAATCGTACACTTTATTACGGTCGTAGATGCGAGCCATTTCAACGTATAAACTAGAGTAACCTGGGTAGATTTCGACACCTTTTCTAAGATAGCCGAGTGCTTCCTGATCAATTGCCTTCTTTTTGGTGGAGTCTGGTTCTATTTCGTAAAGTTCTTCGGCCAAAGCTGAGCCTAGATTATGATATAACCTTACGTCGTTTGGTGAGCGACTTAAATCGGCTCGATAAAGCGATACATTACTCTCCCACTCTCCTCCCCTAGCAAATGTCCAACCGCCAAATAAAACGACTAATGGTACAAGCACGGTGAGCATTTTGCCAGTTTTTAACTGGTCTATATTTTCGAGCGTAGCTTTCAAAACCCATTTTTCTAATGCTAAAGCTAGCGCTAAACAAGCCCCAACTGATGCAAAAAAAGCGAAACGCTCTGCTAACTCTGCCCCCATGAGGAAAGGGAAATTGGAGAATAAAAATATGGTAGCCAAGAAGAAAATGATGGCAAAAACCCAAGGGTCTTTTTTATCTTTTTTGAAACGAGTGACCATGGCATAGAATATGCCACCATAGGCAAGTAAAGACAACCAAAAACGATAGTCGGCAAAACTAGAAAAAGGAATAGCATTGTATGAATAAGTGCTAAGCAAAGGATAAGGCAAGAACATTAGCCTCAAATAATGACCCATAACTACCACTTTGGTAGTGAATACCTGGGCACCAGTGAGTACAAAATCGGGCGCACCAGCAAGTGCATTGTCTATAAACTCGACTGTGGCAGCTGGTTGGTTGGCATCGTAAGTATTGAGCACTGAAGATCTAACGCCCATAAAAATGAGGAATGCGACAAGCGAGCCAACTGAAATTAATGAAGCTCTTTTTTTATCGCCATCTATATAAATGAAGAAGATAAGCGGTATGAGCCCTACGAAAGCAATAACTGTCTCTTTGGAAATGATGGCTAAATAAAAAGATACAATTCCCAAAATGAGTTGTAACATTTTGCCTTGCTTCATGTAATTGGCATATAGATTGAGTGCTAAGAAACCAAAGAAGAAACTCATTAACTCATCTCGGCTCTTGATATTAGCTACAACCTCGGTATGTATGGGATGAACAGCAAAAATGAGTGCTGTGAGAAAAGCCAATGCCGTGCGCTTGCGATCGAAAAACTTATCCATAAACAGGAAAAGCATGATGCTGCAACCTGCGTAATATAAAAGATTGAAAAGGTGATGGACTTTGGGGGCTAGACCAAACAGGCCATATTCTATAGCAAAAGCAACCAGAGAAAAAGGACGATAAAGGTCATTGGGGATAATAAGATATCCCCTCATGTGTGGTGTGGCCATTAATTCGGCAACGCCATCGAAGCCTTTTTGAACATATCTGTTGTCTTTGAGCACCATGACATCGTCCATAACAAAACCATTCCAGATGGTGTTGATATATATGCCGATAGAAATGATACCTAAAAGAATACACAAGTTTCGCAAAGAAAACTGACTGGCCTGCACTGCTGTAGTAGCAGCGGTAACATGCTGTTGGGGAGTTACTGCTTTGGGTTGAGCAACGGGTTGATTCTTTTTGGTTTGTTTGCTAGACATAAGATATGATATGTACCTGCTCAAAAATAGCAAGGATAAACTGAATATGGAAACATGAAGCTACAATATGCTATGATAAAGAGCTAAAGATGGGAAAGCGATAGACTAAAGTATGTGGCGAAAGGACAAAAGAGCTTGGCAAATGCGGTAAATGATTGGTGTAAATGTTGTGGGAGGTGTAAAATAGAGGTTATCTTTGCAAGCCAAAGCAGTAGGTAATATTTACTAAATTTGGAATAAAATCATCTCCAATGCCTCATTATCATTCTCTAGGATCGATACCTAAAAAGCGTCATATACAATTTAGAAAGCCAGATGGTGGCTTATATTCTGAGCAGTTGTTTAGCACTGAGGGTTTTTCCTCTAACTATTCTTTGCTTTATCACATACACCCACCAACACAAATATTGAGAACTGAGGAGCCAATAGATGTGGCACCTGTAGCGGCTACAGAAAACATATTGAAACACAGAAGTTTCAAAGGTTTTAAAGTGAAGCCAGAGGCCGACTATCTAAAAAGCAGAAAAACAGTATTGTTTAACAATGATGTGATGCTAACACTGGCTGCTCCGTTAAAAGGTTTAGTAGGCAATGTGTTTTATAAAAATGCAGATACTGATGAGGTAATATTTGTGCATGAAGGTACTGGCACGCTGAAAACACAATATGGTCAACTAACTTTTGGTTATGGCGACTACCTAGTGATACCAAGAGGGACTATATACCAAATAGAATTTGCAGATGAAAATAACCGCCTGTTTATTATAGAGTCTTTTAGCCCTGTAACTTTCCCTAAAAGATACCTAAGTAAATATGGACAATTACTGGAACACTCTCCAGTATGTGAGCGAGACATAAGGAAGCCAGAGAACCTGCAAACAATAGACGAGAAAGGTGAGTTTCTGATACAAGTTAAGAAAAAGGGTTTGCTTTATCCTATTTGGTATGAGCATCACCCATTTGACGTAGTGGGTTGGGATGGATGTGAATATCCGTATGCGCTTAGTATTCATGATTTTGAGCCAATAACTGGCAGAGTACATCAACCACCACCAGTGCACCAAACATTTGATGCGCATAACTTCGTTATATGTTCATTTGTACCAAGATTGTTTGATTATCATCCGCTGGCAGTGCCTGCGCCATATAACCACAGCAATATAGATAGCGACGAAGTATTGTATTATGTGGATGGTGACTTTATGAGCAGAAAAAATGTGGAGCGAGGCATGATAACATTGCACCCTGCGGGCATACCACATGGACCGCACCCAGGTACAGTGGAGAAAAGCATAGGCGCAAAAGAAACACAAGAACTAGCGGTGATGGTGGATACGTTTCACCCACTGAAACTAACAAAAGATGCTATAGGTATAGAAGATGACACATACGTATATAGCTGGCTGAGCAAATAGCATAAGCTGTTGATTATCAGTACAATATGAAGATTACCTCAACTATTATTAAGTACAAAAAAAAAGAGAAAAATAAACAAAAATGGATACGCTTTCGGTAAGCCAAAAAATGCAGCAGGCACAAGATTTTCTACCCATAAACGGTACGGACTACGTAGAGTTTTATGTAGGTAATGCAAAACAAGCTGCACATTATTATAAAACTGCTTTTGGTTTTCAATCGCTGGCGTATGCTGGCCCTGAAACTGGAGTAAGAGACAGAGCCTCTTATGTATTGCAACAAGGAAAAATAAGATTGGTATTGACAACCGCATTGATGTCGGAGCACCCTATATCGGAGCATGTGAAAAAACATGGTGATGGCGTAAAGGTGCTGGCACTATGGGTGGACGATGCCTATAAATCTTACGAAGAAACGATGGCGCGTGGAGCAAAATCGTATATGGAGCCTGTGACACTAACTGATGAACATGGAGAAGTGCGCATGAGTGGCATATATACTTATGGAGAAACCGTTCATATGTTTGTGGAGCGGAAGAACTATAAAGGTATCTTTATGCCAGGGTATAAGGAGATGAAGTCTAAATACAATCCAACAGATTGTGGTTTGCTCTATGTGGACCATTGTGTAGGCAATGTGGGATGGAATAGAATGAACCCTACCATAAAATGGTATGAAGACGTAATGGGTTTTGTGAATATATTGTCGTTTGACGATAAGCAAATCAATACTGAATACTCTGCACTGATGAGTAAGGTGATGAGTAATGGTAATGGTTTTGTGAAATTTCCGATAAATGAGCCAGCTGAAGGCAAAAAGAAATCGCAAATTGAAGAGTATCTGGAGTATTATGAAGGCGAAGGTGTGCAACACGTAGCCATAGCAACTAATGATATAGTGGCAACAGTGAAAGCTCTGATGGCACGTGGTGTAGAGTTTCTGGATGCACCACCTAATGCATATTATCAAGACTTACCCAACCGCGTAGGAAAAATAGATGAAGACATTGCGCCACTGCAAGAGCTAGGCATATTGGTGGACTGTGATGAAGATGGATATTTGCTGCAACTGTTTACAAAACCTGTAGAAGATCGCCCTACCCTTTTCTTTGAGATTATACAAAGAAAAGGTGCTAAAAGTTTTGGTGCAGGAAATTTCAAAGCATTGTTTGAATCTATAGAAAGAGAACAAGCGAAAAGAGGTAATTTGTAATTAGGTAAAAAATTGTGCAATAGGAAAGAGAGGCTATGAAAATGTAGTCTCTCTTTCTATTTTTATAGAAAAATAAATATGTTGACAAAGTTACCTTACATATATAGGCAATCATTGCTGTATGGAGTAGTACTGGCAGGACTGATGCTGATTATGAAATGGCTAGAGGCATCGTACCTTGTTATGGATGACGACTATGATTTGTATTCAGGATTAATGGCAATATTATTTACTGGATTGGGTATGTGGCTGACGAGGAACTTGATGAAGCCAAAAATAGAGCCTATGATAGTGGAACGGGAAGTGATAGTGCTTGTAGCAGAACAAAATATCAGTGTAGCGCCATTTGTAATTAATAAGCATGCACTGGAAAAAACAGAACTTAGTGCTAGAGAGTATGAAGTATTGGAATGGATGGCTAAGGGGAAAAGTAATAAGGAAATAGGCGAAGCAATGTATTTGTCGGAGCACACGATTAAAACTCACTGCTCTAACATATTTATGAAAATGGATGTGCGCAGACGAACACAGGCAATAGAGAAAGGTAGGCAAATAGGGATATTGCCATAAAAGCTAAAAAGTAGCCAGAAAGGATATGAATAATGCGGAAAGGTGAGGCTAAAAAGTAAAAATCACCCGAAAGTATGAGTGGAAAGTAGGTGTGAGATAGCAAATTTGTGCTTCAACAAACAAATAATAAAGCATGAAAAAAATCGTATTACAATTTGGTCTGGTATCTGGAACAATAAGCTCTTTGCTTATGTCGGCATCTATGTTTTGGAACTACAGCAAGGATGGATGTGACGACAATAGTATGTACATAGGTTTTGCATCTATGTTTCTAGCGTTCTCGCTAATATTTGTAGCAGTAAAAAAGTATAGAACAAAAGAAGGAGGTGGAATAATTAGTTTTGGCAGAGCGTTTTTGATTGGGCTATATATATCCATTATAACATCTACCATGTATGTTGCAACTTGGGGTATAATATACAAAACCCAAATGCCCGACTTTATGGATAAATATGTGGCAAGAAGTACAGAACAAATAAAAGCATCGGGGAAAAGTGATAAAATTAAAGCAGCAAAGATTGCAGAGTTGGAGACGATGAAGGAAGACTATAAGAACCCTGTATACTTCTGCATGTATACGTATATGGAAATATTGCCTGTAGGTATATTGATGTCTTTGATAAGTGCAGCCGTGCTGATGAAAAGGAAAAAGTAATAAGCAAAAAAAATGCGAGACGCTATGTTAGTAGTGTCTCGCATATGAAAAGTAAATGTTTATTACAATTGAGCTAATGCTTCTTCCAACTTATGTTGGACTTCGGCATAATTCATATCGTGTTTGATGAAGGTTTTTCCTGTTACAACTTCATAAAGCTCAATGTAACGCTCGGAGATGCTACCAACAACTTCTTCAGTCATTTCGGGAATTAGTTGTCCTTCCTGACCTTGAAAGCCATTAGCCATTAACCACTCGCGAACAAACTCTTTTGATAGTTGTTTTTGAGGTTCACCTTTCTTTTGGCGTTCATCGTAACCTTCGATATAGAAATATCTGGAAGAGTCTGGCGTATGGATTTCATCAATAAGATGAATGGTGTCGCCAATTTTCCCGAATTCGTATTTAGTATCTACGAGAATGAGCCCTCTATCTTTAGCCATTTCTCTACCACGTTCGAACAATGCTAAAGTGTATTTTTCGAGTTGTTCGTATTCTTCTTTGGATACCAGACCTGAGCTTATGATTTTTTCTTTAGAGATGTCTTCATCATGACCTTCGTGCGCCTTGGTAGTAGGGGTAATGATAGGTGTTTCGAAGAAGTCATTTTCTTTCATGCCATCGGGCAATGGCACACCACAAAGCTCTCTTTTGCCACTTTTGTAAGTGCGCCAAGCATGACCAGTAAGATTGCCTCTTACCACCATCTCGACAGGGAAAGTGCTGCATTTGTAACCAATGGATGCATTGGGCAGGGGTGTAGACAACAACCAATTGGGAACAATATCTCTTGTAGCCTGTAGGAACTGAGCTGCAATTTGATTGAGTACCTGACCTTTATATGGAATTGGTTTGGGGAGTACAACATCGAAAGCAGAGATACGGTCGCTAACAATCATGACTAAGAATTTGTCATTGATTGTATAAACATCACGCACTTTGCCTTTATAAAAGTTGGTTTGACCAGAGAGTTGCATCATACTACTACTCTATAAATTTTTAATGGTTGGATAAAAAAGGATGGCAAAGATAGTGGAATGTAACCATACGGAAGCTAGCAGTATTGAGCAGGTATAATTTTTATTAACTTGCCAAGATATGGGGTTGACAGATGCGATAATAAAAGGAGTACTGGTAGGTTTATTTATGGCAATATCTGTAGGCCCTACCCTATTTGCTATTATTAGATACAGCCTGTCTTTCAGCTATAAAGCTGGGCTGGCTTTTGTGCTTGGGGTATCGGTAAGTGATATATTGTATGTAACTGTGGCTAATGTAGCTGCATCATTTCTGCAAGAGATACAGGTATATGAAAGAGTGATAGCTATAGGTGGAGCACTTGCATTGATGGGTATAGGCTTATCGGGCTTATTGAGAAAGATAAAACCTAAAAGGCCATCGGCCCCACAACTAACGATAAGCACAGGAGATGTAGCCAAAATATGGTTGAGTGGCTTTTTGATCAATACCTTGAACCCTGGAGTATTGATAACATGGCTGGGAGCTGTAACAGTAATAGCCAATAAAGACGGATACTACCGTTTTATATTATTTACAACGGCATTGATCATTATATTGGGTATAGACTTTGCTAAAGTTTTTCTAGCTGAAAAGATAAAGAAATGGTTGACAGTGAGAACAACAATCATCATTCAAAGGATATCGGCAGCATGCTTGCTGGGTATAGGGCTGATGATACTAATAGGTACACTGATGAAGAGTGAAAGCAGCAATAAAAGCGATGAAGCTGGGAAAGTTAATCAAATCATTGAGGGCAAATAAACGCTATTCAATAATCTCGATAGACTCGTTGAAGCCGAAAGCCTGATTGTTTTTTGCGATTGTAGTCTCTACATAATTATCGATAAGCGCATTGAATTGTTCGGCCTGATTGAAAAGTACATAAACCTCGACGGGCACAACAACTATAGTCATATCCCAAGTTGCTAGTTTGTCTTTATGCAAATGTAGGCGTGTGGCATCTTTTTCGGTTGTAACTATGACTTTGTTGGGTTGCTCCCAATTGGTGAATGTTTGTTTGATTTCTTCTAAATCTGAGTTAACAAAATAATGATGATCGTTGTAACGTAGTAAATGTACAGCATTTGCCTGCTGCTCGATATAAGCAACCAAAGGTTCTGGGCGAGCTATACCACAAACACAAACAACGTTTGTATTGGCGAGGTCGAAAGGTAAGCCAGTAAAGAGGTTATAACTCTGACCATAATGAAGGCTAGTGAAGAAAACTGGCTTGGAACTGTATTTTGAGATTTGACTAGCAATGGCCTTTGCCTCTTCAAAGCCCAATTTAGGGGGGCATTTTGAAACTACAATAACATCTGCCCTATTAGCAGCTTTTCTACTTTCTCTGAGTCCACCAAATGGGAGCACATGGTCGTTGTAAAAAGGTTGGGCATAATCTGTGATTAGTATATTGAGACCTGCTTTTACAGAACGATGCTGATAGGCATCGTCGAGCAAAATAGCATCGGTATATGGGCGGCGTTGTAATAGCATGGGAATACCTGTGATGCGCTCTTCGGCAACCGAGACAGCTATATCAGGATACTTCATGAAATATTGCATAGGTTCATCGCCTATTCTTAATGCATTGGCATTAGCATCTGCCAATACAAAACCCTGGGTGCGTCTTTTGTAGCCCCGACTCATAGTGGCAACACGATATCTGTATTGTAGTAAACGAATGATGTACTCCACATGAGGTGTCTTGCCAGTGCCACCAGTAGATAGATTGCCGACTGCAATAACAGGGACACTGAAGCGAACTGAGGAAAAGAAACCAGCATCATACATTCTGTTTCGCAACCATAATAAAGCACCATATAAAAGTGCGAATGGATACAAAATAATGCGAGCTACGGAAAATACCTTAAAGAGTGCGCCTTGTTCAGCCATTGTGCAAAGTAAAGGGAATTAATAAAGCAGTCCCAACCTGGAGGGGTTGGGACTGCACAATAACCAAATAGTGATTAATGATAATTACTGACGAAGAACGAAATGGAATGATTTGACATCGGAACCAGAACGAACATTCAACATATACATACCATTTGCCAAAGTGTTACTCAATTTCACTTTTTCGGAGAAAGTAGCAGACTTAGTAGTAACAGTGTTTTTGTAAACCACATGACCTAACATATCTATAACTTCGAAGTTTACATCAGAGCTACCAACCTGAGCTAATGTACCTGTAACTGTGAAATCACCAGCATTTGGATTAGGCATCATTTTCACATCCCAATCAGTGTTTGTTTCTACGATGCCATTAGTCACCTTCATGATTATAGAATTGAACGATAAGTATGAACAATCGCCAGTACCATATACAACGCAACTAACAGAGTCATTGTTTGCAATAGTGTTTGAAGTCCAAGTATTGGTAGTAGCACCAACTATCAATGTGCTATTGCGTATCCATTGATAAGTAGGATTTGTACCAGCGTTAGCAACAGTAGCCGTAAACACAACAGTTTGACCAGTACGGATAGATAAACCTGTATTTGGAGTAACTATAACTGCAGGTATATATATACTGTCAATCTGCATTGTGATGGCATTACTATTAACATTGTTTACTATTGGGCAACGGTAATTACTGTTTAGTTGAGCAGTAATAACATCCCCATCAAGTGGAATGTAAGAATAAACATTACCAGTAATACCCGTAGTAATTCCGTTCTTGAACCAAGTATAAACTGGAGCGTCGCCACCGAAGAGTGAAGTAGCACCGTAAACTGCTGTAGAACCTTGACACAAAGTATCATTAGGACCAACTGCTATGGTAACTACAGGTGTTTCGTTTGATACTACAACCATGTTTCTGTTGGCAGAAGCTGTAGCAGGACTTGGGCATGCCTCGCTGCTTGTCATTGTTACTGATACAATATCGCCATTTGCAGGTACATAAGCATAACTATCTCCTGTGCCTGTAACGAGAGAACCATTAACCGACCATACGTAAGTAGGAGTTGTGCCACCATTTGTAGGGGTTGCTACAAATGAAGTATTAGTACCGGCACAAACTGTATCGCCAGGAGCAACACTTAATGAAACAGCAGGAGTAACCAGTGGTATAATAGACACAGAAACAGTACCTGTCATTGGCAATGTGCAACCGAAAGAAGTAGCAGCACTAACTGAGTATGTGCCAGCGGCTGTGTATGAACCAAATGATATAGATGCACCTGTACCTACCTGAGTACCCATAACTGTAGTACCCATGTATAGCGTATAAGTAGTGCCTAATTCTGAATTTACTAACCCAACTGCTACACCAGAACCACCAGCGCAATAGCTACCACCACCATTAATAGACTGAACAACTGGCAGTGGATGAACTGTAATAGCCATAGTATTGATACAAGTAGTAGGCAGCGTATATGTAACTATAGTGCTACCAGCTGCAACACCCGTTAATATACCAGTAGCTGCATCGATAGTGGCTACCGAAGTGCTGCCAGAAGACCAGGTACCAAGTGGATCTATATTGCTTAATGTTATTGAAGAAGCAACGCAAACCTGATCGACACCAGTTATAGAAGCCGGAGTAGGATGAACAGTGACTTGTTTAGTTTGCTGACAACCAGTAGCAAGAACATAAGTGATATTTGCAGTGCCTGCTATGCCACCAGTTACAACACCAGATAATACATCGATAGCTGCTACAGTAGTATTGTCACTAATCCACACACCGCTTGGGGTGGTGCTTGCTAGAGTGGTAGTAAGCCCCTGACAAACCTCTGCAACACCTGTAATAGTAGCTGGCAACGGATTGACAGTAATAATAGCCGTAGCAATACAACCTGTTGGTAACGTATAAGTGATGATGGTAGTACCAGCAGTGTGTCCTGTAACAGTACCCGTCAATACATCGATAGTAGCTACTGAAGTAACACCAGAGCTCCAAGTACCTAAAGCTGTAGTATTATTCAAGGTAGTTGTAAGACCTTCACATACTTCCATTATACCCGAGATTGCATTTGGCAATGGATTAACCGTAACCAAAGTAGTGTTGATGCAACCTGTAGGTAATGTGTAGGTAATAGGAGCAAAACCAGCTATCACGCCCGTAAGTATACCAGATGTAGCATTGATAGTAGCTACAGAAGTAAGACCACTAGACCAGGTGCCACCAGCAGAAGTATTTGTTAAGGATGTAGTTAAACCCTCGCAAACCTGAAGTGTACCAGCTATAGTAGCAGGTAGTGGATTTACTGTGACTATAGTTGTTTTGATACAACCAGTAGGTAGCATGTAAGTAATAATAGTAGTGCCAGCAACATTTGCAGTAACAATACCAGAAGCATCTATTGTTGCAATAGATGTGTTGCTGCTAGACCAAACACCGTCTGGTGTAGCATTGCTCAAAGTTGTAGTTAAGCCTTCGCACACCTGCATTGTACCTGTGATGTTGGCAGGCAATGGATTGACTGTAACATTTGAAATTTTGATACAACCTGTAGGTAATGTATAAGTTATTGTAGCTGTGCCAAATACATTGCCAGTTACCACTCCTGTAGTGCTAACGACACTAGCAATAGAAGTGTTACTGCTAGACCATGTTCCATCGGCAGTAGTATTGCTAAGATTTGTTGTAAGCCCTTCACATACTTCGAACGTGCCAGTAATATCGGCAGGAAGTGGATTGACAGTAACAATTTCAGTAGCAATACAACCTGTAGGCAAAGTATAAGTGATAGTGGTATTACCAGCTAAAATAGCAGATACTACTCCACTTGCATCTATAGTAGCTACAGTGGTATTACTGCTAGACCAAGTACCATCTGGTGTAACATCGGCAAGAGCTGTAGTTAAACCTTCGCACACTTGCAATGTGCCAGTGATAGCAGCTGGGAGCGGATGTACTGTAACCAACGTGGTTTTAATACATCCTGTTGGTAGCGTATAAGTTATAGTAGCTGAGCCTGCAACAATACCCTCTACTATTCCAGTAGCATTTATTGTTGCTACCGATGTATTGCTACTAGACCAAGTACCATCAGGTGTTGTATTAGACAAAGTAGTAGTTAAACCTTTACATACCTCGGTAGTACCAGTGATATCGGCAGGTAATGGATTGACAGTAAGCTCTTGAACACTAGCACAACCAGTAGCAAGTGTATAAGAAATATTGGTAGTGCCAGCTACAATGCCTGTTACTATGCCACTAGCATCTATAGTAGCTACTGCTGTATTAGTAGAACTCCAAGTACCATCAGCTGTAGTATTAGCTAAAGAAGTATTTAGACCCTCGCAAACTACCGCTATACCTGTTATAGCATTTGGCAATGGGTGAACTGTAACAATAGAAGTGCGAATACAAGTAGTAGGCAGTGTGTATGTGATAATTGTAGTACCCTGTGCAATACCAGTGACAACACCAGTAGTAGCATTGATAGTAGCTACCGATGTATTGCTACTAGACCATGTACCAGCAGCATCAGCATTTGTAAGTGTAGTAGTGCTAGCTACACAAACCTCGTGGTTTCCACCGATAACGGCTGGCAAAGGATTAACATTGATAGTAACAGGTATAGAAGTAGTGCAACCAAGGCTACTAACACCAGATGCATTGTAAATCTGTGTGCCACTATTAGATGGAGTGATAGTAGGATTTGTACATGTGTTGCAAGACAAATCGGAACCACCAGACCAAGCATATGTAGCAGCAGGAACTGTAGCTGTTACCTTGATGTTATCTATAATCCATAACCAGAATGCTGCGTTATAGCTCCAACGAAGTTTTACATCG
>CALRKH020000022.1:0-37163 GCA_943367855.1 Asaia bogorensis | reverse complement strand
ACCTCTATCTTTCAATGATATGCCATATACTTTCGATTTGAACGATGTGGCAAGCTTCAATTCATCTGTTATGGTTGTAGTTAGCATGTTTACAGGGCTCATTCCTGCCCCTTCAGCATTAACACCTACAAGTGCTGATGAGTCGTCTGCCACGCAATACACTGGCATGCCGCTAGTTTTGTCATACCAGTCGTTGCCAGCTATGCCATGTATAGCAGGTATAGAACCTGTATAAATACTGGCATGCCCCGGCGCTGTGTAAGAAGGCAAATAGTTGATATAAGTTTCATTGCAAGAAAAACCTTTATCCATTATCCTTACAAAACCATCCTTGCCATATAGCCCTTTGAATTGTTGCAAATAGTCCCATCTCATTTGGTCTATTACTACACCTATTACTATACGTGGACGTTGTTTTTTTGTAAAAAGCCCACAAGATGATACAAACAGCATTGCCAATAAAGCCAAACCAGTTCTAATAGTCATAATTCAGGTAAGATTATCCCAATGTTAAAAATACAGTCAAAACAATGTAAATATGCAAATTGCGCAGTGAATAGACCATGATATTTTTATTATTTTTGTACCCGATTTGTGTTGTAGAAGAATTAAAAATAATACTCAACTACAACTAGCTCATTTTCAGGTATTTCAATAAAAAACAATTCACAACAGATGGATATTTTTGCAAAGTTTGAAAACAGATTAGGCCCTATCGGGGATTATGCTGAAAAAGCACCAGGATATTTCGCTTTCCCAAAGCTGGAAGGTGAAATAGGAAACAGAATGAAATTTCAAGGAAAAGAAAAAATCGTTTGGAGCCTAAACAACTATCTTGGTCTGGCCAATCATCCAGAGGTGCGTAAGGCAGATGCTGATGCTGCTGCAAAATACGGACTAGCTTCACCTATGGGTGCCCGCATGATGAGCGGAAACTCTGACTACCATTTGCAATTAGAAAAAGAACTAGCCAACTTTGTAGGCAAAGAAGATGCCATGTTGTTCAACTTTGGTTACCAAGGTATGGTATCTACTATCGATACTTTATGTGGTCGTCATGATGTGGTAGTATATGATGCAGAATCTCATGCATGTATCATAGATGGCTTGCGCATGATTCCTAGTCACCGTTATGTGTACAAACACAATGATGTAGCAGATTGCGAAAAACAACTGGCTCGTGCTACTGAAATGGTGAAGAAAACCGGCGGCGGCATATTAGTTATTACCGAAGGTGTATTTGGCATGAGCGGCAATCAGGGCAAAATTCGTGAGATTGCGGTTTTAAAAGAAAAATACAACTTCCGCTTGTTTGTTGATGATGCTCATGGTTTTGGTACTATGGGCGCCAATGGTCAAGGCATAGGCGAAGAGCAAAACTGTATGGAAGATATAGATATCTACTTCTCTACTTTTGCCAAATCTATGGCTAGCATTGGTGGATTCTTAGCTGCCGACAAAAAGATTTTAACTTTCTTGCGCTACAACATGCGCTCTCAGATTTACGCTAAGTCTTTACCAATGGCGTTTGTTGTTGGCAATCTCAAAAGATTGGAACTACTACGCTCTAAGCCAGAACTGAGAGAAAAACTATGGTCTAATGTGAGAAAACTACAAAATGGCTTCCGCGAGCGTGGTTTCGATTTGGGCACTACCAATACTCCAGTTACACCAGTTTTTATGAAAGGTGGTCTTTACGATGCAGTTCAGTTAACATATGACCTTAGAGAAAATTTCGATATTTTCTGCTCTGTAGTAGTATACCCTGTTATTCCTAAAGGACAAATTGAACTGAGAATAATACCAACAGCAGCTCATACCGATCAGGATATCGATGAAACGTTAGCTGCTTTCTCTGCCATCAGAGAAAAATTAGAAAACAAGCTATATCCACAAGAGATGCCTCAGGTACATGCAGCTGTTTAGTGCATCTTACCTAAAATAAAATGAGCTGGGAGCAATATTATTTGCAACATCCCAGCTCATTTTTTGTTTTGTCTGCGCTTAGTTCTTCAAACTAAGACAATTGTCTAGTTCTGTTATAATTTGTTTCATTACAACACCCTGCTCATATTTCTCCATTACTAGAGCTTTTGCCTGCTCTGCCATCAACTCAGCTTTCCCCTTATTCTCTAGGCACCATTTTATTGCCTTAGCAAATCCATCAGCACTGTCCACTCTTAAAAAATGTTCATCTGGGCGGGCTTCAATTCCTTTTATTCCTTTCGATGTTGTAATTACTATCTTGCCAGCAGCCATAGCTTCCAATATCTTTACCCTAATGCCCCCACCCGATAGCAATGGAACTATAAGTATTTTTTTGTCTGCTATAAAAGCGTCTGCATCTTCCACTTCGCCCATACAGGTCACTCCATCAAGTTTCTCATTAATAAAACTTGAACTCATACCCCTACCAGCAAAATAGAACTTGAACTTAGGTGTCTTCTTTCTTATTTTTGGCCAGGCATGATGCAAAAACCACTTCATACCTTCCTGATTGGGCAACCAATCCATTGCGCCAATATGATAACCAACCCACTGCTCGTTTTCAGATGATGGAATATCACTCTTTTTGATGGTAAACGGCGCTACGACTACCTTTTCCACAGTCTCTAGTCTATGCACTAGTTGAGCATCTTTTTCGGTAATAGCTAGTAGCATGTCATACTCTTTCCATACCCTACGCTCATAATTCCGAACCCTTACAGCAAGATTATCTAGATAAAACCGCTTCAAAATATTCTTTGACTTACGAGATAATCCTTGCCATATCTGATATTCCACATTATGCATTCGCAATACGGTTACAGCATGGCTATGCTTTTTTATCACATCTAGGTAAGAGGATAAGAAAACACTCTCTATCTGCACCACATCTGGCCCAAAGTCTTCAAGTACATCTATTAAACGATTCCTGAACGCTTCATTGCTAAATCGCTCCACGTGCTCAGGTTCTTTGCTTAGTAGCAGATTTCTCACCACACCTTTCATGCTCACATCATTGGGCACATCTACTAGCGATACACCTTGTAAATAGCTATATGCTTTTTCCACACTTGCGTTGGGCACCTTGTGCCTGCTAGTGTTCATACTTAGTAAATGCACTGTCCATCCTGCCTTATGATAGCCATCTATCATAGCATTCATAGCCAAGTTACCACCGTCTTTCAAGGGGTATGGTACCCGGTTTGTAACAATTAATATTTTACGCACCATAATTAGGCTGCGAAAATAGAATAAGTATCATTTACTTTTGCTTTATGCTACGTAAGAAGGTTATTTTTCTAGGCTCCAAACCCATCGGATATCATTGTTTGACACACTTAATTAAAAAACAAGATGAATTAGGTGTTGATATTGTGGGTGTTATGACTAAAACCAGAAATGAATTTGGTGGCAGCAACGACCTTGGCGCATTAGCTACATCAAACGGAATTGAGGTATTCAACAAGCTAGATGATTTGCCAGAATGCGATATAATTTACTCAGTTCAGCACCATGAAATTCTAAAAAAAGAGCATATCTCTAAAGCCAAGCAATGCGCTGTTAATCTGCATATGGCGCCACTACCCGAGTATAGAGGTGCTAATCAATTCTCTTTTGCTATACTGGAAGGTAAAAAAGAATTTGGCACTACTATACATCTCATTGATGAGCGTATAGACCATGGCGACATTCTATTTCAAAAACGCTTCCCTATTCCACAAGATTGTTGGGTAGACTATTTATATCACCTTACTTACAAAGCCTCTCAAAAGTTATTCGAACAAACTTTGAGTCATATCATAAGCGGCAATTATAAACCAGTAGACCAAAAAACACTAGAACATAAATACGGCACCTCTTTGCACTTTCGCAATGAGATGAATGATATTAAAAAAATAGACCTCAACTGGGATGCTGAAAAAATAGAACGACATATTCGTGCCACTTCTATGCCCGGTTTCGAACCACCTTATTGCATGATTGGCGATGTTAAGGTATTTATGACAGGTGCACCTGGCGCACAGAAGGACTAGCAAATAGCTATTTTACTTTTTTACCAGACACATATACTGCAGTTACGCCACATCCCATAGGGTCTTTCAATAGGTCTTTGTCTAGCACCACAATGTCTGCCTTTTTACCAGGCTCCAGGCTGCCAACTTCTTTTTCCATATAGCAGCCTTTAGCTGCCCATATGGTCATGCCTCTTAGTGCTTGCTCAGGCGTTAGTGCTTCACTAGCTTGAAAACCTTTTTCAGGATAGCCCTTGTCATCTTTCCTATACACAGCTGCATAATAGGTCTTAAATGGCGAAATACCTTCAACAGGAAAATCAGTACCCAATGGTAGCCACCCATTCTGTGCAAGCAGGGTTTTGTAGGCGTATGCCCCCTCCATTCGGTGAGCTCCTAGTCGCTCTACTGCCCAATACATATCGCTAGTGGCATGTGTAGGTTGCACCGATGGCACTATACTATATTTACCAAACATTGGCACATCTATCAGGTCCACTACCTGTGCATGTTCCACCCTCCATCTCTTAGTATTGTTAGGCGCTAAATACTTAGCATACGTCCTTAGCACTACAGCATTCCCACTATCGCCTATAGCATGTGTGCATAGCTGAAAGTCAGTATTGATAAGTTGTGCCGCCAGTGAGTCGAAATGTTCTGCTGGGCGCAACAAAAAACCAGACCAGCCCGGCTTATCATTATAAGGTTGTTTCAGGCAAGCTCCACGACTACCCAAAGCTCCATCTACATATGCCTTCACACCTTTCACATATAGTCGCTCTGTTTTGTAAGGGCCGTTCTCCCCAAAATAGGTTTGTGCCTTTGTAGTCTTATTATTAAGTATAGCATTTCTAAAGTCCAAAAACTGCCCTAGGCTTGCACCATCATCACTCAGCATAGCATATATGCGTATGTCCAGCTTACCCTCTTGTTGTAGTGTATCTATTATCTGTATATCACTAAATGGCAACCCACAATCAGCAACAGTTGTAATACCATACTCAAAGCAATCCTTTTGCGCTCTTTTTAACCATTTTTCATAATCTGTTCTTTTAGCAGCTGGTATCACTTTAGTCACCAGTTCCACTGCGTTGTCTATCAACAAGCCAGTTGGCTTTTCGTCTTTTACCTCTATTTTACCACCTATTATTGATGTGTTATTTGTCACCTTTGCCAGCTCAAGTGCTGCATTATTGGCTATTGCTGCATGTCCATCTACCCTTTGCAATAATACAGGCCTGTTCGGAAAGTATTTGTTGAGTGAATCATTGGTAGGATACGCACTACCCTCAAATTTGTTTTGATCCCAACCTCTACCCCTCACCCAATATACATCTGGGTTGTCATTCGCAAATCTCACCACCCTTTTTATAGCCTCATCCCAAGATCTACAACCATACAAATCCACCTCATATCTAGTTCGTCCATAACCTAGAAAATGCGCATGTGCATCTATAAAACCAGGATAAACATACTTCCCATCCTGATTTGTATGCTTTTTAGCATCAAAACTATCTCTTATACCCTTCGATGTACCACAGGCAATAATTTTACCATCCTTAATGGCTATAGCCTCATGTATTGCAAACTGCTCATCTACAGTGTACACCTTAGCATTATACAATATTTCATCTACTTCAGGTTTAGAGCCACATGCTGCCAACATCACAGTAAGCAACGTAATTAGTATACTCGAAAGACTATTCCTCATATTACTGATACTGTATGTACATTGGTTTAGGGTAGAGCTTCAAAACATCTTGCGGCGACATAATTTTATTCCAGGGTGGAGTTTTTATGTCATTTTTATAAAACAATTTGAAGCCCGTATATTCAATTGGCTCACTCGATACTGCCAGTTTATAAGAGTTCACCTTCTTAGCTGGGAAACCCCAACCATCCATATCCATTACTATTTGCACTTCTGGCCTGGTCTCTATTTGTTTATAGTTAGTCACCATACCTTTAGTAAACCTATGCACCACCAATATCTTAGGCGGCAGGTTGTGTTCTTTTACTATTTGCTGCAGGTAGGCTGTTACATAATTTATGTCAGCAGCATCAAATGTCCCTATTACAGTTCCTGGCTTCTTACCCGATTTCATAGAAAATTCAGGGTCTATTGCCAGATGTACATTGGGCAATGCAAGATATTGTGCCAATTCTGGCACTTCCTTTTCTAGTGTACTCAAGCCCACCTGAATGTCTAGAAACACTATGGCATCTATCTTTTTAGCAAGTTCCAGCGTTTTGTCTATTTGGCTGAAAGGCATTCTTAACCTATAAGTATTACCCTTGCCTGGACTACCCTGTGCAGAAACTACAATATAATGAAGTGCTGGTATTGTTTTCACCAAAGTATCAGCTTTGCTCCAGGCATCCACTTCACCCTTTAGCTTTTTAAGCATTTCATCTGGAGGTAGCTCTCCAAGTATTCCCATACGGGTAGAGTAGTAATTACCATAATAGGCTATAATCCTATTAAAGGGCAGTAATGCACCCGGCAATGGATACTTAGTTGCAACTGGCCATTTTGTAGACGCAGAATCATGAACCATCCATTTCAGTAGCCTATCATACAACTGTGTGTCTAGTTTGGGCACAACAGGTGTCGGTGCTGGTGGTGGTACCACGGCCACAGGAGTATCTATTACTGTAGCTGCTTGTACAGTCTTTGGCTTCTTTCCACCCGCAGCTTCCGAGCTTCCACAGCTAGCCATTGCCAGCAAAAGCAATACCAATCCAGTTTTTTTTGCTTTCAATACCATCGTATCTATTTGCCTTTTAAGCAATTACAATAAAGGTAATCCGAAAACTAGAATTGCTTTTGCAATTATGAAATACTTCGTCAAATTGTCCACATCAAGTCAACATTAGAACAGCTTCCAACTAAGTGCCTGTTCCATGTCATTAATGATGTCTTCAAGGTTTTCTAAACCTACACTCATTCTTATCAGCCCATCTGTAATACCAAACTTCAATCGCTGATCTCTTGATACCCCAACATGCGTAGTAGATGCAGGATGTGATATTAGTGTGTCGCAAGTGCCTAATGATACAGCATTTGTACACATACGCATCTTATTGATAAAATTAACACCAGCATCAAATCCACCTTTTAGCTCAAATGACAGCATAGCACCACCATTTTTCATTTGCCTCATTGCAATAGCATGATCAGGATGGTCGGACAATCCCAAATAGTTCACACGTGCTATTGCCCTATGGCTTTGCAAAAATGTAGCTACTCGACCAGCATTCGCACAATGTCGCTCCATTCTCAAACCAAGTGTACGTATGCCATTGGTTAGTAAAAACGCATCAAATGCATTGCTGTTTCCACCTAGCAATCTGTGCATTTTTGTTACACCCGTATTCATATGTTCCAAATCTCTACCTATCACTACACCGCCTATTGCCGTACCATGTCCATTCAGGAATTTTGTGGTAGAGTGCATCACATAATCTACATCATATTTAAATGGCTGCTGCAGATATGGTGTAGCAAAGGTATTATCTACACATACTGTTAAACCATAGCTTTTAGCCAATGACGAAAGGGACTCAATATCAACACATTGCAATGTAGGATTAGCAGGAGTCTCTATATACATCATGGTGATGTTATTGTCTGCTTTTATTGCATCTTCTACCTTATTCAGGTCATGAAAGTCTACAATAGTAGCCTGTATGCCCATCCCTGGCAATATCTTCTCTATGAGCTCATGTGTGCCACCATACAATGAATAGTGTGTGATAATCTTTTGCCCAGACTTAATATTACTCAGCAGCATTGTAGACACTGCTGCCATACCCGATGAATGTAATATCGCTTTAAGCTGTAGAGGTTGACCATTTTTAGCATTCAGCTTATACGCTTCTAGCATAGCTATCTTTTCTTCAGCTTCTGCTATTGTGGGGTTGCCCCATCTTCCATATATATAAGCTTTCTCATCCCCTTTAAATACAGATATCGATTGCTCTGCTGAATCGAATGTATATGTACTTGTAGCATAGATAGGTGTCAAATGTGCTCTATTACTTTCATCTTCATGACCACCACGAATACATATAGTATCAAATCCAGAACGGCTAAAGTCTTTCATCTACAAAAAAATTATTGGCAGTAAAGTTAGTATCAAAAAATCACAGCCCTTGCAATTTTTAGTTTACAATTGCTAGCATGTTATCTAGCCTCTAAGCAAGCTATACTAACCAATGTGTTTCCACCATTCTTCTGATGTGTATGGCGCATTCAGATAAACTACCTCTCCTATCATAGGGTGCAGCAATGGTACCTGCTTGCGTTTTGCCTCCTTCACTGCTCTGGTTATTGGCTCATCCCAATCATGAAGCGATAAAGCAAATTTACCCCAATGCACAGGCATTAACCTGGTTGCTTGCAAGTCTATAGATGCCTGCACAGTCTCCTCTGGCATCATATGAATGTTAGCCCAATTCTGATTGTATTGGCCACACTCTAGAATAGCCAGGTCAAACGGGCCATAAGTTTCGCCTATCGATTTGAAATGACTTCCATAACCAGAATCTCCGCCTAGATAAACATTGAATCTTGGCGAGAATACAGCAAACGATAACCACAAACTAGTATTTCTCTTAAACCCTCTACCCGAAAAATGCCTAGCCGATGCGGTCACTATCATTAGGCCATCTACATCTACAGCTACTTCATTCCAACTCTTTTCTATTATGTCGGCAGCACTGTAGCCCCATCTTAGAAAGTGAGCACCTACTCCAGCTGCTGTAACAACTTTCTTCACTCTTGGTCTTAGAGCCGCTACTGTTTTATAATCCAGATGGTCATAATGGTCGTGGGTTATTAGCAGATAGTCTATATCTGGCATATCTTGCACATCATACACATCTGCTCCTATAAAACTTCTTGTCGAAGTACTAACTGGTGATGCGTGACCAGAAAATACGGGGTCTACAAGTAGTCTCTTGCCAGCTATTTGCAAGTAATAGGATGAGTGACCAAACCATACAATCACATCCTGATTTATATCTAGACCCTTTAAGTGCTCTTTGGCCGATGGCAATAAGGAGCTTGGCCAGGCCCTTTTACTTCTTTGAGTTAAGAATTCTTTAGATACAGAATAGAAATTAGCCCCATTGGTAAACTGTGGCGTATGTTCCAAATTCTGAAAGCTAACATCTTTGTGCTCATTATATTTTTTGATTGTCGCCAAATCATTTCCTCTGGGGGTGCTACCAAACTGTGGCAACTGCATGTAAGCTGCTACTATCACTATAAATAACAACAACACTATTAAAAGAGCGAGGAATATATACACTGTCTATGTTCTGTTTTATTGTTCTGAATGACTTCTTGCTTTTGCTATTGGCTCTATGTACAAATTACAGTCAATTACAAATGTAAATTGCCCATCGACTAAAAAGTACTAAGAAATGTTAAAGGGTTAATAATAATCTACTAATAGTAGCTTGATACTGAAACGTAATTGCTTCAATATCGACCAGCCATTTAGTTATGTAAATTACTACTCTATCTTTGTAGCATGAATTTAAATGCACTTACTGCAATTAGCCCAATAGATGGCAGATACAGAAATCAACTTTCAGCACTTGCACCTTATTTCTCCGAGTATGGATTGATAAAATATAGAGTAAGAGTAGAGGTTGAATATTTCTTGTTTCTGGCAGAAAAGAAAATATTTAAATTACCAGCTAATGCTAAGCCTGCCAAGCTCAGAGCCATTTACCAACAGTTTACAGAAGCAGACGCAGAAAAAATTAAAGAAATAGAGCGCACCACCAATCACGATGTGAAAGCGGTGGAATACTTCCTAAAAGATAAAATAAGTGCTCTGGGCGGAGGCGACACCGTGGAGTGGATACATTTTGGTTTGACATCTCAAGACATCAACAACACCGCCATTCCATTGTTGTGGAAAGAAGCACTCGAAGAAGAGTTTCTTCCCATGTTGCTCAACATGCACTTGCACTTATATCATCTGGCACAAGAGTGGAAAGGCATACCCATGCTAGCACGCACTCATGGCCAGCCAGCATCTCCCACAACACTTGGCAAGGAGTTTATGGTATTTGTAGAGCGTATAGAAGGTCAAATAGACCAATTGCTCAACATTCCTTTTGCTGCAAAATTTGGAGGTGCTACTGGCAATTTCAATGCACACCACATAGCATTCCCGTCTATTGATTGGGTGAAGTTTGGTAACGATTTTGTGGAAAAGAAACTTGGGCTGGAACGCATGCAATACACTACGCAAATCGAACATTACGATAGCATTGCTGCACAGTTTGATGCACTAAAAAGAATCAACACTATTCTTATCGACATGTGCCGAGACATTTGGCAATATATAAGCATAGAATACTTTAGGCAAAAAACTAAGGCAGGCGAAGTGGGTAGTAGTGCCATGCCACACAAAGTGAACCCTATAGATTTTGAAAACGCAGAGGGCAACCTTGGTATTGCCAACGCACTCTACGAACATCTAGGTGCCAAACTGCCAATCAGCAGACTACAACGCGACCTTACCGACAGTACTGTTCTCAGAAACATTGGTGTACCTATGTCGCACAGTTTTCTTGCACTCAAATCTATAGAGAAAGGACTTGGCAAATTACTATTGAACCAGGCAAAAATGACTGATGACTTGGAGCGCAACTGGGCTGTAGTAGCTGAGGCCATACAAACAGTGCTACGCAGAGAAAATTACCCTAAACCATACGAAGCATTAAAAGAGTTAACCAGAGGCAAAACCAACATCCAAAAAGACGACATCCATACTTTTATAGATACGCTTAAGGTGAGTGCCAAAGTGAAAAAAGAACTTAAATCAATAACTCCTCACAACTATGTAGGGATAGCATTCGACTATTGATTGATAGCGTATGTCTCATTCATTTGCTCAAAAATATAAGCAGCAGATAGCTGCATACTCACAACGTCCATCTGAAGAAAAACAGGTGGATGTTGTTATTAACGTATATGGCAAACCATACAACACAGCTGCTACCCTACTCTCGCTTATGCAGCACAGTGCCCAGTGGATAGACAAAATATACTTTATAGAGGAGCGCAAACAGCCTCATCAATCCAATTTCGACTTTATCAAAGCAGCTTTTGGCAATAAGCTCATCTGCTACGCTCCCAAATTATGGCTTTGGGTAAGACCATTGCAATTGAAATGGTTGTTTAAAATCCCATTATTCAGAAATGCAGTTAGATATCAATATGGATGGGAGCAATCAGATAAAGACTTTCTTTTTATCACTCACAACGATGTTCTGCACAAAGGCGACATAGTTGGGGCTCTCGTAAACAAAATTGAGAACAATATTGGCATTGGACCAGTAGGTCAATGTTGGAACTGCTCTGCTTCCTTTGCTGGTCTTTGTTCACCAGACACATATACAACTTTCAAACCCGATTATAAAGCTGTAAAATCACTGCTTAAAGAGTACCCTGGCACTAGAGAAAAAGACTACAAGGGAGCACCACACGCCAATGCTCCCTGGCCATTACCTGAATGTAGACTCAACGAATGGACAGCACTAATCAACCTGCAAGTAGCTAGAGAAATCACTATGCCCAAAGGTACAGCAGTACCATTTGGCGCTTTTTTGGGCCTCGATATTGGCACCCAATGGTTTTCAGATGTCTTAAGAATGGGCCAAACTGTTAAACATTTTGACACATCCATTTTGGCCGATCACGCCTGGGCAGGAACAGTAAGGAGCGGACACGCTGCGCTACTCAACAAAGACGAATACGCATATTCCGAGCAGATTGCTCTAGCTTATTTAGAGAAACACATATAGCAATGCCTATTCATCACTCATACTTATAGCAGCCTATATCATATTTACCATCTCTGCTTTTACCCTCCACATCTATACTAGGTGTGTATATTGGGTTCCCCTTACCTATTGCAGGCGACCCAGCAGTCAACCTAAAATCACCTTTATCTATAGACTTGAACAATGGACTTTCATTGAATATACACTCATTAAAATTAACGAAAGACTCGCGCACCTTTCCCATTTTTAATATACAATGATCCATATCTAGCCTGGCAGCGGCCTCGGGCAATGCACTACATATTATCTCACTATCCAGCGAACCATACACAATACAATTGCGCATAGTGGCTGCCAAATCTCCATAAAAGGTAGTGTATTGGTCAGGTTTATAATAATTGAGTATCACTACAGTTCCTTGCTGGCTATGAGATACATTGTTACTGCCATAATTAGCAAAAGTGCAATTCGTAAAAGTATCCTTTCCCCCTTGTATCAGTGCCAATGCATAGCTACCTGTGGTATGTACTAAACAGTTGGTAGCAGATATGGTTCCTTTCCTGCTATAAATACCAAAGCCAATAGAATTTTTGATAATGCAGTTCTCCATTGTCAGCTGTGGTTGCGCTCCAGCACCATTAGAGTCTATATACACCCATATTGCAGCCGGATTGCCCAGTGCAGCATTACCACAGTTCTCTATTCGTGTATATTTTAGTTTGCTACCACTACTATACGAATGAAAATATATTCCTCCCCACTCTCCCGGATACCCCTCATACCCAAAGTATCTTCTATCCAATCTATCTCCCTGAAAGATAACACTATCTTTTTGTGTACCATTAGACAGTAGTTTACCAAACACAGCTAATCCTGAGTTTTGATGCATATATACCTTACAACCCGGGTTAAGTGTCAGAGTTACACCATAGGGCACTACTGCGCTGTTGATGATAACATAAGGCAACGTAGTGTCCCACGTAGAAGTTGTAGCAATAACACTATCTTTTATGTATCGGGCATTCTGACCATACGCCATAAAGGGTACAAAAAATTCTTTACCGTTTAGCGTAGCCACTAGCGAATCTGTGACTATAAACGGTGTCCTTTTGTCATTGGGGTCTATTTTCACTGTAGCAAACACATATACACTATCCCTCGGTGCTATTTTTATATTGGTTACAGTACTTCCCTGAAAACCATCAACATTCAACCTAAAATACGAGTTCGGATTGTTCAATCTTACAGAACTGAGCACCACTGGCTCATTTTGCGGATTGTATATCAGCATATAAGAGGTGAAACTACCCGCCGCAGTGAAAATAGTATCAAACGATAAAGTATCTTGCGAGAAACGTAAATTACCTCCTACATTCAGCGTGTCTACTTTTTTAGTACACCCATACATAGACACTATAATCGCCACAGCTATTACTACAAACCTCTTTATCAATCCATAAGTAGTTTTCTTATCACTGGTTCTCATAATATGCCTTTAACGTACAATAGTAGATATGTATTGTGACTACCGATGCAATGACTTTACTAAATGTTCCACTATCGATGCCATTTTGGGAGCAGCCTCATTAGCCGCTTCCAGAACTTCTTCGTGTGTTATTTTCACTGGCACATCACTTATACCTATGTCAGTTATTACACTCATCGCAAATACCCTCATCCCTCCGTGTTTAGCTACTATCACCTCTGGCACAGTACTCATACCCACAGCATCTCCACCTATCACATGTAACCACTTATATTCAGCTGGTGTTTCAAAAGTTGGACCTTGCAACCCTACATATACACCTTCTTTTACTGGTATACCTAGTGTTCCTGCTATAGTTTTTGCACTTTCTATCAGTGTTGCACAGTAGGTGCTACTCATATCAGGGAAACGTGTTCCCAATCGCTCGTCATTAGGCCCTCTTAGCGGGTGCTCAGGAAATTGATTAATGTGGTCATTGATGATCATCAAATCCCCTATCTTGAAATTCTTGTTCATTCCTCCTGCAGCGTTCGACACTACTAATGTATCTACTCCCAATGCCTTCATTATCCTTATCGGAAAAGTCACCATGTCCATACAGTACCCCTCGTAATAATGAAATCTACCAGACATCATAATTACTTGTGTAGCTCCCATACTACCAAAAATCAACTCCCCACCATGTCCTTGCACAGTAGATACCGGAAAATGAGGAATATCGCTATATGCAAATCGCTCTGTTACAACCAATGAATCCTTCAATCCACCAAGCCCACTACCCAGCACTATGCCTACAGTTGGTCTATTTGTTATCTGTTTTTCTAGCCAATTGGTTGTTTCTTGTATCTTCTGATATAAATCCATGATATTATACTATTGAAAAGGGGCATAAAGGTAGGAATTGTAAAGCACTATCACTCCTTAGGTTTGGCTATTATTATGCCTTCTGGCAATGAATAGTCTTTCAATTGAGCTAATGCTATCCATACTTTATCCAACCACTTTTTGTTCACAGGCCCTATTGGCTCATTTTTCCTTGTCACCATACCTGTTTCCTCATCTAGTTTCAGCTGATATTTATCTAGTTCTGTGTATATATCCTCAAAATAAACACTCAAATCTATTGGCAGTTCACCGCTCAACCATTTCGATGCATTTTGTTCAAATATTTCAAAAAGGCGCTTGCGTATTTTTCTGGCATATAGTTCAAATATGTCGAAGTGCAATTGTTCATGTTCCAGTATGTCTGGTGATTTTATAGTCATCCACGATTCCAACTTCAAAAAATAAGGTTGAATGTTGTAGTATATGCCATTTTCAGTTGCATACACTTTGGGTATCAATTGTATAACAGATGCAGCTGGCGAATCTATTTGTATAGATACCATTTCATCAAACGGGCAGTTTACGTTGGTGCTATCAGTTATGTTTTCTACTAACCTATTTTGGGCAAATGCATGTTCCAGCCTATCCATCAGATACATTGTATCTCCAAAAAATACACCACTCATCTGCTCAGCCAAATACTTATAGAATGTAACGTAGTCTGGATATATCTTCCCTACTATTGCAGTATCCCAAGCTATCGGCAGTTTATCGTAAATATTTCTATTCAATTGAAAATCAGCAAATTGTAGCTTATTATTTTTACTCCAACTTTTAGAAAAATAATAATCTACTGCTTCATTCTTTTTTACTGATACAGGTGCTTTTATAGAGAAAACATAAGACTCAATTTTACTTCTCTTTTGCTCTTTCTGTTTTTTTATAATGCGTTTTTCAGCTTTTATCTGCTTCATACGCCCCACTCTAACCTGAGCAACACATTCAATATATGGCAGAGAAGCCACTATATAAATAAAGATAAATCTAGTTACTATAGTAGCGCACCTCATTACACTTATTGGTATATGCTCATTATTGCCACCATACTATCTTCTTTTTTCCAAGTACAATTGTCCTTTTTCTTGACTATACTGACTAAGCGAATCTAGTTGTCTAGATATTTGGCGTTGCCATACAAACTGCATGTTGGGAAAAGCACCAAAATTTGTTTCCCTGTCATATCGTGCATGGCAATCCTCATATTGACCATATATTTCATCCAGCATCTTGTTCGATTTCTTTAGCATGCTCGGGTTATTGCTTGCTAAATGAAGTGCCATACGCATTTTCCGAGCATACAGTTCGCTAATGTCAAAGTGCAATTGCTCATGTTCCAATAAGGAAGTATCATTTATCCAAGAGCCATTTTTGTAAAAAACCGAATAGATATGATATTTAAAAGTGGAATCACCTTTTTTGTATTTATCAGTTTTTATTACAATGTCTACCCATGAACTTATCTTTTGAGTAGCACCAGGCAACCTACCAAATGTCCTGAACTCTTTTCTGAAATCTTCAGGTTTTAGTTTATTGGCCGACCACAATACAACCGAGTCACCGTCGTTTTGGGCTAATACATTTATTGTCAAAACTGCGCCTATACTTAATAGCAAAGCACTTTTCAAAGCAAGGGGAAAAGAGAACATTCTTGTAAAGTTTGTGGCAAAATACAACAAAAACAATCCCGATTACAGCATTATCAATCTATTCACAATGCAGTTAAAATCGAGTTAAACTACGATGTAATATTTTGCGACCTACCACACACAGCTATTTTTGTACCTTTGCACGCTTTTTGTAGCATTATCCAAATGAACATATCGGAGTCAATAGACCGCAATAGAATACCAAAACACATTGCCATCATCATGGATGGTAATGGACGATGGGCAAAAGAACGCGGAGAAGACCGAGTTTACGGACATTATGAGGGGGTAGTAAGTGTGCGAGAGATAGTAGATGAATGTGGTAAACTTGGGGTGCAATTTCTCACATTATATGCCTTCTCTGCCGAGAACTGGAATAGACCACAAGCAGAGGTAGAAGCCCTCATGGAGCTGCTCGTCAATACCATTCGCAAAGAAGCTGATGATTTAAAGAAAAACAACGTAAAACTTCATGTCATTGGGCAATTTTCTAGCCTGCCTGCTATATGCCAGCAAGAAATGAATGAAGCCATGGAGATGACTAGCCAAAACAATGGGCTCAATTTGGTTTTAGCTCTTAGTTACAGTTCTAGAGATGAGCTCGTAAGAGCAACTAAAATCATTGCTGAGCAAGTAAAGACTGGCAAATTAGATATCTCTTCAATTACCGATGAAACCATTACCCAGAATTTATACACGGCTCATTATCCTGAGCCCGAACTAATGATAAGAACAAGCGGAGAATGTAGGATAAGCAATTTCTTATTGTATCAATTGGCCTATGCAGAACTATTTTTTACACCAGTGCATTGGCCAGATTTTAGAAAAGAACACCTTCACGAGGCTATACTCAACTATCAGAAACGTGAGAGAAGATTTGGAAAAACAAGCGAACAAATTCAAACCACTAAACCCGAGCATGCAGAGGGATCTTAAAATAAAAAATACCAAACTCCATCTTTTATCCACTAAATGGTTATCTATTGTTTGCTTTTCACTAGCATCAATAGCTGCTATACCAGCTTACGCCCAGCTAGGCGGTGGTGGTGGCACTGGTTTAGGTAGCCTCAAGTCATCTTTCGACCCCAATAGACCCAAAGAATACGAATTAGCGGGTGTTACAGTTACAGGCACACAATATCTCGATCAAGATCTACTCATTGGGGTGTCCAACCTGGTCATTGGGCAAACTATAAAGTTGCCTAATGACGAAAATATCGCTCGGGCCATCAAAGCACTGTGGAAACAAGAATTGTTTTCAAATGTTGAAATAACTTCTACTAAAATTATAGACGATAAAATATTTATCAATATCAATGTAGAGGAACGTCCCAGACTAAGCAAATTCAACTTCAAAAATGTAAGACCAAACGAGGCTAAAGAACTTAAAAATAAAGTGTCTTTGGTAGCCAATAAAGTAGTTACAGAAGCCACCAAAAAAGAAGCTATCGAAAGGCTCAAAAAACATTACGTAGAAAAAGGACATGGCAGGGTACAAGTTACTGCTATCGAAAAAAGAGATTCTACTTCTGTCAATAAAGTAATGGTCACTTTCTACATCAACAAAGGACCCAAAACACACATAAACGAAGTAATTTTTACTGGTGTAGAAAACGCCAGCGAGGCTAAACTAAAAAGAACTTTAAAATCGACTAAAGAAATGAGTCGATTAACCCTTCATCCTGATAAAACACAAAGTGTTTATGGGGGCACTACTCGTTCTTTTAGCAAATATGTAAAAAGTGCTGGCTTCCTTTCCATGTCCAAAACACTAGAAGCTATAGAGCCATATTTTAGATTTAAGTTCTTCGCTTCTTCCAAATTCAATGAAACTAAGTTTGATGAAGACAAACAAGCGCTCATTGCACATTACAACACACTAGGATATAGAGATGCCACTGTAGAAGCCGATACTGTTTATCCTTCTCCAAATGGCAACATCAATGTGGAACTTAAAATTAAAGAAGGGCATAGATACTATTTTGGCGATATCAAATGGAAGGGTAACACCAAATACTCTTCAGATATGCTTTCCAAAATTTTAGCCATCAGAAAAGGCGATATCTACAACCAGCAATTGCTCGATACTAGACTCGGCCGCCAATTAAACCCAGACGGAGGTCAAGATATTTCTAGCCTTTACATGGATGATGGCTATCTATTCTTCAACATAGATCCTGTCGAAACATCTGTAACCGGCGATACCATCAACTACGAAATGCGAATCACTGAAGGTGCTCAGGCTACTATTCGCGAAATCAACATAGCTGGTAACGACAGAACTAACGAACACGTTATTAGAAGAGAGCTTCACACACTACCTGGCTCCAAATTTAGCAGAAGCGAGTTGATAAGATCTCAAAGAGAAATTGCAAACCTAGGCTTCTTCGACCAGGAAAAGATAGGTATCCAACCAAAACCACATCCAGAAGATGGTACTGTAGATATAGACTACACAGTAGTTGAAAAATCTAGCGACCAACTTCAACTATCAGCTGGTTTTGGTGGTGGTGTCAACTTCTATGGCAATGTTGGTATCACTTTCAACAACTTCTCTGCTAAAAACATCTTCAGACCAAAACTTTGGGATCCTTTACCAGTAGGCGATGGTCAGAAATTCTCTATTACTTATGCCTCAAACGGACAATTTTTCAACTCACTAAGTACTTCATTCACCGAACCTTGGTTGGGGGGTAAACGTCCTAACTCATTGACAGCCAATATAATATACACCAGAACATCAGGTGCATTTGGCACCAACCTATCCCCAAGTGCTACATTCTTAAGAATAGCTGGTGGTGGTTTATCTATGGGTAAAAGGTTAACTTGGCCAGATAACTTCTTTATAATGAACTATGGAGTGTTTTTCAACAACTACCGCTTGAAAGATTACGCACTAATACCCAATTTCGATAATGGATATAGCAACGACCTCAACTTCCGCTTTGTATTAAGTAGAAACTCATTAGACGGTCCTCTTTATCCAAGAAATGGCTCCAACATTTCATTTACATTCCAGTTTACGCCGCCTTACAGCATGTTCTCTGGCAAAGACTATTCCGCCGAAACACAACAAGGCAAATACAAATGGATAGAATATCACAAATATCGCTTCCTTGCCGATTGGTACACTCAGCTTAAAGGCAACCTCGTCTTGCGTTTGGCTACCAAATACGGCTTCATGGGCTATTACAACAAAGACATAGGCTATGCACCATTTGGTAGATACCAGATAGGTGGCGATGGTATGACAATGGGCAACTTCCTCATTGGCCGCGAAATCATTAGCCAGCGCGGTTATGACGTTTATAATTCTGTAGGTACTATATTCAATAAGTACACTGCTGAGATTAGATATCCATTCTCACTCAGCCCAACAGCTACTATTTATGGTCTTGCTTTTGCCGATGCTGCCAATGCTTGGAACTCTTTCAAAGAGTTTAATCCTACCAGACTCAACAGAGACGTAGGTGTGGGCATTAGGGTCTTCTTACCTATGTTTGGTCTTTTAGGGCTCGATTATGGTGTGGGTATAGATAAATACAACCCCGCTGGTGATGTAACAGGATTTAAAAGTCTTGCTAAATTTACGTTCATGTTAGGTATGGAACCAGAGTAATAGTTATCTTTCATCTTTAAACTTCATTCGTTTATGAAAAAGATTTTTTTAGGACTATGTTTTTTCTTTGCTACAGCTACTATTGCTAGTGCTCAGTCTAAATACTGTGTAATTGATTCAAAGTATATACTTGAGAAAATTAGCGACTACAAAGACGCTCAAATTAAGCTCGACAATATCTCTAAAACTTGGCAAGACGAAATAGACGCTAAGATGGCCGAAGTAGAGCGTATGTATAAAGGCTATCAGGCAGAAAAGCCTATGCTTTCGGAGGATATGCGCCTGAAAAGACAAGATGAAATAGTAGCCAAAGAAAAAGAAGCCAAAGACTTACAAAAACAAAGATTTGGATATGAAGGCGATTTATTCAAAAAACGTCAGGAATTAGTAAAGCCAATTCAGGATAGAGTATTTAATGCAGTACAAAAAATGGCTTCTTCCAAAGCTTACGATGCAGTATTCGATAAAGCAGGTGGGGTAACACTATTTTACGCCGACCCAAAGCTCGATAAAAGCGACGAAGTACTCAAGGTTCTTGGAATAAACAAATAATGGCATTTAATTTGCGCTAGAAATTAAAGTGTAGCTACCAAAAATCATCAGTGAACACTAGCTACAATTAACCAATAAAGTAAAAAATGAAAAAACTAATCGTGATTTTTGCCTGCGGTATGCTGCTGGGCACTGCTGCTAAAGCACAAAACACAGGCTTAAAGATTGCTTACATCAACTCTGCTGTTTTGCTACAATCAATGCCCGAACGTATCAATGCAGACTCTGCACTCTCTAAGTACACTCGTACTTTCCAAGAGCAAATAGAGTTGATGACCAAAGAATTCCAAACAAAACTTCAGGCATTCCAAAATGGCGAAAAAACAATGACTGATGCCATGAAGGAAGTAAAAGCTAAGGAACTTCAAGACTTACAAACTAGAATCGAGACCACCCAACAAAGTGCTCAAGAAAAAATTCAAACTAAAAAACAAGACCTCTATACTCCAATACTCGAAAAGGCTGATAAAGCCATCAAGGATGTAGCTAAAGAAAAAAACTACGACTACATATTCGATGTTAATAGCCAGGGTGGCATTGTATACAGCAAAGAAGAGTTCGATATTACTCCGCTCGTTAAAGCTAAAATGGGTATCAAATAACTGACTCAATATTATAGCAAGAGGGCAAACTTTCGTTTGCCCTCTTGTCATTTATAATCTATTTGAATTCCGGCCCAGCTATATCTTACCCTCAGCTACACAAGACACTCCACAAAGTTTATTTAAAGGTGCTAACTTCATTTCTGCCGATGTTATACCTAGCAAAATAGAGTTGACAGTAGAGCTAAAAGGCTTCATATTACTTTCAGCCTCCCCCTTCTTTAGGTTATTCAGCTTGCGTGCCACCCAAACCATCGGAAACAAAGACCCATACAAGTAATAAGTATTGCCAATAGAATATTTAGCCGTGTTTAATACTGCAGACAGAGTTCCTATCTTGTATCTACGATAGTGCCCTAAGTACACATCATGCCCACTCCATAGCGAGTAAAATGCAGGAACAGTAATGAAAAAATGATTACCATTACCTACGCAATTATGCTTTATGTTTTGCAGCATTAGTAAATCATCCTCTAAGTGCTCTAGCACATCCATTAGTATCACCAACCCGTTCTCAATTTTAGGCGGAATTGATAATGTTTTTTCAATTTTCTCTCCCTTTGTCGCAGCTATCTCTTCCGTTGTATAATTAATGTCTACTAAATATACCTTCTTCACATCCGACCCAAATATCTCTGCAAGACTTATCGCAAAAAATCCCGACCCAGACCCAACATCTACTATTGTTACTGCACCTACAGATTTTATTACTTTGCGTGTATAGGCTATCAAAGGTTTAATTTTACTTTGATAATACCAATGCACTTTAGGGTCTACGCCATTCTCTAATTCTTTGAGATCCATTTAGCCTTGTTTAAGAGTTGTGTCAGGCTGTAAATTTAGCAACTTTAATTACTTTTGGTACTTAATGCATACTAATAGTTGTCAGTGTCTGGTCAATATTTTACATTAAATAGTCTAGCTCAAATTTACACTATCAACATGCATCAAAATTTCATAATTTCTTTTAACCTAGAATTGAAATTCTGGCCCATTTTTGTGCCAGTTGGAGATTCCAGATATTAATACAGACTCAAGTAAATGAATCGTTCTATAACGAATGCTATTAGATACGTAATGGACAATTGGCTACCACCTGCTATCAGAGATGCCAGATGGTTCATGTATCCATTCTTCCATATCTGGTTCAAGGGCAAAAATGTCCGCCTTTATATGGACTTCAAAGACATTGCTTATACGCTTACAGAAGAAGAATTTTCAGAAATATACCGAAATCTCGACTGCCTGGCATATGACAGACCTACTGATATGAATATGCCCAGCATTAAGTATTTGGTAGACATGATTGATAAAGATGCTAAAAATCTGCTTGATGTTGGTTGTGGTAGAGGATTCCTGCTCAACTATATTGGCGAAAATACTAATCTAGATCTTACCGGATGCGACCTTTACGACAGTGTACCCACACTCAAAAAAGCTAGCTACAGCAAGGGCACTATCTACAAACTACCATTTGCCGATAAGCAGTTCGATGTCGTTACCTGCTCACACACTATAGAGCATCTTAGAGAATTACCGCAAGCTATAGAGGAACTAAAACGTGTTGCCAAAAAACAATTAATAATAGTTACTCCATGTCAGCGTTATTATTTCTTTACTATGGACCTCCACCTCAATTTCTATCCTATTGCCTCTTACCTACAAAAAGAAATAAACATTAAAGACAATATCTGCACCAATATACAGGGCGATTGGGTATATATTGGGCGTATGGACAGACAATAAACTTATCAATGAAAAGCGCACAACAATTTACTTCTTCCAACGGCATTCACAACTTTATGCTTTCATTGGTTATACCCTGCTACAATGAGTCCTCCAGAGTCGAAATTATGCTGCAAGGCCTGGCAGAATTCGATCAGAAATGGACAGGGCAATACGAAGTAATAGTAGTAGACGATGGCAGTAAAGACGATACAAGTACAAAAACTGAAAGTCTTCTTAGCTCCAAATTTGCACAACTTTCTAGTAAGGTTACTGTTGTTCGCATGCCAGCCAATGGCGGCAAAGGCAGTGCACTAAAAAAAGGAGTTGAATTAGCAACTGGCGACTATATACTCACTTTAGATGCAGATATGTCTACTAAACCTACAGATCTCTTACTGTGGGAGAAAAAAGACAAAGGCGTTTTTAATGATACCAATTGCATCTACATTGGCTCCAGAAAACACGAAGAAGGCAAAGTAGAAGCACTTGCTAGCAGAAGGTTGATAGGCGGTGTATTCAATGGCATTGTACAGATATGTACCTCCTTACAACTTAGAGATACTCAGTGCGGATTCAAGCTATACCCCAAAAATGTAGCTAAGTTCCTTTTTGCCAACATGCAAACCATGGGCTGGTCGCACGATGTAGAGCTTTTATATCAGGCAGATCTCACCGAGGTTAAAATTGTGGAAATGCCTGTCAACTGGGTCAATATGCCCGAAAGTAAAGTAAACGTATTAATGGATTCTATGAAAATGCTAATGGGTGTAGTCACTATATCAATGCGCATATGGTGCTACAATACTTTTGTGCTTCCTTTCAAGAGCAATGAAAATGCCACTCCAGCTCAAAAATCATCCAATTTTAATAGAGCTATTTTCAACTGGCTTTCACTTCTGCTCATCATAGCCATGCCAGCCATGAGCTTTGGCTATGCAGTCACTGGCGATGAGCATTGGCATTTTGACTATGGCAATTCCATTTATAATTACTTCTTCAATGGCGATACCGAAGCGCAAACTTCCACCTCTGGCATACAATTTTACGGAGGTATATTCGATTTCATAACTGCCTTCGTTTACAATGTTTTTCACATTTGGGATCATTACACCACTATGCACTTCATCAATGCACTAGTTGGCGCCATTGGCATTATCTATGCCGGCAAGCTGGCAAAGCTATTTGCAGGTTGGGGGGCAGGTATACTCACTATTATACTTCTTGTTCTTTCACCTAGCTGGTTTGGTCACAACTTTGCCAATCCCAAAGACATTCCTTTTTCTGTTGGCTACACTGCTGGCATTTATTTCATTCTTTCTTTTCTGGCTGCCCTACCCCGCCCCACAGCTCGACATCTGTTAGGTCTCATCCTTAGCATTGGTTGGGCCATGGGTGTGCGTATTGGTGGCTTCCTGCTCATTGCATATCTGGGGCTTTTCCTCATAGCTTTCGCTTTATATACAGGTCAGCTCAAAACAGCCTTATCAGGCAAAACAATTAAACAACTTGCTATCGTTTCTGCTGCAGGCTATTTGATAGCTATTCTTTTTTGGCCCTACGCTCACCTCGGCATTTTGAGCAAACCGCTCGAGGCGCTCAAAATCATGTCCAACTTCTTTGTCAACATCGGCATGTTATACGATGGTCACAAAATCCTAAGCAACCAAATACCTTGGTTCTACATACCTAAATATATCCTCTATACTGCTCCAATCGTTGTTTTAGTAGGTGCTGGCATAGGTTTAGTGGTCATCACCAAATATGCCCGTACCAACAAACAGTTGTTTGCATTTGGGCTATTTGTTCTATTCACCATACTATTCCCAGTTGCTTATGCCATTTACAAAAAGTCATCACTTTACGACGGCTGGAGGCACTTCCTGTTTATCTACCCACCATTAGTAGTTATTGCAGCTACTGGCTGGTCTATGCTCACCGCCAATGCAAACAAAGGATTCAAATTTGCCGGTCTTGGTGCCATAGTTTTGGGGCTTATTATGCCAGCAAAATTTGTAGTTGCAAATCATGGCTACGAATCTTTGTATTACAACGAAATAGCAGGCGGACTCAAAAACATGTATGGCAAGTACGAAACTGATTACTACATGTTAGGTATCAAAGAAGCTACTGAGTGGCTAATTGAGCACGAGCAAATTCATAATAAGCGTGTCACCATAGGCACCACTACTACATTCCCTATGGTTGCGGCTCTATACCACAACAACCGCAACCAGCTCAATAAAAAGTATTATAAATCTTACGAGCGCTATGCCGATTTCAGACAAGACGATGTTTATCAGGAAATGGCTAAAACCAATCCCGATTTCAAAGAACCTCTCGGCGCCAACGTTACTTATGTTCGCTATTACGAGCGTTACAGTAAAGATTGGGACTATTTTATTATGTTCTCTCGGTTTGTCGATGCCGCTCAACTATTGTCTGGCAACTGGCCGCCAGAGGAAGTAATACACACCGTAAAAGTAGATGGTGTACCTATAGCAGCAGTCTTAAAGAGAAAAACTAAAAAAGATCTGGCGGGTTTCAACCTCATGAAGGAAAAGAAATACCAGGAAGCTAAAGAGCAGTTTTTAGCCTCTCTACAAGAATACCCTGGTAATGAATTGGTATGGGCCGAATTGGCACGCCTTTACGAAGCCGAAAACAAACTAGACTCTGCACTCATTGCTTGTCAAATGGTGCTAAAAAAGCACCCTACAGAGATGAACACACTTCAAATGATAGGAGGTTTGTACATGAAGCAAAATCAGCCCGAAAAGGCAATGAATACCTACAAAGAAGTAGCCAAGTACAATCCTAGTCTTGCTCACTTCTTCCAAGGTTACACCTACGCTATGATGGGCAATGCTAATGCCGCATTTAGCGAAATAGACGAAGCTATTAACACAGATCCATACAACGATCAAGCTTACAGATTGGGCATGCAAATAGCACAACAAACAAGAAATATGGGTAAAGCTCAGGAGTATAACGAAAAAATGCAGACCGCTTTCCCTCAGCAAGAGCAGCAAGAATAAGCAATCACCTAATGCTGATACATAGCTACAGCCAGTGTATCAGCACATGCAGTTTGCAAGTCACTCGAGTTCATTTTTAGCACCGGATGTACAAAGTTCGGTGCTATTTCTTTTAATGGCTGCAAAACAAAGTTTCGTAAATGCAGCCTGGGATGTGGAACTATTAAATCAGGTTGCGATATCACTTGTTGGCCCACATACAGTATATCTATGTCTATGAGCCTTGGGCCCCAGTGTATTGTTCTTGTCCTGCCTATCTCTTGCTCTATCTTGCTTATTTCCGCCAATATCTTTGCTGCATCATAAGCAGTATTCATACTTACTACCACATTTAGAAAAGCAGCTTGCTCAGTATTGCCCCATGCAGCAGTTTCATAATATGAGGATACTACCATCTCACTTCCCAATATTGATAGTGCATTGATTGCACTAGCTATATTGGCTACCCTACCGCCCATATTACTACCCAAAGAAAGAAATAACTGCTCCACTTGCCCAAAGTTAATATCTCTGGGTCTTATGTCCAGTTAGGGTGCTCACTATTGTTCACTCTATGTGTGTGCTATTAATACTGGCACATCTGCTGCCCTAATCACAGATGTTGTTGCTGCTGGGTTAAAAAACCTGGAAAACGCATTCCGACCATATGAGCCCGCTACTAGTAGTTTATCCTCGTTTTTCGACTCCATAAAGTAGTTAAACAGTACGTCCTTTACATTACCGGGCATCGTTATAATCCTGAAATCAGTGCAATATTGATTGAGCCAACCCGAAAACAGCGCTTCATTTATTTCTTGTTCAGGCGATTTATCAGGCTCAGTCACATGTATCACTGTCACCTTTTTTTCAGTCAGTTTAGGTAGTAAATACACTAGTTGTTTTGCCGCAAAAATCGACTGCTTCATTCCGTCATAGGCTATCACTATCTCATCTATGGGTTTCACCACTTCTGGCGCTAGTAGCACGGAGCATTCAGCCACGGTCAATACCTCTTTCACAAAACTACTCGGCAAGTCCGAGTGTTGACCAAAAGAAAATGATGGCTCTATCACCATGATATCTGTAAATCTGCTTGCCCTTGCTATCACTAAATTAGGGCTGCCTTTTTCGGTCATAGCTATACCCGAAATGTCAGCCGCATCACACAGCTCATAATATCTAGCTACACTATCATTATAGGCATCATTATACCTTTTTATTTCATCTTCTGTTAGTGTTATTTCCTCCACAAATGTTTGCCCAACTATTGTTTCTAGCTTAGGCAAATAACCAAATGTTGACGTATCCCTTATAAATAGTGCGTGCAACTTATCAACACCAGCAAGTTTTGCTATTTGCAATCCAAATGCTATTGTACTTTCATTGAAGTTTAGCGGATTAATAATTACTAATATTTTTCTCATAGTTACATGTTTATACTACACAAACTTAGACATACCATATTTTTCACCTACTGACATCTATCACCCCCATTATTGACATTAGTCAACTTTCAACCAAACTACTTCGACTTTTCCTGCTTCTTTTGTTGTTTTTTAAAGTAACGTTTAAACAAAAAATTATTTTTTAAAGCATCCATACTTTTCGAGAAATCAGAAGTACCCTTTTCCACATTCTTCAGTGAGGTGTTTACCCTGTTTACCATACCTGTATCGTTCAGCAATTCATGCACCACACCTCTGCCGTTATTAATGCTCCCCCTTGTGTCCATTGCCAAGCTATCTATTCTACTTAGCACTATTACCAATTCTGTTGAAGCCTTGTTTATATTACTTATGGCCATCTTCAGTTGCCTCCCTGCCGTATCATCTGCAAATATTGTCCCAGCTACACCTTCACCTTGTTTCACCCCTTTCAATATATTTTCCAAATCATCCGATACTGTTGCTATCCTTTCTGAGGCTATCTTCAAATTCGCCATTGTTTGATGTACGTTTTCAGGCAGTGTAGTATCATCCAGCAATCTCCAGAGCACCTTACTATTATTAATTCTTTTTACAGTTTGCACTAGTTGAGCCGAAATCTCATTCACATTATCCCCAGTGTACGATAAGGAATTCATCAAATCGTCTGTGTCTCCAGTTTTTACTGCCTGTAGCAAATCTCCTTCTTCCACTTCTACGTCTGCTTTACCCCATGGTATTATGTTTACCACTTTGTTTCCCATCAACCCTTCATTCCCTATACTTACTAGCGATTTTTTACCAATAAACGGTTTCATCTCTTCACTTATCAGCATAGTCACTTCCACTGTAGTGTCATTCAGCATACTTATTTTTTTTACAGTACCTGCCTGTATACCATTAAACCTAATGTTATTCCCTGTCATCAATCCGTTTACATTCCTGAACCGCGTTTTCAGCTCAAAAGAACTTCCAAACAATTGCTGATTCCTACCTATTATATACAGCGATACTATCAGCAACAATACCCCTGCCGATACTAATACACCTAATTTTATGTTATTCTGAGTTTTTGTTTGCATATCCGTTATTCAAAAAACTGCTTGATTATGGGGTCCGTAGATGTCGATACATTTTCAAAAGTATCTATAGCATAACACTTTCCCTCATGTAGTATCGCTACCCTATCTGCGGTGGCCGATACACATTTCATGTCATGAGAAATGATAATTGAAGTAGTATTAAACCGGTTCTGTGTATTATTGATAAGCGTACTTATTTCTCGGGCAGTTATTGGGTCCAATCCAGTAGTTGGCTCATCATATAATATCACATTCGGTCTAAGAACTAATGTTCTGGCTAAAGCAATTCTTTTTTGCATACCACCAGACAATTCCGATGGTAGCATATTTATCGTGTGTGCCAAGCCTACATGTGTTAGCATTTCTACAATTCGCTCATCCGATTCTTCTTTAGTAATGGTCAACAAATGTCTTCGCATCGGAAATTCTAGATTCTGTTTCACAGTCATAGAGTCATATAGAGCATTACTTTGAAACAAGAATCCAACTCTTGCTCTTATTTTATCAAGCTCATCCTGCTTCATTGTAGATATGTCTTCACCTAGCACCTCTATTGTGCCTGCATCTGGCATATATAAACCAATCACACATTTTATCAATACAGATTTACCACTACCCGACCTCCCCAACACTACAACTGTTTCTCCCTTCTGCACATCTAGGCTAAATCCGTTTAGTATCTGCTTCTTACCAAACGATTTATGAACAGCTATTATTCGCACATCACAAACCCTTTCTGTATTTATCATACTGTTTGCTCCCATGTCAATTGAGTCCTAGTAAATCTGTAATCTGAACCGTAACTAAATCAACAATAAATATTACCAACGATGATACTACCACAGCTGCATTCGCCGATCTCCCTACACCTTCTGTCCCTTTTGTGCTGTTAAACCCTTTATAACATCCAATAATACCAATCGAAAATCCAAAAAATATTGTCTTTATTACTGCTGGTAGCACGTCACTAAACTCTAAAGTCTGAAATACTTGAAAGAAAAATAAAGTCAAACTCGTTTTGCCTTTTATATTCACACCTAGGTAAGAGCCATATAGCGACACCGCATCCGACAATATTGTCAACACTGGCAACATTATTGTAGTTGCCAATACTCTGGTAACTACCAAATATTTGAATGGGTTAGTGCCAGATACTTCCATTGCATCTATTTGTTCAGTCACCTTCATAGAACCTAATTCTGCCCCTATTCCCGAACTTACTTTACCTGCAAAAATCAAAGCTGTAATTACTGGACCTATTTCTCTCACTATTGCCAAACTCACCATTGCAGGCAGCTGAGCCTCTACTCCATAGTCCAGCAATGATGGGCGTAACTGCATAGTAAGTACCAAACCCATTATAAACCCTGTAATTCCTATAAGAGGAAATGAAGTCCAACCTATTAAATAAGCTTGCCGGAAAAACTGATTTACCTCATATCGAGGTTTGATAACCTCAATAAAAAATCTAGTAAGGAATCGGCTCATTATGCCAACCTCATCAAAAAAACGAATCACATAAGATGGAATATTCATTCTGTATTAAAGTTACAAAGCTATTTGAATTAGTTAGCCCTAAAGATGATTATTATCAATCTCACCTTATGTATTTATGCATAAGCCATGGTAATATATGCTTACAAAAAACTAACAATACTATTAGTGTTAAAAAACAGTTTTTCTTCTCAAAACCCTCTTTTATCTGGCATATATTTTGCACTATCTATTATGTTCAAAAATGTTTTTTATGACACTAAACGAAACTTGGTTCTTGGAAGGATATATCGATTTTGAACTGCAGAAATATCGGCTACTAGCATATCTCAAAGAAATAAAACAGCACTTTCGCGAAGTTAAATTGTATCCATATCTAGCCGATTTAGTTAATCACCACAACAATCTTGTTACTTTCCGCAACAATAAAAAGTTGTTGCAGTCAGCTTTCCCAAAAAAACTAGATGGCATAGAATACAAGCCACCCATTCTAATTTATGAAGAAGTGATACAAGACGATGAAACAATGAAGGAATTAGACAACATTACCGATTTCGCAGTTTCTAATATCAAAGATTACATCACAGAAGGGGTAGAAATATACGAGTATATTGAAAGTAAGCTTAAAATTGAACCAATTGGCATTATTCCTAATTACAAAAGCGAGGGCTATTTGTTCATTACCGAAGGAGAAGTAAGGAACATCAACATTTATAGATACAAGATAGGAATATTCGAACGGTTCAACGAAAAATACCGTGGGGTAAATCTTGAATTTGTAGACAAAAAAAGAATATCCATCGTCAATACATTTGAGCAATTAAAACTAGATTTAATCAGAGAATTCAGAATTCTTCCCAATCCCGCAGTATATAAAATTGAAATCCCTATATGTTTACCGTTTCAAGAGTCTATTCTCCCTGTTTCTAAAAGAGTGTTTATGAAATACATTGCTTGAGCAAAATTAAAATAGCATAAAAAGTGTTCAAACATTATATTTGTGCTTTCAAAACACATTCATGAACTTACTCAATAAAATCACCGGAACTTTTTCAATTGCTTTGCTGTTAGTAATGCTAGTATCATCTTGCACTAGGCCAGTCACAGTTTGTGAGTGCAGAAACTGGGTTGCTCCTGCTCAAAAAAACTATAATCTGGGAAAAAAAATCAACATGCAGGATGCGCAAAAAAAATGTGACGAATTGCGTACATCCAACAAATGGGAAACTTGTATTGCTAAAGAAATTAACTAGACATACATAAGCTAATACTTTAACATGTGGCTGTCTTGTAGGCAGCCACATCTATTTTATGTCAGGCTAGTCATGCTATGTCTGCTCTGTTCAGCATTTCAAATAAATACTTGTTTAGCGCTAATCACACATACGTATTTACAATATGTAATTATTCTGATTATCTGCAAATAATAACCTTATCAGAACTTGTTTTTATCGTTTCCTTAACTTAATTTTGTGACTCGTTTATATCTAATAACTTCTAGTTCTTTAACCCCTATAAAACAATCTTTACATTATTACTTCTCTCTTTTCATCACCATAGTTTCTTCTATATTTAGAGTATTCCCCACTTCCCTACTGTTTCATCACTTTTCAGTTATGTTACCCTATTGGTCTATTCCCGTATGCCAATAACAATAGTAACATTTAAAATTTCAACCACCCTATAATAATTGCTACACATGCTTTTTACACCAAACACATTATATATTTTACGCATTCAACCCACTCCATCAGCTACCGCAGCTACTGCGCAAAAAGTAGCCTCTCAGGCTGGCAAAAAGTGCGCAAAAATCAACCACTACCCACTCACAACTCATTGACAATCAATAGTTTAAACCAATCTTACCAAAAAATAAAAGTGCGCAAAAATGATTGAATTTTCCGTTTCTAAAACTTCATTTTTATTTCGATATTTAAATCACTTACTACCATCAAAAAACGCCTCACAATTAGGAAGTAAAAGGATGATTTATAGCTCATCATGCATATTATTCGCTGCAATAAATACGGATCAAAAACGCCTAAATGTAAATTTTAATACCGTTTACTAAGAAAAACAACCGTTTACAAAATATTTATCTCAATATAGAAAACGGTATTGTATTTTTATAAATCAATACTGAATATTAAAAATCAGCCTCATGACACCATTTTTATCAAAAAACAGATGTAGTTACGTTTTGGGTTTACTATCCCTGTTTAGCAGCTTCATAGTTACAGCCCAAAACAACAATCGAAATGCAAATGGTCTCTTTGAGTCTGTTGAGCGAAATTCTTTCGACAACTCCATTAGCACAATCCACATAAAGGATAATACCATTTGGTCGGTAGATAATGCTTCACAGTTTGTAAATGAAAACATTACAAATGGTGACCCTAGAGTCAAGTTCATTAAAAGCAACGCTACCACCTCCAAGCAAGGGCTCACAACTTTACACTTCGACCAATATATAGATGGACTCAAAGTAGAACGAGCTAACTATAAAATATTAACCAATCGTAACGGTTATCTCTCTTTCGTCAATGGTAATGCTTATACCAATCCTCCAGTTACCAGTGCCACCCCAGCTATATCCGAGGTTATGGCCAGAGAAATTGCTACCAACTTATTTGATCATGCAAAGTTTGCTTGGGAAGTACCTCAAATGGAGCAACAACTAAAAGCTGAACAAAATAATCCTACTGCTACTTACTTCCCTAAAGCCGAATTGGTTTGGGTGGAAGATAAAATGAATAATAATAACGACAGAAGTCTCAGACTGGCCTATAAATTCAATGTCTACTCTATCGAACCACTTGCCAGAGAAAACGTATATGTCGACGCTAATGATGGCCACATACTCTACCGAAAATCATTGATTCATCATACTGATGGTAGCGGTCCATCATTATACAGTGGCACGGTCAATTTCAAAACATCTATCATATCTGGTACCAACAGATTAAGAGACTCTACTAGAGGTTCAGGTGTCAATACTTTCACCTGCAACAATACTACCACTACCGTAGCCGACGTTACTAGTGCTACAACCACATGGGCATCAGATGTTGCACTCGATGCACACTGGGGTGCAGCCAAAGTGTATGATTACTTCTTGAGCGAGCACAGCAGAAATAGCTTCAATAATGCAGGTGCAGCTATTAATAGTTATGTACACTACTCTGTCAATTACAACAATGCATTCTGGAATGGTTCTCAAATGGTATATGGAGATGGTTCTGGTATTGCTTCGGGCGGATTCTCACCGCTTGCATCTTTAGATGTTTGTGCGCACGAAATTGGTCATGCAGTTTGTCAATATACAGCCGACCTTGATTATGAAAGAGAACCAGGCGCGTTAAACGAAGGCTTTAGTGATATTTGGGGCGCTATAGTAGAGCAATACGGCAACCCTTTCGAAACTGATGCCAGAGCCAAAAATATGTGGCATATCGGCGAGGAAATTGGCTCAAGCCCCTTAAGAAGAATGGACAACCCCAATTCTAGATCACAACCAGATACTTATACTGGCACATTTTGGATCAATGTTGTAGGTTGCACTCCTACATCTAGCAACGATTACTGTGGCGTTCACTACAATAGTGGTGTACTCAATCACTGGTTTTATTTATTATGCCAGGGCGGCTCAGGCACTAATGACTTAGGCAATGCATTTTCAGTTTCAGCTATCGGCACATCAAAGGGTGCAGATATAGCATATCAAACAGAACTTGCCCTTACCAACTCTTCTACATTCGCTAACTGTCGCACAGCTTCTATTGCAGCAGCTACAGCTCTCTATGGTGCTTGCTCTCCCGAAGTAGAAGCTGTTACCAGAGCATGGTATGCTGTTGGAGTTGGGGCCAACTATACTGGTGGTTCCGTTTCAGCAATATCTGGTTCTAGTACGGTTTGCGCTGGTAGCACAACCACATACACCAATGCTTCTACTGGTGGCACATGGTCTAGTAGCAATTCAACGGTAGCTACAATAGGTTCAAGCACTGGTATTATTACTGGTATTGCAAGTGGCACCAGCAACATAACTTATACAGTTTCAGGCGGTTGTTTCGCTGTTAAAACTATTACAGTAAATGCATCACCTAATGCTGGCACACTATCTGGTGCATCAAGTATATGTATCGGTAGCACAGGCACTATAACTACATCTGGCAGTGGGGGTACTTACAGTAGTTCTTCATCATCAGTTGCTACAGTTGGTTCTACTACAGGTATAGTAAGCGGAATCTCAGCTGGCACTGCTATTATTACTTATTCTGTTTCATCATCATGTGGCACTAGTAATGCCACTCGTACTATTACTATTGTGGCTACCCCTGCTGCTATTGGCGGCACAGCTACAGTTTGTGTCGGAAACACTACTACACTTACCAATAGTGTTAGCAGTGGTTCTTGGAGCAGCAGTAACACTTCTGTCGCATCCATAGGTTCCAGTACTGGTATTGTTAATGGAGTTTCAGCTGGCACAGCTACTATTTCATACACTATTGCTGGTGCTTGCCGTACTACTAAGATAGTCACAGTTTCTACTAACAGTGGAGCAGGCACACTATCAGGTGTCACTAACCTATGTGCAGGTTCTACAGGCACTATAACTTCTACTATTAGTGGCGGTTCATGGTCATCTAGCAATGCTGCTATAGCATCTGTCGGCACATCTGGTGTTGTTACTGCCGTTTCATCAGGCACATGTATTATTACATACACAGTAATCAATTCATGTGGCACTAATCTGGCAACCAGAACTATTACTGTTAACCCAACACCTGCCACTATTTCAGGTGCATCTTCTTTATGTGCAGGCAATACTACTTCACTTTCTAACAGTGTTTCTGGTGGCACATGGTCATCTAGCAACAATGCTATAGCTGTTGTGGGCACTTCAGGTACTGTTACAGGCATCTCATCTGGAACTGTTATTATATCATACATTCTTTCCGGAGGTTGCTTTACGACTAAAACACTTACAGTAACCCCTTCATCTTCAGCCGGGACTATTTCAGGTGCTACTGGCATATGTATAGGTGGCACATCAGCTTTCAGTTCTTCTGTTTCTGGGGGCACATGGAGTAGCTCTAATGCTTCCATAGCAACTATCGGCTCATCTACAGGCACTCTTTTAGGAGTTGCTGCAGGTACATCCACTATCAGTTACACTGTTACTAATTCATGTGGCACTTACACTTCATCTACAGTTGTTTCTGTAAACGCTACACCTGATGCAATTTCAGGCTCATCATCAGTTTGTGTTGGTAGCACTGCCACATTCACTAACGGTGCAACTGGAGGAACTTGGTCTAGTAGTAACACCTCTATAGCTACAGTTAGCGCTACTGGTACAGTTACTGGTATTGCAGCCGGATCAGCAATCATTACATATTCGCTACCAGGCAGTTGTTTCACAACCAAATCAGTAACAGTATCTTCTTCTACTGGCGCAGGTACCATAACAGGCACTACAACACTTTGTTCTGGAACATCTTCTTCATTATCTGCTTCAATATCTGGTGGTTCTTGGGCTTCATCCAACTCTTCAGTAGCTACTGTTGGAAGCACAGGTATTATATCTGCTATATCTTCTGGCACAGCAGTTATTTCCTACAGTATTATTACTAGCTGTGGCATTGAGTCTACTACTTTATCAATCACTGTCAACCCTACCCCATCTGCAATATCAGGAACAACTACTATTTGCCCAGGCAATACATCTACATTAACTAATACGGTTAGTGGTGGCACTTGGAGTATCAACGATCCTACTATAGCCACTATTTCTAGCGGTGGTTTAGTAACCGGATTGGCATCTGGCAGTACCCTTGTAACCTACACTTTAGTAGGAGGTTGTTATACAACTGCATTAATCAATGTAATCTCAGGTGCAGGCATAACAATATCAGGTTTAAGTACTACTTGTGTTGGTGGTTTATCTACATTGACATCTTCTGAGATAGGTGGAAGTTGGTATTCATCAAATCCATCTATAGCATCAATAGACAATAGTACTGGAGAAGTAACAGGCATTTCTACTGGAACTACAATAATCTCATACGTATCTGGTACTGGCTGTAGTGCACTCGATACATTTACAGTTACTCCTATCTTCTCTTACGGATCTATTTCAGGAGCTACTCAAGTTTGTATAGGCGATGTGGCATCAGTTAGTCATAACATTGGAGATGGCACATGGAGTGTAGCCAATTCATCTATTGCTACTATCAACCCTACATCTGGTGTTATTACTGGTATAAGTGCTGGCAATACAATAGTAAGCTATATCAACGCATACGGATGTTATGACACTTCAAGATTGAGTGTTAACACTTTACCTACTACCCTTTATGGTAGCGATCAAGTTTGTGTGGGTACTTCTTCTACTCTTGTCAGCTCAGCTTCGGGTGGCACTTGGAGTAGTTCTGATGCATCAATTGCATCAATAAATGGTGCTACTGGCTTATTAACAGGAGTGACTGTTGGTACCGCTACAATAACTTATAGAATTGTCGGATGTTATTCAACAAAAAATGTTACAGTCAATCCAGTACCTGATGTTATATCAGGACCATCTACAACATGTGTTGGAAATACTATTTCCTTAACAAATAGCACACCATCAGGTACTTGGTCCAGTAGTAATACTTCTATAGCTTCAGTCAACACATCAGGTAATGTTACAGGTGTTAGCAGTGGTGTAGTTACTATTAGCTATATCTTACCAAGTGGATGTAGGGTTATTAAGACTATATCTGTTGTTAGTACACCAGCTACCATTACTGGCACTACTAACATTTGTGTCGCTGCTACCTCTACCCTAACCAACAGTTCTGTTGGTGGCACATGGTCTAGTGCAAACAGTGCAATAGCTAGTATAGACGCATCTACTGGTTTAATGACTGGAAATTCTGCTGGTACAACTTTGATTACTTATAGTATAGGTGGTTCATGTTTTAGAACAGTTTCTGTTAATGTAAATGCAGCTTTACCATCAATTTCAGGTGCTCTTTCACGTTGCGTTGGGCAAACATCAACATTAGCTAATACTACTACAGGAGGAACTTGGTCTAGTTCTAATGTTTCAGTTGTAAGTATTAATACTACTACAGGTTTAGCTAATACACTATCTGTAGGTACTTCAACAATATCCTATCGCACTAGTGTATGTACTACAACTGCAATTTTAACAGTCAATGTACTACCAGATGCAATTATTGGCTCTTCTACAATTTGTAATGGCACAAGCCAAGCTTTCTCTCATTCAGTCAGCGGAGGAACTTGGAGCAGTTCAAACACTGCTCGAATTAACATTAATTCTACTACTGGTTTAGCAACTGCAATAACTACTGGTTCCGCAAATATTACTTATACTCTACCTAGTAATTGTATTACTGTACGTACTATAACTGTAGTTGCTTTGCCAGCTTCCATTACTGGTGTTGCAGCTCTTTGTCAAACTAAAACAACTACACTTACCAATACAACTACAGGAGGAACTTGGTCTGTTGCAGATGGTACAATTGCAAGTATAGGTTCCACTTCTGGCATCGTAACAGGCATATCAGCTGGCAATACAAATGTTACTTACACATTATCTACGGGTTGTGTAAGTACAAGAACTGTTACAGTTAATTCAAATCCTGACCCAATTTCAGGTAGTCTATCTGTTTGCAGTGGTTCTACAAATATTTATTCTAGTTTACCTAGTGGTGGTACTTGGACTAGTAGTAACACCGCTGTTGCAACGATAAATAGCTCAACAGGCAATTTAACAGGAGCAATAGCAGGCACTGCAAATATTTCTTATTCATT
>CALRKH020000021.1:0-37937 GCA_943367855.1 Asaia bogorensis | reverse complement strand
AACATGCTGGGTCAGGTAGTGTACACAGGCACCACCCCAACCCGAATGGGCCAACTGGATGCCAAAGTGACACTAGACAAATCACTGCCCAACGGCATGTACATCCTCACCATCAAAACACCAACAGAACAACGCACGTTCCACTTCGTGTTGGAACAATAAGAGGATAAAAACAAAAGAAGTATCGACAAGGGGTTGCATCAATGCAGCCCCTTGTTGTGTGAAATAAAACTGCTGTGATGGTAGTACCAAAAATTAGTTAATTCTAAGTATTGATTAAGATTATCGGATAAAATGATACACCTTCGCAATCCTAATAAGCTGAATTGAGAAAATCGTAAACTGTTGAATGAGCGTTAAAGTAAAAATTGTTAATGACCCTGTTTATGGATTTATAAGATTTCCGGAGCGGGAATTGATGGAGATAATAGATCATCCATGGTTTCAGCGGTTGCGCAGGATCAAGCAAATGGGGTTAGCCGATTTTGTATATCCAGGAGCTGTGCATACCAGATTTGCGCATTCGTTAGGTGCGTGTCACCTAGCGGGGAAGGCTATGGATGAGTTAATAGCTAAGGAAGTAAACATCACTAAAGAAGATTATTTGGCTACCAGACTGGCAGCACTGCTACATGATGTAGGGCACGGACCTTACTCTCACTCTCTCGAGCGAGCATTGGTAGGTGGTGTGTCGCATGAATTCTTATCGAAGCAAGTGATGCTACGAATGAATGAAGAGTTTGGGGGTTTATTGACACCTACTATTGAGATATTTGAGCACGAACATCCTAAAGACTTTTTACACAAATTAGTGTCTAGCCAGCTGGATGTAGATAGGATGGATTATCTGAACAGAGATAGCTTTTACACTGGAGTGTCGGAAGGTGTGATAGGATATGATAGGATATTGCAAATGCTAACTGTGAAGGATAATGAATTGCTGGTAGAGGAGAAAGGGGTGCAATCTGTAGAGAAATTTATCATAGCCAGGAGATTGATGTATTGGCAGGTATATCTGCACAAGACCGTATTAGGGGCAGAAATGCTACTTATAAATATATTGAGGAGGGCTAAAGAACTGTATATGTCGGGAATGCAAATGTTTGCAAGCCCTGCATTGAGTTATTTTTTGGCAAGGAATTTGATTGAAGATGATTTTAAGAATAGTACAGAGCACTTGGATGTGTTTTGTATGATGGATGATGCTGATGTGCTGGGTGCAATAAAAGTGTGGCAGAACAGCGAGGATAAAGTATTGTCGAGGTTGTGCAAGATGCTACTGCTAAGAAAACTGTATAAGGTAGTGTATAGTTCGGAGTCGCTAGATGAACAATATGAAGAGCGTAAAAAAAAGTTAGTAAAAGAAGAGGGGTTTAGCGAAGATGAGTTGTCTTATTTTATTGTGAAAGGAGTGACATCAAACAATACTTATAATACATATGGTGATTTGATAAGGATAGAAACGAAGGCTGGAGAAGCCAAGAATATTACAGAAATAAATGACACGCTTGTGAATAATGCCCTTGCAGGGGCGATACATAAAAACTATATTTGCTATACTCAACAGTAAGTTGTTGATAATCAATGCTATACTAAGAAGTGGGAATAGCTCAAATAAATTAAACCATAATAATACTAGATGGAGTTTACTGCGCAACAGATAGCAACCTGGCTTCAGGGTAGCATTGAGGGAAATCCGGAGAGTAGTGTGAGGAATGTAGCTAAGATTGAAGAAGCTAAGAGTGGAGATCTTTGTTTTTTGGCGAATGCCAAATATGAAGAGTACCTGTATACCACGAAAGCATCGGTAGCTATAGTGAATGAGACATTGCAATTGCAGCAGCCGGTGGAGCTGACATTGATAAGAGTGAAAGATGCATACAGCAGTTTTGCCTTATTGCTGGATCAATATCAGAAAGTAGTAGACGGGCCACCCAAAACAGGAATTGAACAACAGAGTTTTGTATCGGATACTGCTAAGGTGGGCGAAGATGTGTACATAGGTGCATTTACATATGTAGGAACAGGAGTGGTGATAGAGGATGGAGCTAAAATTTATCCAGGCTGCTACCTGGGAGATGGGGTGAAAGTGGGAGCAGGAACCAGAATAAATGCAGGAGTGAAGCTATATGCTGGCTGTAGGGTGGGTAAAAATGTAATAATACATGCTGGTTGTGTGATAGGTGCGGATGGTTTTGGGTTTGCGCCACAGCAGGATGGTAGCTATAAAAAAGTGGCCCAGATAGGTAATGTGGTGATAGAAGATAATGTGGAAATAGGCGCAAACACTACAATAGACCGAGCAACTATGGGCTCGACAGTTATAAAGGCAGGTGTGAAACTAGATAACCTGATACAAGTGGCACACAATGTGGAAGTAGGAGAAAATACGGTGATAGCGGCACAAACTGGTGTGTCGGGAAGTACAAAAATAGGTCAGAATTGTGTGATAGGTGGGCAGGTGGGCCTTGTGGGCCATATACACCTGGCCAACGGAACAAAAGTGAATGCACAGAGTGGATTATCTAAATCGGTGGCTGTTGCTAACTCAGTATTAAATGGTTCTCCGGCATTTGACTATAAAAGTTCGCTAAAAAGTCAGGCAATTTTTAGAAATTTGCCAGAGTTGCAAAACCGTGTACAACAATTGGAAGAAATGGTGCAGCAACTAATGACTATTATAAATTCCCCAAAAGCCGGAGCATAACGTGAACGAAGACTTGATATCTAACATAGAGGGCAGAAAAAAGGCTGACAGCGCTACTATTGTAAACAGCAGTCCTAATCAACAAACGCTTAAGAGTGCTGTGACCCTAAATGGGGTGGGACTGCACACTGGTAAGTATGTGACAATGACAATGAAACCCGCTAATCCTGGCTTTGGGGTTAGGTTTCAGCGTATAGATATGCCTGGGCAACCTGTAGTGAAGGCTGATGTGGACTATGTAGTAGATACATCGAGAGGGACAACGATAGAGCATAATGGAGCGAGGGTAAGCACTATAGAACATACTATGGCTGCCTTGGTAGGGCTGGGAATAGATAATGTGCTGATAGAACTAGATGGGCCGGAAGTACCTATAATGGATGGAAGTGCCAAGCAGTTTATGGAGGCTATAGATAGTGTGGGTATAGTGGAGCAAGAGGCTAAACGAATAGTATATACTATAGATAGTAACATACACTATTATGACCCGGTGAAGAATGTGGATATGCTAGCCATACCATCAAGTGATTTTCAGGTAACTACGCTCATAGATTTTAACTCGCCAGTGCTTGGTACGCAACATGCGGCCATGAAGCATATAGCGGATTTCAGAGATGAGATAGGGCCATGCAGAACTTTTTGTTTTTTGCATGAGCTGGAAGTGCTGCTGGATAATAATCTGATAAAAGGAGGAGACCTTAACAATGCTATAGTAGTAGTAGATAAGAAAGTGGAGCCTGAAGAACTGGAGCGACTAGCCAAGGTTTTTAATAAAACAAAGATTGAGGTGAAGCAAGAGGGTATATTGAATAATGTACAACTTCATTTTACCAATGAGCCAGCAAGACATAAACTGCTGGATGTGGTAGGCGATTTGGCGCTAGCAGGTCATTACATAAACGCACACATTATAGCTAGCAGGCCTGGCCATGCGAGCAATGTGGAGTTTGCTAAACGAATAAAACAGTACATAAAGAAGAATAAGCATATAGCAGATATACCACAATATGACCCTAATCAGCAGGTGGTATATGACATCAACCACATTGTAAAAGTATTGCCGCATAAATACCCTTTCCTGTTTGTAGATAAGGTAATAGAGCTGAGCGATAATCATGTGGTTGGTATTAAGAATGTGACGTTTAACGAGCATTTTTTTCAAGGACATTTTCCTGGTAATCCTGTGATGCCAGGCGTGCTACAGATAGAGGCATTGGCGCAAACTGGGGGTATACTTGCGATGAACAATATACCTGACCCGGAGAATTATGACACCTATTTTCTCAAGATAGATAAGGTGAAGTTTAAGAATGTAGTGAGACCAGGTGACACACTGATACTAAAAATGGAGTTGCTTAGCCCAATAAGAAGGGGGATAGTAGAGATGAAGGGTACTACCTACGTAGGTAATAAATTAGCTACCGAAGCTGAATTGGTGGCCCAGTTAATCAGAAAAGACAAACGATGATTCATCCGTTAACGTATGTCCACCCGGACGCTAAAATAGGTGCCAATGTTCGCATAGATCCATTCACGACTGTACATAAGAATGTAGAGATAGGTGAGGGTACATGGATAGGGTCTAACGTGACTATAATGGAAGGGGCCAGAATAGGTAAAAACTGTAGGATATTTCCAAGTTCGGTGATATCGGCTATACCTCAAGACCTAAAGTATAAAGGAGAAGACACACTTACTGTAATAGGAGATAACACAACCATCAGAGAGTGTGTGACAATAAACAGAGGCACAACGGACAAATACGCTACCAAAATAGGTAACAACTGTCTTATTATGGCCTACTCTCACATAGCACATGACTGTGAGGTAGGAAACTATTGTGTGTTTTCGAATAACACTACATTGGCTGGGCATATAATAGTGGGCGACAATGTGGTGCTAGCTGGACTGACAGCTGTGCAGCAATTTGTTCGTATAGGTTCTCATGCATTTGTAACTGGAGGCTCACTAGTAAGAAAGGATGTGCCACCATTTGTGAAGGCTGCCAGAGAGCCATTGTCGTATGTGGGTGTAAACTCTGTAGGTCTGAAGCGCAGGGGATATAGTATTGAAAAGATCAACCACATACTTGATATATACCGTATACTTTTTGTGCGTGGCTACAATGTATCAAAAGCACTGAGCATAATAGAAACAGAAATACCGGTATCGGATGAGCGAGACGAAATCATATCATTTGTGAGAGATACGGGTAGGGGTATCATGAAAGGGTATGCTCGTCGCCATAGCGAGGACTTAGGATAGGATAATAAAATCATTAAGGGAAAGCCGGTCTGCTGAAGGCCGGCTTTGCTATGTAGCAGAGCCTGAAATAATGCGCCTGACCATGCGTAGAGAGTGTGTGCGTTTTTTGAGGGTAAGGCTTATGATGCCGCCTTGGTCTATGCGGTCAATAACTACCCTGCCGGATGCATCTGTGGCGTGTAGTATGGTTTCATTGTCGAGCAGGATGCCGACATGGTTGATTATGCCATCTTTATTTTCGAAGAAAGCAAGATCTCCACAACGAGCGTGAACTAAGAAATCGACTGACTGACCCGTTAATGCCTGATCTTTAGCATCTCTTGGTAGCTTATAGTTGCATAGTTTAAAAGCCATTTGGGATAGGCCTGAACAGTCTATACCCCAAACAGACCTGCCACCCCATTGATAAGGGGCATTGAGGTATTGGAGTGCTGCATTTTTGATATTATTGCCATCGAGCGGTTGTTTAGGGAATTTTAGTTTAGATCCTTTAAAATGCCCTGTTTCGTAGCCCGCAGCTATAGCGCCTCCTTTTATGTCGAGCTCGCTACCAAATGGTATATACATATCGCCAGATGGTAACTCTAGTTTTCCCTTGTGCGAGCCAGATAGATATTTTACTTCTTTTCTGTATTCTTTTTTGGTGAGTAAGGTAAGCTGAGATTGCTTGCACCAACCTTCATAGTCGTCCCAGGCACATCGGATTTTAGCCCAATCGCGGTTATTGACCTGTTCTATTTCGAGCTTTTCGCCAAACAGTAGCTGAGTTACTTGTTCGGAGTCGTGAAGTGGTTCTTTTCGAACAGGAAGGATGGAGACATTGCAGCTAGCGTATGACAGAACAACGGGCATGGAATTGGATTGATGCTTGTAGCGTAAAAATAGTATGTATTAGGATGCGACATAGCTTAAGTTTCTAACAATAGCCAATAATAAGTGTAGGAGCAACTGCGTGGGAAAGAAATGTTTTATTAACTTAGCACGCTAAACCTGAATCCATCTAATAGAGTGACATACGATTAATGGGGAGGTTGTATAAGATATTAGTAATGTAAAAAAATTATAGAAGAACATGGGATCAACAATTGTGGCCGTTGTCGTAGCGATAGGGGCTGTTATAATAGGGATTTTTCTAGGTAAAGTCATTTTTGCAAAGAATACAAAATTACAACTAGAAGAGGCTGATGCACTAGCCAAAAAGACAATAGATGATGCGAAAACACTGGCAGAAACACTGAAAGAAAAGAAGTTGTTGGAGGCAAAGGAGCATTTTTTGCAACTGAAAAGTCAGCATGATAAGGAAGCGACACAGCGTAATCAGAAAATAGCAGAAGCAGAAAGTAGAATAAAACAGCAGCAACAGGCGGTAAATGACAAAACATCGGCATTGCAACGCCAAGTGCAGGAAAATGAGGCGCTGAAAACTAATTTAGACAATCAAATAAAGGCATTCAATATAAAGCGTGCTGAACTAGATAAGCATCACGAAGAGCATGTAAAGCGACTAGAAAAGGTAGCAGGACTATCGGCCGAACAAGCAAAAGTGGAGTTGATAGAAGTAGTGAAAGAAGAAGCCAGAACTAATGCAATGGCATATGTGAAGGAGATAATGGAGGAGGCAAAGGTAAATGCTACTAAAGAGGCCAAGAAGATTGTAATACAAACCATACAAAGAACAGCGGCTGAGCAAACAATAGAGAATGCGATTACGGTCTTCAATCTAGAAAGTGACGAAATAAAAGGTCAGATAATAGGTAGAGAGGGCAGAAATATACGTGCATTAGAGGCGGCAACAGGTGTGGACCTAGTGATAGACGATACCCCAGAAGCAATAGTGCTTAGTTGTTTTGACCCACTAAGAAGAGAAATAGCCAGACTGTCGCTACAAAGACTGGTGCAAGATGGCCGTATACACCCCGCACGCATAGAAGAGGTGGTGGAGAAAACCAAAAAGCAACTGGAAGAGCAAATAATGGAGATAGGCGAGCGCACCATTATAGAACTAGGCATACATGGTTTGCATAAAGACCTGGTGCGCCTGGTAGGTAAAATGCGTTTCCGTTCCTCTTATGGCCAAAACCTGCTGATGCACTCTAAAGAGACGGCTAACCTATGTGGTATAATGGCGGCAGAACTAGGGCTGGGACAGAAAGTGGTGAAACTTGCCAAACGTGCAGGTTTGCTACACGATATAGGTAAAGTGCCTGACGAAGAAACAGAATTGAGCCACGCATTACTAGGTGCAAAGGTAGCTGAACGTTGTGGTGAGCACCCATCAATAGTAAATGCAATAGGCGCACACCATGATGAAATGGAAATGCTATTCATCATATCGCCAATAGTGCAGGCATGTGATGCCATAAGCGGTGCTAGACCAGGTGCAAGAAGAGAAATGATGCAAAGCTACATGCAGCGTATAAAAGACCTTGAGAATCTGGCAATGGCCTACACTGGTGTAGAAAAAGCATATGCGATACAAGCAGGTAGAGAGCTGCGTGTGATGGTAGAGGCTGAAAAAGTAACTGATGCAGACAGCCAAAAACTATCGTTTGAGATAGCAGATAAAATACAGAAAGAAATGCAGTATCCTGGACAAATAAAAGTGACCGTGATACGTGAACTAAGAGCCGTGAATGTGGCCAGATAAAGAAGCTAAGAAATGAGTATAAAAAATGCGCCTACTGAAAGTATGGCGCATTTTTTATTGCCAAGCTATAGCCTACATAGATTAATTTTGCGACCTCAACCGAACAATATGAGCGATTTATCGAACGCAATAATAGAGTGCGTGCCCAACTTTAGTGAGGGACGCGATATGGGCATCATAAAGCAGATAACTGATGTAATAGAAGCTGTGGAGGGTGTGCGCCTGCTAGATGTGGACCCAGGGAAGGCTACTAACAGAACGGTGGTGACCTTTGTAGGTAACCCAGATGCTGTGATAGAAGCAGCCTATCAAGCAATAAAAAAGGCAGGAGAGCTGATAGATATGCGTAAGCATAGTGGTGAGCATCCGAGAATGGGAGCTACAGATGTGTGCCCATTGATACCTGTATCGGGTATAACGATGGATGAGACTATAGCTTATGCTAATAAGCTGGCAGCAAGAGTGGGTGCAGAAACAGGCATACCTGTGTATCTATATGAATACGCAGCGAAAGCAGACTACAGACGCAACCTGGCAGACATACGCAGTGGAGAATATGAGGGCCTGGCCGCAAAGATGATGAAGCCAGAATGGAAGCCTGATTATGGGCCAGCGACCTTTAACGCACAAAGTGGCGCTACTGTAATAGGAGCGAGGGATTTTCTGATAGCTTATAATGTGAATCTGAATACTACATCGACCCGCAGAGCTAATGCAGTAGCATTTGACATAAGAGAGAAAGGAAGACAGAAAAAAGATGAGCTAGGGAAAGTGGTGAAGGATGCCAATGGTGAGCCTGTGTGGGAGCCAGGGCTGCTGAAATGTGTGAAGGCAATAGGCTGGTATATAGAAGAGTATGGAGTAGCTCAGATATCAATCAATCTGACCAATATGCACATAACCCCACTGCACAAAGTGTTTGACACAGCGTGTGAGCGTGCGGCAGCGAGAGGAATGCGAGTGACAGGTAGTGAGCTGGTGGGGCTAGTGCCGCTGCAAGCTATGCTGGATGCAGGACGATACTTTTTGGCCAAACAGCAGCGTAGTGTAGGTGTAAGCGAAGAAGAGCTGGTGAGGATAGCCATAAAATCGCTTGGGCTGGATGAATTAGGCGCATTTGACCCAAAGAAGAAGATAATAGAGTATAGACTACAAGATGCTGCTGCGAAGAAGTTGGTAGATATGACGGTGACCAAATTTGTGCAGGAGACAGCCAGTGAGTCGCCAGCGCCAGGAGGAGGTTCAATATCGGCCATGTGTGGTGCTATGGGGGCTGCACTGGGCACCATGGTAGCTAACCTATCATCTCACAAGAAAGGATGGGATGCCAGATGGGAGGAGTTTAGCATATATGCGGATAAAGGGCAGCAACTGCTAAAAGAAATGCTGTATCTGGTGGATGAAGACACTATATCATTTAACAGGATAATGGCGGCATTTGGCCTGCCGAAGGTGACAGAAGAGGAAAAGGCTGCACGCAAGGCTGCAATAAACGCTGCTACAATATATGCCATACAGGTGCCCTTCAGAACAATGGAGGTGGCGCTAGATGTGATGGACCTAGCTATAAAAATGGCTGAAATAGGAAACCCGAACAGCGTGAGTGATGCAGGCGTGGGTGCGCTATGTGCCAGAACTGCTGTGAAAGGCTGCTACCTAAATGTGCGCATCAATGCACAAGACCTGAAGGAGCATCCGGAGGTGCAACCATTGCTGCTGCGTGCCGAAGAGATAAATGCCGCCGCTGATGCTAAAGAGCAGGATGCATGGAAAGTGGTATTGAATACAATAAAGTAAGCAAGAAATTGAGGGTTATCTGCCCAAGGCGGGCTGATAATAGAATAGACATAAAAAAGCCGGGTGTCGTATGGACATCCGGCTTTATCGTTAGATGGCAGTATTGGTATTAGTACTCTTCTCCCTTGTAAAATACGCGGAACATGTTTTGTCCCATTTGGTACTGAATAACATCATAATTGAGCTGCCAATTGGTAAGCTCGGCATTGGTGACATCGTATATCTCACCCTCGCAAAACTGGCGTAAAGTGTTGCCAGGATTGATGTAAACAAGAGAGTTGTATTGGATGGTCATGTTGGCAGGGTAGTAGTTGTCTACAACAGTAACATCGCCTTTGTAGAAGACTTGAAGTCTGTTGCTCTGATCTTTGAACGCAACTATATTGTCTACTACCTGGTAGCTGCCATTCATGAAGCCCATGCTACGCGCACTGCCATCGTAGAATATTTTGAAATAACCATCGGCTGTGACATAGGCTACCACATTGTCTCCGGCTTTGTAAGATTTGGGTGCAAACTCATCCAGTACATAAGTTTTGCCGTTGTGAAAGACTTTGAATTTTCTATCAATGTCTACATAAGCAACAGTGTTGCGACCAACCTCGAAGCCACTAACCGGGTAGTCTTCTTGTGGTAGTAACTCGCCATGGAAGAATACCCGAAATTGGTTGGCAAAGTTGTTGTAAGCAATGATATTATCGGACACCTTGATACTGGCTAAAGAACTATCGGAAAAGTAGTTTTCGATAGGGTAAATTTTTCCGTTGTAGTAAGCATTATAGGCCCCCTTGTAGGTGTCTAAGAAGAAGACTACACTGTCTGCTACGAAATATTGGTCGGTGACACCCGTGAGGCTAGTGATTTTGCCGTTTTCGAAGACGCTGAGTGCTTTTTGATTGAGAAAAGCTACAAGATTGTCTGTAGCAAAATATGCATTGGTGAAGCCAATGTTAACAGGATTTACCCGATTGTTATTGTAAATCTTGAACGAGCGTGAATTGTCTAGATAGGGAATACTGGTTTTACCAATCTTCATGCTAATGGGAGCTAAGAAGTCGATTTTGCGTAGCATTCCTTTGTCCCAAACCATAACTTGATTTTGATTGTCGACAAAAGAAGCTAACTGAGCTGAAGCGAGCAAAGAAGAGCATGTAAAAAACAGTCCTGTCAGGAGTTTCCTCATAATGGCAGTGTTTTGAAAGTGTAAGATAGCAATAAAAACTGTAAGGAGGGGAGAAAGGGAGGTAATAAAAAAGCCAGTCTGAGAACAGACCAGCCCCTATAAACCCTATCACTATGAAAACTATTGCAAATGTAGGCTGTGGGGCTGAGGTGACAAATTAGATTTTTCAATCTAGGTATAAATAAAAAAGCCAGCCTGAGAACAGGCCAGCCCCTATAAACCCTATCACCATGAAAACTTCTTTATCTATAGAAAGAAATATCTTTGTTATAAAGTGAGCACAAATTTAGGTCACTTTTTGGTAACAGCAAAATTTGTTGTGCCTTTTTACATAAAAATTTAATGATAATGTAATAGGCCTTTGTTGACTATTTTTTCTTTTTAGGAGAGAACATAGCTAACATTCTGCGTCCTTCCATCTTTGGCATAGACTCTAGAGAACCAAATTCTGCAAGACGCTCTGCGAACTTTAGTAGTAGTAATTCGCCACGTTCCTGGAACATGATAGCACGTCCTTTGAACTGAACATAACATTTTACTTTGTTGCCATCTAGCAGGAATTTCTCCGCATGTTTGGCTTTAAAGTCGAAGTCGTGTTCGTCAGTATTGGGTGTGAAACGAATTTCTTTTACTTCGGATTGTTTCGCTTTTGCCTTTTGTTCTTTATCTTTTTTCTTTTTCTCGTAGAGGAATTTTCTGTAATCGATAAGTCGGCAAACTGGTGGCACTGCGTTAGGTGAAATTTCTACCAGATCAACTTCTTGAGCTGCAGCCATTTTGAGTGCCTCGGCCAAGGGGTAAACTCCCGGCTCAATATCCTCGCCCACTACACGTACTTCGGGTGCTGTTATTTCATTGTTTAGGCGATGCTCATTTTGCATCACCTTCGGTTTAAAAAATGGTTTCCCTTTTGGCCTTTTTTGCATTAACGGTTTTTGTGGTTATCTGACAAAATTATAATTTTTGTTTATCAAATCGTGACTCCTAAATACTTTTTTTTGAGGAGTTTAGAGATTTCTTTTTCCTTTTATTTGTTCGGCTACTATGTTCTTTACATCTGTAGCAAACGCATCAACTGGAACAGCGCCTTTGTCGCCTTCGCCGTGTTTGCGCACAGCAACCAAGCCTTCGGCAGCCTCTTTTTCGCCAACTATGAGCATATAGGGGGTTTTCATCAGTTCTGTGTCTCTGATTTTGCGTCCTATTTTTTCGCTGCGTGTGTCTATTTCTGCACGGATATCGGCAGCTTTGAGGCGAGCGATAACATCGTAGGCATAATCGTTGTACTTGTCGCTAATAGGAAGGACCATAACCTGAAGTGGAGTAAGCCACAATGGTAGATTACCACCACAGTGCTCTAACAATACGGCTATAAAGCGCTCCATGCTACCAAAAGGTGCACGGTGAATCATTACCGGACGTTTGCGGGTGTTGTCCACATCAACATATTCCAGTTCGAAACGCTCTGGTAGATTATAGTCGACCTGTATTGTACCTAACTGCCATTTGCGACCCAGGGCATCGCGCACCATGAAGTCGAGCTTGGGACCATAGAATGCAGCTTCGCCATATTCTATAACTGTATTGAGTCCTTTGTCTTTGGCTGCATCAATAATAGCTTGCTCGGCAATAGCCCAGTTTTCTTCGCTACCAATATACTTACTGCGGTCTTCTTGGTCGCGAAGAGACACCTGTGCAGTGTATTCTGTGAAGCCAAGAGATTCGAATACGTATAGAACGAGGTCAATTACCTTTTTGAATTCGGCAGAGACCTGTTCTGGCATACAGAAAAGGTGGGCATCGTCTTGAGTGAATCCTCTTACACGAGTGAGGCCATGTAGCTCTCCACGCTGCTCGTAGCGATAAACGGTGCCAAACTCGGCGAGTCTGAGTGGTAGATCTTTGTAGGAGCGTGGAGAAGATTTGTATATCTCGCAATGGTGAGGGCAGTTCATTGGTTTTAGCATGAACTCTTCGCCTTCTTGCGGAGTAGTGATGGGGCGGAAACTATCTTTGCCATATTTTTCCCAGTGGCCAGAGGTAACGTATAGCTGCTTGCTGCCTATATGAGGAGTAATAACAGGTAAGTAGCCAGTTTCTATCTGCGCACGTTGTAAGAATTGTTGTAATCGTTCGCGCAGCATAGCTCCTTTGGGTAGCCATAGCGGTAAACCGCTACCTACTTTTTCGGAGAATGTGAATAGCTCTAGCTCTTTACCCAACTTGCGGTGGTCGCGTTTTTTGGCTTCTTCCATCATCAGGATGTACTCATCCAGCTCTTTTTGAGCGGGGAAAGTGATGCCATAAATGCGGGTAAGCATTTTATTCTTCTCGTTGCCACGCCAATATGCGCCAGCTATATTGGTAAGTTTTACTGCCTTAATGCTACCTGTGCTAGGTATGTGTGGCCCACGGCAAAGGTCGGTAAAGTTGCCCTGAGTGTAGAAGGTGATGTTGCCATCTTCGAGGCCCTCTATCAACTCTAATTTGTATTGGTCTTGTTTTTCGGTAAAGTATTCAATCGCTTTTTGTTTGGAGACTTCCTGACGAACGTAGCTGCTATTGGTTTTGGCTAGTTCTTTCATTTTGTCTTCAATTTTTTTGAGGTCTTCTTCGCCAATGGTTCTATCTCCGAGGTCTATATCGTAATAGTAACCACTCTCAATAGCTGGACCTATGCCGAATTTTACGCCAGGGTAAAGAGCCTCTAGCGCCTCGGCCATAAGGTGGGCTGATGAGTGCCAAAAGGTAGCTTTTGCATTTTTATCGTCCCAGGTTAGGAGTTTGAGAGAAGCATCGCTGTTGATGTTTCGGGCAGTGTCCCAGATTTCACCGTTTACCTCGGCAGCAAGCACTTTTCTTGCCAGGCCTTCACTGATAGATTTTGCGATTTCGGCAGCAGTAACGCCAGCCTCGTACTGACGGACTGAACCGTCGGGAAGTGTGATGTTTATCATAACTTATTAAAAATAATGCAAGGTCATACAAACGACCTTGCGCAGCTCAAAAATAGTAAGTAAGTATGAATTAACCCTGTTATTTATAAAGTCTTGTTTGGACGCATAAATAGTGGGGGAGTAGAGGCAATAACGAGCCGATGATATAAGGAGCATAACGAAGAAAACAACCGTAGCAATGGTATATGTGTTTTAACCAAGGCTACAGTTGTTTTGCAATAAGTGAGATGTGATCTTATTTCAATTTTGCTTTGAAGACTTTTTTGAATTTATCGACTTTGGGGCCTACTACAAATTGACAGTATGGTTGTGAGCCATTTTCGTTGTAATAGTTTTGGTGATAATCTTCGGCCTTGTAGAAAGTGGTGGCTGGTGAAATTTCTGTTACTACAGGTTTATCCCATGCTTTTTCGTCATTTAGCTGCTTCTTGTAGTTTTCTGCTTTTTGTTTTTGCTCATCGTTGTGGTAATAAATCACAGAACGATATTGAGTACCTACGTCATTTCCTTGTCTGTTGAGTTGGGTAGGGTCGTGAGAGGTCCAGAAAGCAGCCAATAGCTCGTCGTATGATATAATAATAGGGTCGTAGTAAATGTTGCAGACTTCGGCATGGCCTGTAGTGCCCGTGCATACTTGTTTGTAAGTAGGGTTTTCAGTATTGCCTCCAGTATAGCCAGATTCTACTTTGGTGACACCACTGAGTAGTTGGAATTGGGCCTCTGTGCACCAGAAACAACCAGCGCCAAAAGTAGCAATGGCTTGTTTTTTTTCGGTTGTAGTTGGGTTGGTAGTTGACATATTTTTGAACGTTTTTGATGTGTGGTAATTATCTTTTTGGGCACAAGCTGTGAGCTGGGCCAAGAAAGATATCAATACGATTACAAGCTGAATTCTGTTGCGCATGGATTACAAATTTATGTTCATCTACGATGCTGACTAGAAGAAGGATTGATGGCTTATATAAAATTAATAGGGCTTTAACAGTGAAGTTAAAGCCCTATTGGTTTGTTATTTGATTTTTAAACCTAGTTCGTTTAGCTGACTATCGTCTACTGCAGATGGAGCATCTAGCATGGTGTCTCTACCCATATTATTTTTTGGGAAGGCTATGAAGTCGCGAATAGTTTCGTGTCCACCCAAGAGTGCGCAGAGCCTATCGAACCCGAAGGCAATGCCGCCGTGTGGAGGTGCGCCATACTCGAATGCACCGAGAAGGAATCCGAATTTTTCTTGTGCTTCTTCTTTGGACATGCCAAGCGCGGCAAACATTTTTTCTTGCAAGTCTCTGTTGTATATACGTATAGAACCGCCGCCTATTTCGGTGCCATTTAGCACAATGTCGTAAGCGTTTGCTTTGATGGTGCCGTATTTAGAGAGGTCGTTCATCAAATGAATATGCTCTGGCTTAGGAGATGTAAAGGGGTGATGGCGTGCTACCCAGCGGTTGGCTTCTTCGTCGTGCTCGAACAATGGGAAGTCTATAACCCAAAGTGGCTTATAGATATCGGGATTGCGTAGCCCAAGTCGATTGCCCATCTCCAGACGCAGTTCGCTCATAGCCTTACGAGTGCGAGATTCGTTGCCTGCCAATAATAAAATAATATGGCCTGGTGTAGCACCACAGTATTCTACAATTTGTTTGAGGCGTGCTTCGTTGAAAAACTTATCTATACTGCTTTTGATGCTGCCATCGGTGTTGTACTTGATGTAAACCAAGCCGCTCATGCCAATTTGTGGACGCTTCACCCATTCGGTAAGTTCGTCTAGCTGTTTGCGTGTGTAATCGCTACATCCGGGTACTGAAATAGCAAGTATAGTTTCTGCATTATTGAAAACAGGAAATTCACCTTGCCACAAGTGTGTGGGGCTATTTTCGTTTCGCTCTAGGAATAGAGGTGTTTTGATATTGCTGATGGTGATGTCGAATCTGATATCTGGTTTATCATTACCATAGAGCCACATACTGTCATCCCAGGTCATACGAGGGAATGCTTCTATAATGTTAACTCCCTTTACGTCATTGAATACATGTTTGAACAGGCCTTCGAAAGTGTTGAGGATATCTTCTTGCTCTACGAAACTCATTTCGCAGTCTATCTGAGTGAATTCGGGTTGTCTGTCGGCACGTAAGTCTTCGTCTCTGAAACATTTTACTATTTGATAGTAGCGGTCGTAGCCACTTACCATCAATAATTGTTTGAATGTTTGTGGACTTTGTGGTAGAGCATAGAATTGTCCTTCGTTCATGCGACTAGGTACAATGAAGTCTCTGGCGCCCTCTGGCGTACTGCGAATAAGGAAAGGTGTTTCTATATCCCAGAAGCCTAAGGTGTCGAGGTAGTTGCGCACTGAGCGATTGACTTTATAACGCAATTCCAGATTGCGACGTAAAGAAGGGCGGCGAAGATCTAGATAGCGATACTTCATTCTAAGTTCATCTCCGCCATCTGTATCGTCTTCTATAGTAAAAGGAGGAGTTGCAGCCTTGTTGAGAATAGTGAAGCCCGATATTTCGATTTCGACATCACCAGTAGGTAGTTTAGGGTTTTTGTTAGCCCGCTCTACTACCTTGCCGGTGGCTTGTATTACATATTCTCTGCCCAGCGGCTGCTGGTCTAATAGCGTGTTGAGTTGCTCATTGAAGTAAAGCTGAGTGATACCATATCTGTCGCGAAGGTCGGTGAAGGTAATACTACCGAATTTGCGGATGGTTTGTACCCAGCCTGCAAGTGTAACAGTGGAGCCTATATTATTTGCGCGCAGTTCGCCGCAATTATGAGTGCGATACATAATTTGTATATATTGAAAACAGGAGTGCGAAGATAGTTATAAAATTGGGTGGCGAGTTGGCAATGGTATAGTTAGGGGTTACCTTCGTGACAAGCAGTGATGTAGCGGCTTGTTAAAGAAAATTAAAATCACATTTTTTTTAGCTACTTCGTTGGTAGTCGCCGATTAAATTTGCGAATCTAAGCTATGTTCCAATTTCAGCATTCCGATCATTTATATGCACTGGTTGTGATACCGCTATTGGTATCTGTATATGTAGCCATGATATATTGGCGAAGAAAGCGCATGCAGCGCATAGGTAATGAGACCCTGGTAGGGAGCCAGATAATTGGCTATATACCGGGCAGAAATACTACCAGATTCTTATTGACTACGGTAGCATTAGCCTCTATAGTGTTTGGATGGGCCAACCTACGTATGGGCGATAAGGCAGAGCGCAGTGAACGCAAAGGTGTAGATGTAGTGGTGGCGCTAGATGTGAGCAAGAGCATGCTGGCCAAAGACCTGCAACCGGATAGACTAAGCAGAGCGAAACAACTGATAATGCGCCTGACAGATAAGATGCGCAATGACAGGATAGCGCTGGTAGTGTTTGCTGGTAAGGCGTATATGCAAGTGCCGCTAACGGTAGACTATTCGGCAGTGAAGATGCTGTTGCAAAATGTATCGCCTGAGATGGTGCCATCTCAGGGTACGGTGATAGGTGATGCGATAGCGATGGGCATGGAATCTTTTTCGAGAACGGAGCGTAAGTATAAAACCCTTATAGTGATAAGCGATGGGGAGGACCATGATAAACAAGCGGTAGACGCAGCAAAAGCAGCTAGAGAGGAAGGGGTGGTGATTCATACTGTTGGAGTAGGGTCGCCACAGGGTAGTACGCTATATGACCCAGACACTAGATCGGTGAAGCTAGATGAAAATGGCAATCCAGTAATAAGTAAGCTAAATGAAGATGCACTGCGCGAAATAGCAACTGCAGGCAGGGGTAACTACTACATGCTGCAGAACACAGATGAAGTGGCTGAGCGGTTGAATGCCTCGCTGGAAAGTATGGAGCAGAAAAGTTTTGGCGTAATGATGTTTACTGACTTTACAAGTTATTATCAGTATTTCCTGGCGTTTGGTGTGTTGTTATTGATAATAGAATGGTTTTTGCCTGGAGCAGGTGTTAAAAAGCGTGCTGAACACAAATAAAGTAATGGTGGGTATTAAGATGATACAAACAGGTATAAAGTATGTAGGTGTATTGATGTGGTGTATGCTGCTGCTACCTATATGGGCAGGTGCGCAGGTGACCAGACAAATACAAAGTGGTAACTCGCTATATGGACAGCAGAAGTATAAAGAAGCTGCACAAGCGTATGCCAAGGCGCTAGCTAAAGACCCTAATAATACACCAGGCTTGTTCAATTTGGGTAATAGTCTGTATCAGCAGAAACAGTATGACTCATCGAGGAAGGTGATGGAGCGCACTGTGACTGTGGCTAAGAATAAAATGAACAAGGCAGCTGCAAACTACAACATAGGTAACACCTATATGTCTGAGCAGAAGTGGGAAGAGGCGATAGATGCTTATAAGAAAGCACTGAGAGCCAATCCGCAGGATGCAGACGCTAAATATAATTTGTCTTATGCTGAGCAAATGCTGAAGAAGCAACAGCAACAAAACAAGGACGACAAGAAAAAGGATGATAAGAAGAAGGATGATAAAAAAGATAAGGACAAAAAAGACAAAGACGATAAGAAAAACGATAAGCAGGATGAAAACAAGGACAATCAGGATAAGCAAGATAAAGAAGGTGATGACAAAGAAAAAGAGCCGAAACCACAGCCTAGCAAGCTATCTCAAAAACAAGCAGAGCAACTGCTGAACGCACTGCAACAAGAAGAAAAGAGACTACAAGACAAGATGAAAAAAGAGAAAGGTGCACCAGTAAGAATGTCGAAAGACTGGTAGTGGGATAGAGGTGCAGTGTAGTGAAAAATGACATGAAGTTGAGTGTGTGAAAGTGTGTGTGTGGGAGGGCAAATGTGCATAATGTGGATAGCGTGTTGAAATCGTGAGGTGTTGATTTTAAAAAAAGCAGTCAGAATTTTTTCAGTAGGAAAATTTATTTCTAATATTGTGTAAGGATTGTGCTTACTAACCCATCCTTTATAGAAACCGGCGGCTCACAACTCCGCCGGTTTTTTCTTTTATATCCTCTCAAACCTGCATTTGGCAAGGGTTTCAGTAAAGTCAATAAGCTTAATTAAGGTGAATGTGTAGTGTGTTTTGTATGTGGTATAGAATAGCGTGCAAAAGACAGAAATGCTAAAACGACAGAAGCCTGCCGTGCGGCAGACTTCTGTAAGTGTAATTGATGAAGCTAAATGATGTCTTAGTTTTCTGAACGTTCTTTTTCTATTTTTCCACGCCTCATAGGATTGGCAGTGTTTTCGGCATGTTGATCGCGCTGACGCATGAGATCTAAAGCTTGAAAAATAGACTCGCGAAGAGAAGAAGGATCAGCAATGTTTTTGCCTGCAATGTCGAAGGCAGTACCATGATCGGGAGAGGTGCGAATGATAGGCAGGCCAGCAGTGTAGTTGACACCTTCGCCACGAGCAAGTGTTTTGAAGCCTACAAGTCCCTGGTCGTGATACATAGCAAGAACGGCATCGAACTGGGTGTAGCTGCCATTGGCAAAAAAAGCATCGGCACTGTAAGGGCCAAAAACTAAGGAGTCTTTTTGCTTGTAGTTTTCTATAACTGGTCTAATGACAGTTTGCTCTTCATTGCCTATCTGACCATCGTCGCCTGCATGCGGATTGAGGCCAAGAACTGCAATGCGCGGTTTGTCTATACCAAAGTCTTTGATAAGTGACTCTCTCAAGATGTTGAGCTTGTTTTGCAATAGCTCTTTGGTGATGGCCTGAGAAACCTTAGCGATAGGTATGTGCTCTGTAGCCAAGGCAACCCTTAGAGATTGGCTATAGAGAATCATAAGTACATCTTTTGCGCCAAACTTATCTTTGAGATATGGAGTGTGCCCTGTGAACGGGAAGTCGGGGCTAGAGGTATTGCTTTTGTGTATAGGAGCAGTAACAAGCGCATCTAATTGTCCGTCTTTGAGGCATTGTGTAGCTACGGTAAGTGAGCGAATAGCATACTTGCCAGCAACCTCGGTGAGCACACCTGGTTGAATGGGTACATCTTCTTCCCAACAGTTGAAAACATTGACTGTTTTGGGGTTGAGTTTAGTAAGGTCTTTGGTGCTGGAGAAGTTGAACGCCTGTTCAACCGGAACCAGTTTGCGATAGAAGTTGATCACTTTATTGGAAGCGAACACAACTGGTGTGCATAACTCAAGAATTCTATTGTCTGAAAGTGTTTTGATAATGACTTCCAGTCCTATCCCATTGAGGTCGCCGGTGGTGATGCCTATAATTGGTTTTTCGTTATTGGTTTGCATTTGGAGTGTGTGTGATTGATATTGTAATAATAATTACCCTTTACCATAGTTGGTAAGGAAGTCAACTAGCATGCGAATGCCATATCCGGTTCCGCCGATTGTTTGGTAAGCTTTGCGCCCTGTGGCAAAACTAACGCCTGCGATGTCGAAATGCATCCAAGGGTAAGCGGTGAAGTGCTCTAAGAATTTGCCTGCTGTGATAGCACCACCATAAGGGCCTCCTATGTTTTTGAGGTCGGCTATGTCTGATTTTATCAGTTCTCCATATTCATCCCACAAAGGATATTCGACAAGGCGTTCGTATTGCCTGTTGCCACTCTGTGTGAAGGCAGCTTTAGTGTCATCGTTGGCAGTGCCCATACATACTATTCCATACTCGCCTACAGCAACAGATGCAGCACCCGTGAGTGTAGCGAAGTCTATAACCAATTCAGGGTCGTATCTTTTGGCCCAATGCAAAGCGTCAGCTAATATCATTCGACCTTCGGCATCTGTATTGAGTACCTCAACAGTAGTGCCAGAGTACATCTGAATAACATCGCCAGGTGTGTAAGCTTTTTCGCCGGGGCGATTGTCGGTAGCAGGCACAAGCGCTATGACGTGCAGTGGTAGTTGTAGGCTTGCTATGGCATACATGGTTGCCGTTACTACAGCGGCTCCACCCATATCGCTCTTCATTCGGTCCATAGAGTTGGGGGTTGGCTTTAGGGATAGGCCACCAGTATCGTATACGACACCCTTACCAACCAGAACGATAGGCTTTTTGTTGATGGCTTTTTTTGGGGTGTATTCCATTATTGTAAAAGTGGGAGGGTCTATGCTGCCTTTGTTTACAGATAACAGACCGCCCATTTTTTCTTTTTCTATTCTTGCTTTGTTGAGTACAGTGACTTTAAAGCCTGCTTCTTTGCCTGTGTTAGTTATTTCTTTGGCAAGTTGCTCAGCTGTAAGGAAGTTCACTGGTTCGTTTACAAGCGTGCGCGCTTTGTAGATGGCGTTGATAATTGTTTGAAGTTGGGTTGTTTCCTTTACAGTAGCGGAGTCTTTGGTGAGACTAATTTTGGAGAGTGTATGTTTCAGTTTGTTGGCTTCAGATTTATACTTCAAAAATTGGTAGTTGGCCAACGCTGCACCTTCTGCTACTAGTAGCGCTGCATTGGGTATGGCAGTAGCATTGGTGATAAGAAGCTCTGAAGTTTTCAATTTGTTGGACAATGACTGTAGCTCTGCACCAATTTTGCGTGCCGATTCGGCTGTTTGCCAATCAGTTTTTTTAGATTTTAGCATTACTACTAAAACTGTAGCCGAAAAGCGATTGAGCATAACAATATTTTGCTCATTGTTGATAGCTTTTTCTACAAATTCTGTTTCCTCATTAGTAATGGCAGTGATGGCAGCTATTTTTTTAGTGTCATCTATTATCCAAGCATGAAAGTTGCCGGTATTTTTAGTGCTTATTTTAATTTCCATAGTCTGTATAAATATCAGCGAAGGTAAGTTTAATTCAAAATTGTAGTGTGTGAGCAGTTATAATCTATAGATATAGGAATGTAGATAGTAGGAGGTATTAAGTAGTTTGTACTTTTGCAGCATGTACACCTTAAAGAAAAGTTTGGGACAGCATTTTTTGCACGACGAAAATATGTGCAAGAAAATAGTGGCGCAAGTGAGCCGTAAAGAGGGCTTGCGGTTGCTAGAAGTGGGCCCAGGGGGTGGCGCCATCAGTAAATATCTATTGGCTTGGCCCGAAATAGTGTATCAGGCAGTAGAGGTGGACAAAGAAAAGGTAGATTACCTTCACAAAACATATCCTGAAATTGCTGGTAAGGTATTGCTGCAAGATATATTGAAAGCAGAGCAGCCTTTTGAAGGGCAATTCTCTGTAATAGGTAATTTTCCTTACAATATCTCATCTCCTATATTGTTTAAGGTGCTGGATTGGGAACCATATGTAGATGAGGTGATTGGTATGTTTCAGAAAGAGGTAGCACAACGAATAGCTTCTAAACCAGGCAGTAAAGTTTATGGTATATTGAGCGTGTTGATGCAAACTTTCTTCAAAGTGGAGTATTTGTTTGATGTACACGAGAACTGTTTCACGCCACCACCTAAGGTGAAAAGTGGGGTGCTGCGAATGACAAACCTCCATAACCCATACAAAATAGAGCATCCCAAAATATACATACGAATTATAAAGGCAGCATTCAACCAAAGAAGAAAAACGCTGCGTAATGCATTAAAAGGCACTCTGCCACCAGAGGCATTGCTAGACCCAATAATGGATAAACGAGCTGAGCAGCTATCGGTAAGTGATTTTGTGCGGTTATATAATGAATACGGAATTAATGCAAATGGGTAGCGTGCTAATAGCTGCACCAGTGCACCAGGTGCTACTAGATGGCCTGACTAAGATGGGCTATGAATGTATATTGAAGGTAGATATCAAACAAGATGAGGGTGCAGAATGGCTATCAAATTGCGAAGGTGTGGTAACATCTACCAGGCTACAGCTGAATAAAGAATTGCTGGACAGTGCACCTAAACTGAAATGGATAGGGAGAATGGGGTCGGGCATGGAGGTGATAGATGTAGCCTATGCAACACAAAAAGGAATAGCATGCTACAGTAGCCCAGAGGGTAACTGCGGTGCTGTGGCAGAGCACGCAGTAGGTATGCTGCTGGCGCTAGCCCGAAATATAGTATTGGCGGATGGTGAAATGCGTGTAGGTATATGGCGGAGAGAAGAAAACAGAGGTTGGGAGCTGGCGGGCAAAACAATAGGTATTATAGGTGTGGGCTACACAGGGAGCGCATTTGCCAGGCTTATGCTAGCCTTTGGCGCTAAGTTGATAGGCTATGATACAAACATAGAGGTGTCTATGCCCGAAGGTGTAGAGCGCTGTGCTAGTATAGCCAATATATATGAGCTTGCGGATGTGGTGAGCTTTCATGTACCTCAAGCAGGGGATACGTACCATTATTTTAATTCGGAGTTTATAGCGTCCATGCAGCGGCCTTTTGTACTCATCAATACATCGAGAGGGCAGGTAGTAGATACTCCTGCATTAGTGAAAGGATTAGCCAGCGGTAAGGTGCTAGGGGCTTGCCTAGATGTATATGAGCAGGAACCACCTTTTGGGATGAGTGGAGGTAAATTGATGCAATCATTATTAGAATACGGTAATAAATTAATAATTACACCACATATAGCGGGTTATACCACGGATGCATTATTGAAAATGAGCGAAGTGGTGCTGAAAAAGGTGAGTAAATGGGTGAGTGAACAATAACCCCTTTTCTACCCCTGCGAAAAATCAATGTTAGAAAGGTGAAATAGCTTTACTTAGTGAGCATAGGAGTGTTTATATAAAGTTGGTAAAGACGAGCGTTGAACTATGTCTTAAAAAAAAGCGAAGAAAATTTTAAGAAATACCCAAGATTGAAAGACTAGATTACGTCTTATAGTGTAGGAAAGGTGAAAAAACAGAGGAAGTAGCGGCAGAACTTTATATGTTCAAATAAAATAGTTGAGTTGCGAAATGGACTTTTAACAGTTTTTTCTATCTTTACGCCTCATTTGCTAATAATTATTTAATGTTGGATATGACACGTACATTACGTTATTTGCTTTTGCTTGTGTTAACCGGATTATCGGTCGCGGCATTTGCTCAAGGCGAAATCGCCGGTAAAGTGCTTGACGACAAGAAAGAGCCGCTCATCAGTGCCACAGTGCAGGTGTATCAGGGGGGAATTTTGAAGGGAGGAAATGTGACCGACTACGACGGTATATACTCCATTAAGCCCCTAGAACCAGGTTATTATGATGTTCTTGTAACATTCACTGGTTATGATTCAACCATGGTAACTAGAGTAGTTGTACAACCTTCGGGCAGAACAACTCAGAATTTCACGATGAGTCGTGCTTCGAAAGAGCTTACAACAATCACTATCAAAGCTTACAAGAAGCCTCTTGTAGACCAAGATCAGCCCAATAAGCGTACGCTGACTAGTGAAGAGATAAAGACAATACCTACAACAGAGGTAACGGACTTGATTTCACTAGCGCCAGGTCAGTATCAGGCACAACGTGGTAAGGGTGTTAGTATGGGAGGTGCCCGTGCGAATGGTACACTCTACATCATAGATGGTGTGCAGGTGCAAAACATAGGCGATGAAGCCAATACTGGTGTAAACATGTCTCAAGGTTCGATAGAGCAATTGGAAGTAATGACATCTGGTATACCTGCCAAATATGGTGACGTGACTGGTGGTGTGGTAAGTATCACATCTCGCGGTGTTGCCAAGAAAATGTCAGGTAATGTTCGTTTGCAACAATCAGTAGATGGTTATAATAACCGTTTTGCCTCTTTTTCAATAGCTGGTCCGCTTTTGAAAAAGAAAGTAGATAGTGTAACAAAGAAGCCGATTTTAGGTTTTGCCTTAAGTGGTGACTATTACGATGATCGTAACCGTTATCCTACATATGACAAGCAATGGGTATTGAAAGATGAAGCCTTGAATCGCATCAATGCTAATCCACTTCGTGTTTTGTCTGACAACAGCGGTGCTCGTATATACAACTATGAGTCGAACTATGTGACGTTTGCTGATATGGAGCAAAGGAAGATTCAACCACGTAACCGTACACGTGATGCTCGTTTGAATGCTAAGGTGGATTATCAGATTAATGATAATATGCGCATTATAGCTGGTGGTATGGGTAACTATGTACGTGATGATGAATATTCTCGCACATTGAGCCTCATGTCTCCTGGAGGTACTGTGGAGCGTACTGACTTTACTACAAGAGGTTTCTTACGTTTTACTCAGAAATTTGGTAAAATGAATGATACTTCTACTCGTAAAAGTGCAATATCAAATGCGTTTTATAGCGTACAAGCTGACTTTCAACGTACTGCAACTGGTAGAGAAGATCCTAACTTTAAGAAAAATTTATTTAACTACGCATATGTAGGCAAGTTTACTGCTCTTCCTCGTAATAATATTTATGTAAATACGACTGACTCAATTAGTGGTCGTACTGGTGTTGTGTTATTGGGTAGTTCTTCAGGTGGCTATCAATTCACTCGTGATGAACAAAATCGCAACCCATTATTAGCTAACTATACATCTCAGTATTATAATTCATTGGAAGGTGTATTGCCAACAAGCATATTACAAATACAGTCTAACAATGCTATGGCTAATGGTGACATGCCACGTTCTACATATAGCTACAACGGTTCTGGTTTGTTTGCTTCTCCAGGTTTGGGCCTTTCAGGACATAGTAGATTCCTGTCTGACCAATATGCTCTTGATGTAAATGCATCATTTGATTTAATGGCAGGAAAAACTAAACATGCTATTGAATTTGGTTTGTACTATCAACAACGTAACATTAGAGGATATGCTGCATCAATCAACCAAGGTGGTACTTCATCGTTGTGGTCGCAAATGAGAAATTTGGTGAGCACTGTAGACAACCAAAACTTAAGATTGGATAGGTCAAAGCCAATATTCCGCATTAATGGTCGTGAATATATCTTTAACTCTAGTGGAAATGTAGGTGAGGGTACCTTTGTAGATAGGCAGACTAACCAAATTGCTAATGTGAAGCCAAGCCCAACTGATACTATATTCTATGAATATACTAATATAGCTCAATCTAACTTCGATAAAAAACTTCGTGCTAAATTGGGTAAAAAAGATAATGAAATTATAAATGTTGATGAATTGAGACCAGAAGACTTATCGTTGGATATGTTCTCTGCCGATGAGTTGTTAAACGTTTCTGGCAATGCATTTATCAATTATTATGGTTATAGCTACACTGGTGCAAAACAAAATGGAGCAGTAAACTTTAACGATTTCTGGACACAAAAAGGAGCTGATGGAAACTTTACCCGTCCAATTGGAGCATTTACCCCTACTTATATTGCCGGTTACATACAAGATCGATTCGATTACAAGGACATGCACTTTAACATAGGTGTACGTGTGGATCGTTACTCAGCTAATACTAAGGTATTGAAAGATCCATATTCACTATATCCAGTTACTACACTTAGCCAAGTACAAGGTGCTACAAACTTTGTTAATGGTGGTAAACATCCATCAAACGTTGCTGGTGATGCGGTAGTTTATGTAAGTGATAATGCTTCTACTAGTCCGTCAATTATAGGTTATCGTACTGGGAATACGTGGTATGACCCAACAGGTAAGGTAATTGAAGATCCTTCAATATTGAAACAATATTCTGACGGTCGTGATCCTCAACCGTTGATACAGACGGCATATAAAGATGTGAAAATAACTGATAGCAATTTTAACCCGAACTTGTCTTTTACTGATTACAATCCTCAAGTAACGGTAATGCCACGTATACAGTTCTCATTCCCAATATCTGATGTTGCTAACTTCTATGCACACTATGATATTTATGCACAGCGTCCTTATCCAAACACTATAGGATATGCATCAGCTTGGGATTTTTATCAAATGGGTTCTGGACTGCAACAAGGAGTAGTTAATAATGCAAACCTTAGATCTCAGAAAACTTTTGACTATGAATTAGGTTTCCAACAAAAATTAACGGATCACTCAGCACTTACTATCACTGCATTCTACAAGGAGCGTAAAGACATGATTAGTATAGTACCATACATTTATGCTTATTTGGGAACTTCTAGTTCAGGATATCAAACATATGGTAACAGAGATTTCTCTTCAACAAAAGGCTCTACGCTTGTATATGATATGCGTGCAACTAACAATTTGAGCTTGCAGTTGTCTTACACATTGCAGTTTGCAGAAGGTACTGGATCTAACTACAACAGTGGACGTGGTTTGTTGACTAACTTGATACAAGAAGGTTTGCCTAACTTGAGATATGTTACCTATCTAAATGTTGACTCTCGTCATAACATGGCTTTGAATGCAAATTATCGTTATGGAGCAGGTGAAGGACCAGTAGTAAAGGGTAAAAACATTTTACAGAATGCAGGTGCTAACTTGATTTTGAGAACACGTAGTGGTGAGCCATATACTAGATACTCTGATGCGCTTGGCCAAACAGTAATAGGTGGAGTAAATGGTGCTAGACTACCATGGCACTTCAGTGCGGATCTACGTGTTGATAAAGATTTTGCATTGAACTTTAGCAAAAAGAATCAAGAAACTGTACCTGGTGTGAAACCTAAGCGTCAACATTTTGTAAAGGCTATTGTAATGGTGAACAACTTGTTTAATACTCGCGAAGTATTGGGTGTATGGGGTTACACAGGTCGTACGGATGACAATGGATATTTAGTATCTTCGTTTGGTCGTCAGTTTGTGCCACAACAAATAAGCCCGCAATCATACACAGATTTATTCCGCATATATGCTAACAACCCAGGTTTCTTGAACTATGCAAGAACAGTTGGTTTGTCGGTGGAGTACAACTTTTAATAATAACGTTTAATATAACTAGTATAGGTTATGATTTTCAAGAACAAAATACGATTTGCCCGTGCTGTAGTGCTGTTGGTGATGATGGGTATCGCCGGCAATGTAAGCGCGCGTGAGAATCTTGGAGCGTTGCGTCCTAAGACCCAATTGAAGACTACTGCTGCAGGATGTCAGCCTGCAACTGCAGCTATCGACCTTGACATCAATAATATTCGTGCACGCTTAATGACGGGTGGGGATATGTGGTGGAATCAGGGGGCGGCAAGTGCAGCTGCTTATGAAATTCCTAAAGGTTCAGGCAGGCATTCGCAATTTGCTGCATCTTGCTGGATTGGTGGTTATGACAGACAAGGACAACTTAAAGTTGCCGCCCAAACGTATCGCCAGGATGGTAATGATTATTGGCCAGGTGCTCTTGATGCAGATGGTAAGATTACTTCTGATTTATGTTCTGCATGGGATCGTTTCTGGAAAGTAGATAATTCGGTAATCAAGCGTTTTATACAAGCATATAAAACTGGTGGTGATTTGAAATCATCAGATTATGATGTTATTTATCAGTGGCCAGCTACAGGCAATAATAATGTAATAGGAAGAAGTGGTGTCAAAATTACATTAAACCCTGGTTTTACTTATGCTCCATTTGTGGATGTGAATGGTGATGGAATATACCAACCTGAAGAAGGAGAATATCCAGATATAAGGGGAGATCAATTTATATGGTGGGTATTTAATGATGCTGGTAATGTAAAGCAACAATCTCTTACTGCTGCAATGGGTGTAGAAGTACAAACGAGTGGTTTTGCCTTCTCTACTCAAGACTTCTTGAATAATGCATCCTTCTATAATTACCGCGTTATCAATCGTGGTGCATTAACTGTAGATAGTACCTATATAGCAGTTTGGGATGATGCCGATCTTGGTTATTATAATGATGACTTTATAGGTTGTGATACTGTTAGAGGACTTGGTATATTATATAACGGTACGAACAACGATGGTCAAATAGCCGGTAACCCTGCTAATAGCTACGGTTTGAATCCTCCACAAATAGGTCTTGACTATTTTAAAGGGCCTATTCGTCCAATAAAAATCAATGGTAGAGATACTTTTGAGCAGTTGCGTATGACCAACTTTACTTACTATAATAATGATCCTAGTATAATCGGCAACCCAAGTAATGGTATACAAATCTACTCTTACATGACCGGTTCTATTAGAAATGGTGAGCGTTTTTCTTACGATTTTCAAGGTCCTGGTATTCCTTCAAGAGGTTATGGTTCTGGACCAGTTAGTAATTATGTATTCTGGGGTGATCCTAGTGATAATACTCAATGGTCAGAATGTGCATCTACTAACAACCCAGGAGACCGTCGTTTTGTGTTCTCGTCTGGTCCATTCCAACTAGTACCAGGTGCGATTAATGATATTACTTTTGGTAGTATATGGGCTGCTAATGTTGGTGGCTGTCCTAGCACTAGTTTCAAAACTATAAAGAATATAGATGATGGTGCGCAAGCATTATTTGACAATGACTTCAAAACTGTAGAAGGTCCTGAGGCTCCACGTTTGGTAGTTCGTGAATTGGATAGAAAACTTGCCTTCTATCTTGTAAATGATTATGGTAGTAATAACTTTGGTGAGAATTTTGGTAGAGTTGATGGAGCATACGCTGACTCTAACATTTATCATCAGCCTGCTACTAAAGCTAAAGGTATTAGTAATGATACACTTTATAAATTTCAAGGCTATCGTGTGTTCCAATTGGCCAACAGTCAGATAACGCCAGCAGATATATTTGATCAAAACACCGGAGAAGTAGATCCAACAAAAGCTATAGAAGTTTTTCAGTGTGATATAACTGATTCTATAACGATGATTGTTAATTACTCAAAGAATATTGCAGTAAGTGATACTACGCATACTGCTCAAATAAAGGTAGTTGGTAAAGACAGTGGTATAGTTCATAGTTTTGTTCTAACACAAGATCAATTTGCAACTGGAAATGACAAGACTTTTGTTAACTATAAGAACTATTATTTCACTGCTATTGCATATGCATACAACAATTTTGCAAGCTTTGATCCACGCAATTCAGTTAGTACACAAGATGTCCCATATTTGGCTAGTTCCAAAGGTGCAGGTGGAACTGAAATAAAAGTTGTAGCTGCACTTCCTAATCCGGCTAACGGTGATATGGGGACTGTTTTGAACTCCGATTATGGCGATGGTGTAATCATCAAACGTATTCAAGGTGTTGGTAATGGTGGTAATGAGTTACAACTTGATGAAGAATCTGAAAATATTGCTTTAACTCAAAATGTTGTAGCTAATCCAACTTACCAGCAAGGCTTTGGCCCAATAAGTGTAAAAGTGGTTGACCCTGTTAGAGTGCCAGCTTTAGATTGGGCACTACAAATACATGGAGAAAATGTACCAACAGGTACGCTTAATTTGAATGGTATTACTCCAAACGGTAGTTGGACATTGACAGGTATCTCAAATGGAATGGCAGTTGATACTATATATAGCGAGCGTAGTATATCTGGTATGAATGAACAGATACTGGAGAAATACGGTATTTCTGTTAATATTCGTCAGATTCTTCCTCCTGGTTCAAATATGTTAGGTCGTCAAAATGGCTATTTAACATCCAGCGTTACATTTGAGGATCCATCACAACCATGGTTGTGGGGAGTTCAGGATGAATCAGATAGTAGTTTTGCAAACTGGTTGAGAGCAGGTTCTGTAACACGTTTCAATACTGTGTCTGCTACCAATCCTTGCAACTTTAATGACAACTCTTTTGACACAAAAGCATTTTTTGGTTCAATGATGTCCAATTTTACTCCAATGACATCAACATGGGGACCATACTCTCTTGCTGCATTCTATTATAGCGGTGGTGCTTTCCCTGCACTTGCATCTGTGTGTGCTCATCATCCTGCTGCATATTCTAGTAATTTGAATACTTTCAAAACATTGAACGATGTAGACTTAGTATTTACAAGTGATATGACCAAATGGACACGTTGTGTAGTATTAGAAATGCAAGAAGATACGTTATTGTCAGAAGGTAAAGCTCGTAAGTTCTATCCACGTAAACACAATGGCTGGAATAAAGAATTCCAAGCAGATGGGTTATCTCCAAAGTACTCTGAAAGTTCTGATGATGAAGGTTTATCTTGGTTCCCAGGTTATGCAATAGACCAAAATACTGGTGAACGTCTTAACATAGTTTTTGGTGAAGATTCTTATTTAACTAGCTCCAATGGTGGTGACATGATATGGAATCCAAGTGCTTCAACAGGTTTTAATGGTTTCAATCCTTTTGATGGTTCTGCAGTTTTTGGTGGCAAACACTTTGTTTATGTGTTGGGTAGCAGATATGATAGTTGTAAGAATTTCTTGTCTAGTATGAAGGGATCTTCTCCAACAGCACACAGAAGTGCGTTTAGTACCTTCCAATGGGTTGGTTTACCGATGTTGAATCCAACATTACGTTACAAGCCGCTTAAAGATGGTTTGATACCCACAACTACGCGTTTACGTTTCCGTGTTGACAGACCATATATGTCATATGCCGCAGTAGATAGTAATAGCAATTTTGCACTTCCAGGAACTGCTACTCGTGCTGGGCAGCTTGCTAACCCTTATTATACTTTCAGTACTAAGGATATGGCTCCACGCAAATTGTCTGATACATCTAATAGAAATCAATTGTTGAGCCGCATATTTGCAGTTCCTAATCCATACTACGGATACTCTGGATATGAGAAAGCTAATAGTCGTTTTGATACTAAGATTAGGATTATCAACTTGCCTGCAAGAGCTCAGATAAACATCTACTCATTAGATGGTATCTTAGTAAGGTCTTTGTCTAAGAGTGATGCTAATACCTCTTTTATAGATTGGGATTTGCGTAACACTGTAGGGTTGCCGATAGCTGGTGGCATGTATATGATACATGTGAAAGCTGAAGGAATAGGTGAGACTGTAATTAAATGGTTTGGTTCACTCCGTCCACTTGACGTTACTCAGTATTAATAAATAGCAAAAGAATCCGGAAGGAGTAATATCCTTCCGGATAATTTAAAATAATCTTCAAGAAATTTTATGAAAAGAGGTTCTATAAAAGGTTTCCTTGCAGTTTGTGCCTTGGGTGCGTCTTTTAGTGCTTTTGCAGGTAATAAAGATCGTTCGGGACAAGCGGGTGCACCAGAGCTAATGATCAATCCTTGGGCCAGATCTACAGGAATGTTTGGGCTTAATGCTTCGCAGGTAAGTGGTGTAGAGGCCATGAAAGGTAATATAGCTGGTTTGGCAAATGTCAAATCAACTGAAGCTGGATTGTCTTATGGTGCATATTTAGCTGGTACCAACATAAATATCAGTAATCTAGCGGTTGCACAAAAGTTAGGAGAGTCTGGAGTTATAGGTTTCAATTTGATGTCTATGAACTTTGGTGAGATTCCTTCTACTACATTTGATTTACCAGAAGGGGAAGGTTCATTTCGTCCTCAGTTTCTCAATATACAGCTTGGCTATTCTAAGCAATTCTCTTCGCATGTAAATGCCGGAGCAGGAATGACATATGTATCTGAGCAAATTGGAAACATTGGAGCCTTAGGTGTGGCATTTGAAGGCGGTATACAGTATGTGACTGGTAAAAAAGATAATTTCCATTTTGGAATTACTTTGCGCAATTTGGGGACCAATATGCGTTTCACTGGTACAGGTTTTTCTGTAAATGCTGATAAACCTCAAAGCAATCCAAGTTTTGCTGTATCACAAACATATCCAGCAGAAAAATTCCCTATGCCAACCTATTTGAACTTTGGTATAGCCTATGATTTCTACTTGGATGAAAATCATTTGAAAAGTAAAGACAGCGTGCCTCAGCACAAACTTACTGTAATGGGTAATTTTACATCTAATTCATTCAATAATGACTATCTAGGTGTAGGCGCTGAATATACTTTCCGCGACATGATTATGTTGCGTACAGGCTACCGTTACGAGAAAGGTATTGGCAATCTGGAGAATTCTACTACAATGTACTCTGGTTTAGCAATGGGTGCAACTGCACAGAAACGTTTTGGTGAAAATGGTATGTTGGTTGCGATTGATTATTCATTCCGCCCAACTCAACGCCCAGCAAATGGCGTTCACATGATTTCGCTACGTTTTAGCCGATAATTATTACTTTTGTATTTTTATAGCGCAACGCTTCTGGTTATTCAGAGGCGTTGTGTTTTTTTCTATTTTAAAAAGAATAGCAAATGGCTGACTTGAATTATGTAACAAAGGAGACACTCGCACAAATGAAAGAAGAGCTCAACAAATTGAAAACTGTTGGACGTGCAGAGATTGCTCGACAAATTGCAGAAGCAAGAGAAAAAGGTGACCTTAAAGAGAATGCTGAGTACGATGCTGCTAAGGAAGCGCAAGGGTATCATGAGGCTAGGGTAGCAGCACTAGAGGCTGCTGTAATGTCGGCTAGAATTATAGATGCTAAAGATATAGATACTAGTAAGGTGTCTATATTGAGTAAAGTAACTGTTACTAACCTAAACAATAAAAAAACTGTTGTTTATCAGATAGTATCTGAGACGGAAGCAGACCTGAAATCTGGTAAAATATCAGTTACATCTCCAATTGGTAAAGGTTTATTGGGTAAACATGTTGGCGAAATAGCGGAAGTTCAAGCACCTAGTGGAACCTTTAAATTCCAAATCGAACATATAGCAATTTAGTTATGCCAAGTATATTTTCAAGAATTATAGCTGGAGCAATACCTTGTTATAAGATAGCAGAAAATGAACATTTTTTTGCTTTTCTTGATATAGCTCCGTTATGCGAGGGGCATACTCTTGTTGTGCCAAAAACTGAGGTAGACAAGGTATTTGATTTGGATTCAAAATATTTAGCTGAATTGCTTCTATTTGCCCAGCCAATAGCAAAAGCTATTGAGCAAAGTTTTGCATGTAACAGATGTGGCATTAGTATAGTAGGGCTTGAAGTACCTCATGCACATTTGCACCTAGTTCCAATTAACTCTGCGGATGATTTAAATTTCACTAGACCGAAATTAAAATTGACCGAAGAAAGGTTTATTGCCATTCAGAACACTATAATATCTAAGTTGTAAGTTCAACTATGTAATATTAGTCAGCTACTACTTTTACTAAAGTAGTAGCTGATTTTATTTTAGCTCTTCAGGTCTTGGGAATTCACGCTCAGATTTACAACCCTTTACCTTGCCATTTTGCCAAGCTTTTTTATCTTCCGTATAATATTGCTTATTTCTTTCAGTCAGCGATTCGTTGTCAAGGTCAGTAAGGTTAGGTGAGCCGGCATTTACCCAGGCTGTATACCAAAGATTTGCAGTAGCTGCAATTGCATTGTGCATCTGTCTTTCAACCATGCCATTGAGCAACTCGTGATATACATGTGCATATTCATACTTGTGAATTGGTGCACCAAATTTGTTTTTTGATGGTTTCCCATCATTGCTTAATATATATTGTTTTTCATCGGGATTGTCTTTTTTCATGCTCAATTCTATTGACAATAATTTAGTAGATAGTGCATGGCTACTATCTATAAAGTTCCAAACGGTTTGAGAGATGTTGTTGACATATGTAGCGTTTGGGGTACGTAGATTATAGTTTCTGCCAAATAATTCGGGCAATTGTGCCTCCCAGAAGGCGTGTATACCACGCTGGCCTGTTGCTTGACCGTCGTGGTTGATAGTGGTATGCAGCGGCATATGGGCATCACCGATATAATGGCCTAAATCGGCAGCTATGAATAGGATTTCTGTTTTTCTCTTTTTACGAAATGCCTCTGTAAGTTTATCCATCATCTCCTGAATATGCCAAGGAAGAATGCCGAATTTATTAATTGAATCTTCTGGGAAGCTTTTTGTTATTTCGGCAAATGGAATATTTAGAGACTTAAAGCTATTGTTGTATTTCTCTATATTTATGTAATGTCTTGGGCCCTCAGCCTTATCATTCATTGTATATTTTCTGAGGTCAGGCACGGTGGATTCTTCTACTATAAAGTCGGCATGATTATAGAAAAATACCCCCATTTCTTTGGGTAAAGCCATTATTGCTCCTTTGTTTATATGATTGTGCCCCCAAATGCCCCAAGCGAAGCTTTGAATTGTAGAAAAGCAGAGTATAACAGATAAAGAGAATAACTTGATGAACTTACTTAAGACCATTGATGAACTTAATATTTTGGTAAACCTAATAATCTTAGTTGAGATTATTGAATCGCTCAAGTATTATTTGATTGTGACTTATTAGGCAGTCTTTAGTTTGGTTTTACGGTATTGCGAAACAACTGCCGTAACTAGTATGCAAATAATAGTGAGGCATAAAACTAGAAGTAGCAATGAAGATTGCAGCCACCAAGAAAAAGCAATTAATGCCAGATTAATACTAAGTATAATCAGAACTGCTTGAGGGTGAGATGCGCCAGTATCTAGTAAGTAATGATGAAAATGTCGCCTATCTGCAGCTAATGGCGATTGCTTGCTAGCCAAGCGAATGGTAAATACTCTTACAGCATCGAAGCATGGATAAAATAGCAGTCCAATTATTATAGCAGATTTTGCTGAAGCTGATAAAATGCCAGTGCCAGTTGATGTTGCTGAATGAGGGGTGGAAGCACACAAAATAGCTAATGTGAAGATGGTGAAACCTAGTAACATAGAACCGGTATCGCCCATATATATGCGAGCTGGCGCCCAATTGTAAGCAAGTAAACCTATTGTAGCGCCAGCTAAACAAAAAGAAATGCCAGCTAATGAACTAGCGCCAGAATAATAAAATAATAAGCCTAGAACAGTGCTATATAGAATAGCTAGAGAACAAGCAAGCCCATCTATGCCATCTACAAAATTGAATACATTGATGAAAAATGCACAGGAAAATATAGTTGCAATTTGGTAAACTACATTGGGCAATAAGGGTATCCAACTGCTGAAAGGAGTATTGTCTATACTTATATGAGCTTGAACAACTGCAATAGAAGCCGCTAAAAGTTGAGCCATGAGTTTCTTAGAAGGTCTCATGTTCATGATATCGTCGTATATGCCAGTAAAGAATAAAATAACAGAGGCGGCCATAATATAGTACCATTCGCGGTGCATAAAAATGGAGCTAGCAACTAAGTAGCCAGCGAAGATGCCAATGCCACCAAGGCTGGCAATATGGTCGCCATGTATTTTTCTGACATTGTCGGGTATATCGTAAATGCGCCTATGATGGGAGATGAAAATAATTTTGCGCACGGCATAGTGGCTTATGATACCCGCAATAATAATGGTAAGCGGAAACATAAAGTATGCCGGAATGTTGCTCATATAGATAGTAGAACGAGAATGGAGGTTGATTATTTTATAAATTGTTTAGTGAAGGCATATAAGTTGAAGTTGCCTTTACTAAGCATGAGATTCAATTCGCTTTTTAGGTTAGTATAGTTTAGATCGCGCATGCGATAAGATTGTATAAGTTGCCAGCATTTCTCTGTAAGTAAATGTAGTTTTTTATCTGGCAGGTTATTGGCAACAGATAGGAACTGTACAATTGAATCGGCTACCTCAGCTATACCTGTACCAGTAGTGGCAATAGTTTTGAACACAGGAGTTTCATTGTTTCCATCAGCTTTTTCATGAGCCATTATTCTAAGGTTTCGGTATAGACCTTCGGCCCCGTCTCTGTCAGATTTGTTAACTACAAATATATTGGCGATCTCCATAATGCCCGCTTTTAGGGTTTGTACTTCATCGCCTGCCTCTGGAACAAGTGTTACTACAGTGCAGTCGGCTAACCCAGCTATCTCTACCTCACTTTGACCAACGCCTACGGTTTCAACAAGAATAACATCGAATGGAGCTTCCTTTATTATATCGGTTATTTCAATAATTCTAGAGCTTAGTCCACCAAGTGCACCGCGACTAGCCAGGGAGCGTATATAAATATTAGGGTTAGTATAATAATCGCTCATCCTGATTCTATCGCCCAGAAGGGCTCCATAGTTGAATGGAGAGGATGGGTCTACTGCTACAACAGCTATCTTTTTGTTTTGTAAAAGCCAGTGAGTCAAAAGTGCGTTGACCAGTGTACTTTTGCCAGCACCTGGTGGGCCTGTTATACCAATGACTCTGGCAGATTGATTATTTTGTAATAATAATAGGAGTTCCTCATATCCATCCAATTGATTTTCGACAATAGTGATGGCACGAGCAATAGCAGCAAAATTGCCGGCCTTGATTTGAGTATGTAAATTTTCAACGCCTGACCGCACTAAATAGAGATTTTAGTCGTTTAATGATAACAATAGCTAAAAAACAGTGAGCAAAAGTAGTTCTCTATTCAATACAGTGTTAGCAAAGCCCAATGTGGCCTTGTGTTGTTTGCTGGCAATGTTGTTTGGTTTTATATTGTCCAGGGCTGTTTTGTCTATGGCTATGCTACTTTTTATGCTCAATGCTTTTCGTGGCGCATCGCTCAAGGCTGTCTTTAGTCAAAAATGGTGGATGATAGGAGCAGGGTGGGTAGCGCTGTATGCACTGTCTGCCATGTGGAGTGCCAATTTAGGAGCGTGGAACAACCATTTTCAGACTAAGCTGCCTATTATCATGTTGCCACTGGCATATGCCTGCATGCCACCAATGTCTAGGAAATACAAGGAGATTTTTACCGTAGGTATGGTTGTTATACTGGTGATAGCGGCACTTTATAGTATAGGTTGTTTTATAAACGATCCTGAGTTTTATATCAGGGAGTATAAGGTATCGCACATGCTACCTACATTGCCCAAACAAGACCATATACGCAGTAGTATAGCCTCAACACTTTGCATATTATGGTGTGTATATTATTGGCCTGAGTTGAGTAATAAAAGGGTGAAATGGATAGTAGGTATTGGGATGTTTGTTTTAGCTCTTTTTGTGCACGTCCTAGCAGCAAAGAGTGGTTTGATTGCATTTTATTTATTTGCACTGGGTTGGGCTGTTTATTTAGCTATAATTAAACGAAAGTTGGCGGGTTGGCTCATTTTACTGGCAGTGCCTGTTATATTATGGGTAGCTAGTTGGGCGGTTCCTACATTGAGAGAGCGAATTGAATACATAACATTTACGATATTCATGTATCAGCACAAGCATGATACATCTAATCTAGGGGATGTGTCTAGATTGGTTTCTTACGATCTGGGGCTGCAGCTTGTTAAACAAAACATGTGGAAGGGTGTAGGGGCTGGTGACATGAAGGATGAGATGGATAAGCTATATGTGGAACAGCATCCTAAAATTGATGAATATGGTAGATTGCTACCGCATAATCAATTTTTGACAGTAGCATTAGGCTGTGGGATACCTGCAATGGTGCTATTTGGAGTATGGTTTTTTCGGCCATTGATAAGTCTGCGACGAAATAGGGCAAGCTATTTTTTTGCAATTACCTGGCTCATACTGCTCATGCAGTTAATGATAGAGCCAGTGCTTGAAGTGCAGTATGGTGTATTTGTAGTTTTATTTTTCTTGCTACTGCAGTACAATGAAATAATAGCCCGACCTAAAACATCCGATCTTTAAAGCAATGTTAGTGTGCTTTTTTCGGGACCTATTTCTAAATAATGTTCGCCCCCCAGTACAAATGGATA
>CALRKH020000020.1:0-38166 GCA_943367855.1 Asaia bogorensis | reverse complement strand
CAAAGAAGGTGGTGAAGGTGGATACCAAGGCAGAGGTGATAGAAAACCATTTGGTGACAGAGAGGGGTATAAACCTCGTGAGCGCAATGAAGGTGGTGAAGGTGGATACCAAGGCAGAGGTGATAGAAAACCGTTTGGCGATAGAGAGGGGTATAAACCTCGTGAGCGCAAAGAAGGTGGTGAAGGCGGATACCAAGGCAGAGGTGATAGAAAACCAAGAACAACAGAACGAGACAACAGCAGATACTCTATTGACAACCTAGAAGATAAGGTAAAAAACTTCTCCTCTCTGTTTGATAAAGATTACTATGGAGATGATGATGAGTATGTGGACGACAGAAAAGTAACAAGAAATAAACCGGCTGCAAAAGGTATATTTCCGATGCCGCTGAATAAATATGTGGCACACAGTGGTGAATGTAGCAGACGTGATGCTGCTATACTAGTAAAGGAAGGGAAAGTAACAGTGAATGGGGAGCAAATATTAGAGCCAGGCTACAAGGTAGAAGAAAAAGATGTGGTGAACATGAATGGCAAGAAGCTAACACCACAAAAAGGACTCGTATACATATTGCTGAATAAACCCAAAGGCTTCATAACTACAAACGAGGACGAAAAGGGCAGAAGAACGGTAATGGAGCTAGTGGCTAGTGCCGATGTGGGTACGCACCTGTACCCTATTGGCCGCCTAGACAGGGCTACAACAGGACTGCTATTGATAACAAATGATGGCGATTTGACACAAAAGTTATCTCATCCGTCGTTCAACGTAAAGAAGGTATATCATGTGACGCTTGATAAAAACCTAACCGCAAATGACTTTGAAAAAATAGTAGCAGGATTGACGCTAGAAGATGGACCAGTGCAAGTAGACGAAATTGCTTACCTGGAAAAGAAGAATGAAATAGGGCTTGAAATACATAGCGGTAAAAACAGGATAGTAAGACGCATATTTGAGTCGCTAGGGTATGTAGTAGAGAAGCTAGATAGGATGATGTATGCAGGGCTAACCAAGAAGAACCTACCAAGAGGTAAATGGCGTTTTCTGGAGCAGAAAGAAATCATCATGCTGAAACATTTTAAATCTTAGAGCAAGAATAAACTGGCGTAATGAGACTGGTAACCGCAAGCCTAATACATAGCGGGAAGGGATGGATGCCTGCAGGCACTACCCTAGCCCTAGATGCTACTGGCAAGATAACAGACATATTACCCAATGCACCCCAGGGCACCATATACTATGAAGGTATATTGTGCCCTGGTTTTGTAAATACCCATTGCCATCTGGAACTATCGCACCTGAAAGGGCAAATACCTAAACATACGGGATTGATACCGTTTTTGCAGCAAGTGCCTACAACACGTAATAACTATAGTGAGGTAGAAAAACAAGTGGCTCGTGCTGCTGCATATAAGTCTATGCTAGCCGCTGGTGTAGTGGCAGTAGGCGATATAGCCAATACTACCGACACAGTTGACATAAGACAAACTGGACTGATGCACGTACACAGTTTGGTGGAGAGCATAGGCTTCAACCCCATGTTTGCCGACAGATCACTAGCTTACGCACAACAGGTGAAAGGTGAATTTGCTACAAACAAGAGTAGCGGCAAAAAACTACTACAAACTATAGTACCTCATGCGCCCTACTCAGTATCGCAAAGGCTGATGGAGCTAATAAATGAAGTGGAGGCACAACAAGTGTTTTGTATACACAACCAGGAGAGTGAAGAGGAAAGCAGGTATTACAAAGATAAAAGCGGCCAAGTGAGCGCTCTGTTGCAATCGCTCAACATAGATGAAAGTGGGTTTGTGGCAACTGGTAAGAACTCAATACAATCTTATCTGCAATGGATAGATGATAATAGACATTGCATCTTTGTGCACAATACCTATACTACTGCCGAAGATGTGCAGTATGTGGCTAGTAAAACTCAAAAAGCTTTTTGGTGCCTTTGCCCTAATGCCAACCTATACATAGAAAACAAGCTGCCAGATGTGGCCATGTTTATGAAGGAGCAACAGCAGATATGTATTGGCACTGACAGCTTAGCATCAAATTACAGTTTATCTGTGCTTGATGAACTGCAAACAATTAAAAGACATTACCCGGAGATAGAATGGGAGACCTTACTGTGCTGGGCTACTAGCAATGGAGCTACTGCACTAAAGCTGGATGATGTGGTGGGTACTCTAAGCATAGGTACTGCACCTGGTATACTACATCTGATGCATATGGATCAATCTGTAGCTGATGCTGTAACTGTGAACAGAATAGCTTAGTCGGTAATAGTCCAAACGGTGGTGCGACCTAACATTGAGAAACCCACATAGCCTCTTACGTCTAACTTGTTGTCTTTAGCTGTTATTTTGCAAGAGTAGGTTTTACCATTTTTAGGGTCGTATATGGTGCCATTTTCGTATTTGGCATCATCTTTTTTCTCGAATCCTTTCAGCATGAGTAACCCAAGAATCGGTTCTTTTCTTTTTGCATTGTCTGGATTGTTTTCATCTAGCTTAGGGACACCATTCTTAAGCGGCTCCTTTAGCCAAACTATCTTGCCATAGTATTTGCCGTCTTTAGCTTTGTATATCTGCACTTTTGCGTTCTGCTCTTCGGTGAGCCAAGTGTGCTCTATAGTGCTCTGTGCCCAAGAAATTGAAGCGCACAACAATAGAGATGAAGTAACAACTAGTAGTCTGAACATGCTTACCATATTGAAATAGGTTACCATTCACCCTCTCCGGATATAGAACCTACTCCAGAGATGTGCTTATTGACAATAGGTTTACCCTTATACTTTATAGAACCAGCACCACTAATACTGGCATCTAATCTTTTAGTCACCCAAACTTCGCCTTGTGCCGCACCAGAGATAGATGCTATAGTTTCTTCTGTTTGTAAACCAATAGCATTAATTTCACCTGCTCCACTTAAATCGTAGTCGGCTTTAGCAACGTTGCCTGATTTTATTGTCAACTTTGATGCACCTGAAAGATCGGCATCGAATCGTTTAACGTTTAAATCATCTATCGTAACACTACATCCACCCGAAACATCCAAACGCAGATTATCCCCGGTAACATTTCCTTTTATATGTGCATCTGGCGCACCAGACATAGACAGCTTGAGCAAAGACGGCAGCGTGATGTTGACTTTAACATCATCATCATTTACAGTCCAGGTATCATCTAGATCGTAAGCAATGAAAAGTGTTTTATCTCTTACTTCAATCTTTATATGGTTGATAATGTTTTCGTAGCCTGTGATAGTGATGCCAGGCGTTATGCCTTCCTTCACATTAATGTCAAGGTCTGTGGAGATGGAAGCGTCGATAGCCGAGAATGAAGCTACAGCATACTCTTTTTCTATTTTTCTGCCCTCACCTCTTATTACATTTACCCCACAGGAGAACAGCAACAGAACTGGAAGCAGTAATAATATGAGCGCACTTCGTTTCATTTTTTAGCTGTTCGATCAATAAAGTCTGTAGATCACTCGTTCAAAAGATGTTTTTATGCCTGGCTGTTTTTGGAACGCAACCATAAAATGCTAACTGTGCCTATGATACCTAATGGAAGGAATGCTAAATATAAAATACCCCCATTGAGTCCTTTTGCACTCTTTTCATCAAGGCCTTGAGCAGTTTTGGTACATACTGAGCACCCCTGAGCCCTAGCAGCAGGAGCAACAACCGAAGCTAGCATGACAGCTAAAAGTACTTTTTTCATATCCTAAAGTTACGGTTTAAATGAGTTAAGAAAATGGCAAATAAACTAAAATAGTTGCAACACTATGTATAATATGGGCTTATAAAGACATAAACCAAGACACCAGTAATGCTTACGTATAACCATAATGGCCAAGTGTATTTTGATAGTTTCTTATGGCTAGCGAACTCGCCAGTGAGCCCTCTGTATGCTGTAAATAGAATAAATGGCAAAATGATGGCTGCAAGTGGTATGTGAGTAGCCAAAATGAAGTAATAAACAGTCTTCATAATACCTTCTCCACCGTATTTGGTTTCTCCGGCTAATAGGTGATGAGCTATGTAGGATACCAAAAACAATATGGACAATATCATAGCACCCATCATTAGATTTTTGTGTCTCAGATATTGCTTTTGTTTCACCGCTACTAGTGCCAACACCAACAGTAGCGATACTGTAGAATTGATAATAGCATTGAACAAAGCAAAAATGTGTACATCGAAACCTAAATTGAGTTCTAGCTTAACTCTTGATAAAATAACCACAGCGGCAAACACCACAAAAGAAACTGTTAGTATCAGTAGACGTGCCTGTTTATCATTCTTCTTCAATACCGGACTTAACATATAGCTTGATTAAATTGAGTTATAAAAGTAGAGATTACTAAAGTGTGTATGAAACAATAAAGAGGTAATATTATCTGCGTTTCTTTTCTTTTTCCATAGTGAGTAAAACTATATCATCTGCACATCGTTTTACATCTACAGTATCTAAACCATTATAAAATCCTCTTACTACCCTCTTGGCATCGAGCAACACAAAACCTGTAGATGTTAGTGCACCATTTTGTACTGTAGTGTAAGAGTTATTGTTTGTCAACTTTAATTCGTTGAGTATATACTTTCTGATAGCATCAATATTGCCGTTGGCAAACCACCAATGATCGTGATCGGCTTTGAAACGCTCGGCAAATGCACGCAATTGTTGAAAGCTATCAACATCTGGCTGTAAAGAGATGGAGACAAACTGGACGGAATTATCGAGGCCGTTTTCTAATTTAGGATTGCGCCTGAATGCTTTTTGTAACAACCACATATTACCTGCAAGCTTGGGGGCGGTGGTTTCATCGGTAGTTCGAATAAAGTCTAATACTAAAATTTTGCCCTGAAGCGTAGTGTTAAGCGAGATACTATCTCCTAATTGATTGACCACAGCTAAATCTGAGGCAGCATGATAAATTGTATCAATATATGTTTTACCATCTTGCTGCACCTCTTTAGTAGAGGCTATATTGTACCTATCTGGCAAATCTATCTTGTCTTTTGACAAGCCCTTAGCAATAAAATAAAAAGAAAGCGGCAGCAAAAATGCCACCGCTAACCCTAAAACGAACTTTGAATTACTTCTCTTAGTCATTTTAAATAAGTACAAATTACTTGTGAGAAACCTGCTCTACTGGAATTTGGTCGCGAGCTGGAGAACTACTGTTCATGCGCAGCCAAAAGAAACCATCGGCCAAGAAGGCAATGATAAACCATACAAAAAGAACTAAAGGAATCAGAACCGTAGAGATGAATGATTTCACTTCATCGCCAAGGTGCATAAACACTGCTACTATATAACCAGCTTTGAGCAAAGTGAGTGCAAGGAAGAAGAAGTTAATAATGCTTTTAGGCAAAGCATGACTGAACTTCATACCTACTACTACCTCTGCCACTGTAATAACCAAAAGAATCCAAAACACTTTCCAAATACGTTTGATCTGGGTTTTGCTTTCTTCAGAGTTTACGTCGCCATGATGGTGAGCAAGAACGCCTGAGTATAATTTCGATTGGTCTCCTTCGTATAAATGTTGAACGCTATCGTTGTTGTGATGTGCTGACATTATCTAAAATATTGTTTATTAATGGTTGTGAAAGATTGTTAAACAGGAAGTATTAGAGTAGATAGAAGCAAGTAAATACGAATACCCAAACCAAATCTACAAAGTGCCAATAAAGACCTACCTTTTCAATCATTTCGTAGTGACCACGACGCTCATAAACACCATTTACTGTGTTTACCAGTATAAGGATGTTGAATATAACACCAGAGGTAACGTGACCACCGTGGAAACCAGTGATAGTGAAGAAGTAGTTGAAGAAGTTGTGCGTAGACTGCAAGGCTGCAGCTGGCTGAGTAGCTAGAACGTGGCCAGCATTCTCGTGATTGAAGAAGTGTGCGAATTTGTCTACAGGTGTATTAGGATCAGTAAATGTGCCCCATAGACCACCACACTCTGAACCTAGGTGAGTCCACTCCCACGCCTGACAAGCCAAGAAGCATGCACCACCTATAATAGTCCATAATAACCATTTAGCTACACTCTTTTTATCGTTGTAGTGACCAGCATGAACTGCAAGCACCATAGTAACAGAGCTCATGATGAGTATGAACGTCATTAAACTCACAAAAAGAAGCGGTAAGTTTTGTCCTTCGAAGAAAGGGAATGCTTTAAACACTTCGTTGGGATCGGGCCAAACTGCACTAAAGAAACGTGTAGTACCGTATGAAATAAGGAATGCACCAAATGTTAAGGCATCAGATAGAAGGAAGACCCACATCATTAGCTTTCCATAGCTCACGTTGTAAGGGGAGCGCCCACCTGCCCATAAATTCTCTTTTGTTACTGTTGTTGAATGCGCCATAGTTTGATTTAAAAGTGTGTAAGTTGTGATTTAGTTGCGAATTTCGATACAATTTTATTGATTTGCCAGAAAGAAGACAAATAAATATACCCACAATATGTCTACAAAGTGCCAATAGGTACCTATTATCTCCAAACCAATTGTGTTATATACCTTTACTTTAGTACGGAAAGCCCTGATAAAAACTATCAAAAGACCAATGATTCCACCTATCATGTGTGCCAAGTGCAAGCCTGCGATTACAAACAAAAATGACTCTGATGGATTACCATCTACACGCACAGGAGCTGCCTGACTGAGCGTCTCTCCATTGATACGCACTAGCTGAGCAGTGTGATAGAGTTGATAAAAGCCGCCTAATTGCAATACACCAAATGCCACGCCTAACAACAAAGTGATGGTAATTAAAGTTCTAAATCGAGGCATTTGCCTTGCCTTAAACGCCTTAACCCCCATAATCATAGTGATGCTGCTAATAACGACAGCAATTGTAGACAACCAAAACAAACTAGGCATAGAATAATAACGCCAGTTGCCTTGTGCCTCTCTCACTAAATAACCACTAGTAAGGCCAGCAAAAGCCATAGCCATGCTGCCCATAGCAATCCACATCATAAATTTCTGTGGATGTATTTTTTTCCTTTCAGTTGTCATTTCCATATCTCCTCTACTATTTATCAATTTCCCACTATTATAATTAACCCATCACCAGTGCTAAAAGAACTGTTGGTAGGTATATAAATGATGCAAACATAACTCTGCGTGCACTTTTATAATCGTTGCTTTTGTAAAACAAAACTGATGCACCAAAATACATGATACCACACAATATAGAAACTGTCATGCCAACATTACCAGTTATACCCATCAGTTTGGGTAGAATAACTAGTGGCACAAGCACTAAACTATAAAGCATGCACTGGATAGCAGTGAATTTTGTTTCTCTTTCTCTTGTAGGCAACATTCTGATACCTGCTTTTGCATAATCGTCGAAAGCAACCCATGCTATTGCCCAAAAGTGAGGAAACTGCCAAAAAAATTGAATCAGGAACAAAACAAACCCACCTGGGTCAACCTTGCCTGTAGCTGCCACCCAACCAATGAGTGGCGGTAGTGCACCAGGTATAGCACCTATAAAAACAGCAATTGGGTGTACCTTCTTCATAGGTGTATATGCAAAAGCATATAGCAACAAAGAGAGTAGGCTTAATATTCCCGCTTCTTTATTGAATAAGTAACCTAACAGAAGCGCACCAGAAAGACCAGTTACTACTGCAAATATCCATGCTTCTACTTCTCCCATTCTACCATCGGGTAGTGGGCGTAGCTTAGTTCGGCTCATGAGCCTGTCGCTATCTCTTTCTATTATCTGATTGATGGTATTGGCACCGCCTGTAACCAACATACCGCCAGCAAATAAAGTGATGATTCGCTGCCACAAACCAAAATCGGACCAAGAAAATGTAACGTTTGGAGCTAGTAAATAACCAATGACACTGCTAAAAACCACCATACCACTAAGGTTAGGTTTGAGCAATTGGTTATAATCTCTGATGCGTGCCAATATTGTGGCACTTTCTTTAGCTCTTATGGTTTCCTGCTGCAGCATCAGTTGTTAGAATTGCAAAATTGAAATTTGCGTGACAAAGTTAGTACAAATTAACAATCAGCGCCGTTTACATCATAAAAATCAGCCTATAATGAGTGTTTTTTTCAGTTTATCCACACGAAATTCACTTTATGAATAATTTTACTGCGTTGACTTAAAAGCAATCAGTCGACAACCAAATAAAAGTTGTCGACTGATATAATAGCTATTAACTGGTGTTATTTCTTATTACCAACACCAAAGATTAAATACTCACCTCTCAACAACCAACCCATAGGAGCTGTTCGATACATGTCGCTGTACAACTCGAATCTATAACCGAGATCAACACGAGCTTGACTATTGATTATCAATTGAATAGACGGTGCTACATCAAGTGAATGAAGCGCAGATGATGGCAACCATTGACCAATTAATTCAAGCATCATATTTACATTAGTCTGCTTATAACTACGATAATTTTGAGGATAAAACAGCCTGCCAGCAGATACAATATAATTGTAGGCCTGCCTATCGAACCCGACAGGTAACTCGTTACCAGCTCCATTGTTTGTAGCTTTTTCGTAGAAACCTGTCAAAGAAATAGCTGTTTTATGTAATAACTGAGTGGTAACAAAACCTAACTGATAACCAGAATTATGACCATTAACCTGTATGGTTTGCTGATGAATATCGCTATTGTTGGTAGCTATTCTTGAAAAAACTGCTGCTCTAAAGTGACGATGTAGCTCATCTATGCTCAATAATCTATATTTAGCGTAGAGTGCACCACCCTCTAAAACAAGTTTATTTGTTTCTCTGTTAGAAATGAATCCCTCAACATGCACCATCAAATTTCTGTTTACACCATACATGAGCTCTGGTATAAAATGATAATTTATCCGACCTCCTTCTTGCTCGTACATAGCCCAATTAGTAGCTCTAATACCTAAAGAGTGTGTAGGCATATTGCTAGCTGGCTCGGAATATACAAACAACTCTTGGCTAAGAAGGTGCTGTGGAGCTGAGCATGACAGCACCACAGCAACTAGAAAGAAACTATAGCGTAACATGATAAATACGACTGTTGGTGGGAGTATTGGTGCAGCAACTTTCGTGTTTGCCTGTTTCGTAGCATGCCATTTTGGTGAACTTAGCATACTTTTTATGCTCTTTACTAGGAGCAAAACCTTTATCAAGCAATTTTAGCGTAATATCTCCTGCAATCGTTTTCTGATTAGGAGCTACAAAATGAAAGGTACTACCCCCTACCATGATATGCGTATCATGGTAGACCTGGGTAGCCGGCAGTGAAAGAGTGACATCGAAACCAGATACAAAGAAGCCAGCATTTTCTACTGCCTTTTTCACATCATCCAATTTTACTGTTGCATCGCCCTTGAAAGTAACATTAAAAATAGACTTATCTATATCTACATCCACTTTTTCTACAGTTGCTAGGGCAGTTAGCGCCTTGTATATAGACTTGCTACACATGCTACAAGTGAGTCCAGTGGCAGTGAGACTAGCATTTTTGATTTGACCAAAACTGACGAATGATATAAGTAGCAAAGCTACTATGAAATTGATTTTTTTCATTTTAGAGTAAGAATTTGAAATTAATAATAAGGTCGACTAGAAAAGACGACAATAAGCTACGTAATTATTTACCTATTAAAGGCTTAAAAACGTAGTATCAAATCCTAAAAACTCTAAATAACTTAAATAATGGTAACCCTTTTACTAATAAAGGAGGAGGTTGGGGCCAAGAACTAGCTACTAATGCCGACTTGTAAGTGAGCAGGGGTGGTGCAAAAACTATTAGCTGAACAGGGATAGGTAGTGAAAGGATATGATGATGAGTAATCTTTTCGGGAGTGGCAGTAAGGTGTTTCTGGTCAATTTTAGCCGATATGGTTTTATTTTGACAACAACCTCCGTCTGATTCTTCCTCATCATCGCAGCAAGAAGGCATTTTTTTTTCGGAGACGCTTACTTCTGCTACCTCGCCGCCACAATAGTGAAAAGAAAAAGATATACCGATAGCTGATGCCATGTAGACAACAAGTATCAATATGCCCAGTATTCTGTTTTTCACCATGTAAAAGTACTAAAGAAAATGTATGAGTGAACAACACCTGAGCAAGAAAACAATAATACTTTGGAGTTTTTAACAATTTAGATTATGTTCGCATTAGATAAGCCAAAAAAGACTATCTATAGCATATTATCGCTTAGGTGAAATATGCCACCAAAGATGCCAAAAGAAAAATTTACTAAAACAAAAAAATACTGGCAATTCTTTACAGGCAAACCTGAAGAATTCTCAATGGAAAATCGGGCATTCAATTTTGTATGCGTAGTTTCATTTTTTCTTTTGTTTGTTTGTTTAATTTTTGAAATAATACTCACTCCTTCTATTACTTTATATGTAGTAATAAGCCTAATGTTCCTTTTGGGTATTTTGTATTACCAATCAAGGGTAAAATACCGTTTTAAGATATCAATTATTCTATATGCTATTGGTAGTTATTTAGGACTCATCATAAACTACTTCGAGAATTCTGGCAGTTACGGCCCTACCCTGCTATTGTCATTTGTCACTTTCACTTTTATGCAATCGCTTGCAAGACCCGGCAAGTATTACGTATGGGTAATAATGCATATCGTATTAACTACCAGTTTATTAGCCATAGAGTACATACATCCTCACTTAGTGCCATATACACATCTAAGCCTAGGCAACAGACTGCTGGATATAGCAAGCATGAATGTAGTAAGCACAATTTTTCTGTTTTTGGTTCACAATTATCTGCGAAACTATTATGAAACAAAACGTGAACAAGCAGATGAAAGAGCGCTAGCAATAGCAGATCAAAATGAACTTATCAAGAAACAAAACCAAGAGCTTGAAAGATTGAATGCTGAAAAGAACAAACTATTCTCCATTTTAGCACATGATATAAGATCACCACTTGATCAAATAAAAGGATTTCTGGAACTACACAACAATAATCTGCTGACAGATGAAGAACGACAGGAACTAACTGATGCGCTAATAGAGCAAACAAAGTATACTGCAGATCTTTTATTCAACCTAACAACATGGTCTAAGAGCCAAATGGAAGGGATGAAACCACGCACAACAGCGGTGAAAATTGACGATTTTATAAATGCGATACTTATAAATAAACAAGCAATAGCAGAGAGAAAGAAGATAACAATACGCACCAGTGCGATGGAACAACTGAATGTGCTGTGCGATACTGATATGCTAAGAATAGTGCTGCGCAACTTGATAAACAATGCAATTAAGTTTACTAATGAAGCTGGAGCAATCTCTATTACGGTTCATAAAGATGGTGAGAATGCCATCATAGCAATAAGAGACAATGGTATAGGCATAGAAAATGATGACATAAACCAACTATTCACATTCAAAACTCGATCTTCTTTTGGTACCAACAACGAAAAAGGTATTGGCCTTGGCTTGCTAGTATGCAGAGACTTAATGGAGCAGCAAAATGGTCATATTTGGGCCAATAGTAGAAGAGGAATAGGTAGTACATTTTTTATATCATTACCTATAGCAAACAGTTAGTGACATGTACTATGTTTGCACCCTATGAAAAAATCGCTTGTGCAAATGCACATAGCAGTATTGTTGTGGGGTTTTACAGGAGTGTTGGGTCGCGCCATCACACTAGATGCTCCAGTATTGGTATGGTATAGAATGCTACTTACAGCATTGTTTTTAGCCATAATTGTTACTAGCCGTAAACTTTGGGTGCCTATATCTAAAAAACATTTGGCACAACTAATGCTCATTGGGGTGCTAATGGGCTTGCATTGGGTAGCATTTTATGGCTCCATTAAGTTGGCCAATATTTCTATTGCACTTGTGTGCCTGTCTACTGCCAGCATCTTTACACCACTTGTAGACCCGCTCATCAACCGTAGTAAATACGAAATAAAGGAGCTTTTACTAGGCTCACTAGCCATATTGGGCGTTTACCTGATATACCAATTACAGCAATTTTCGGTTTGGGGAATAGTCTCGGGTGTAGTAGCTGCTTTTCTTAGCTCGGTGTTTACGGTGCTCAACAAACAGATTGCCAATAAATACCCAGTTCGTACGATGGTGTTTTACGAAATGAGTAGTGGCTGGCTGTTTATAACATTGCTTATGCCTTTATTGTACCTGTATAGCCCAAACATGCAACTATTGCCCAACAGCAACAATATACTGGGACAACTCTGGTATGAAAATGACTGGATATGGCTGGTGATACTGAGCCTTTGCTGCACAGTGTGGGCGCAATCTCTAGCACTGAGTGCCCTCAAAAAATTGTCATCTTTTACTGCTACTTTATCAGTTAATCTGGAACCAATTTATGGTATACTATTGGCATTCGTTTTTTACAATGAGAATAGAGAAATCATCTTTGTAAAGGGCACAGAGCAATTAAATACCGGTTTCTTAGCAGGCATGGGCCTAATAGTATTGTCGGTAGTGCTACAAATGGCAAGAGTAGTATCTTTTAAAAAGAACTAACTTATTAATCTACCCAATCGCAAATAAAGACGTTGGTATCTCTGCTACCACCATTATTGCGATTGGAGCTAAATATCAACCTTTTACCATCTGGCGAGAACATAGGGAATGCGTCAAACCCATTATCGTTGGAGATACGCTCAAGTCCTGAACCATCTATATTTACTATGTAAAGATTGAAAGGGAAACCTCTGGGATGCTCATGATTGGATGCAAATATTATCCGCTTACCATCGGGCATAAAAGATGGTGCCCAGTTGGCCCTACCCAGCTTTGTAACCTGACGAACATTACTTCCATCGGCATTGGCCACAAATACCTCCATGTTAGTGGGCATTACTAATCCCTGAGCCAGAAGGTCTTTGTATTCTTTTTCGTCAGCTTCGGTTTTGGGCCTCGAAGCTCTCCAAGTTATCATTTTACTATCTGGAGAGAAGACTGCACCACCATCGTAACCTGTAGTATTGGTAATTTGCTTTACATCTGAGCCATCAATATTCATTGTATACAGGTCGATGTCTCCATTGCGCATACTAGTAAACACAATTTTCTTACCATCGGGAGAGATAGTAGCTTCGGCATCATAACCAGGCGAGTTAGTTAGTTGTTTAGTGATTTTACCATTGAAGTCGGCAACAAAAATGTCGTAGCTATCGTAAATGGGCCAAACATATTTTTTGACTACGTTTCTATCTGGCACAGGTGGGCAGGTATCTGCTGCCAAGTGAGTAGATGCATATAATAGATGCTTTTTATCGGGCATTAGGTAGGCGCATGTTGTGCGACCTTTGCCTGTGCTCACTAGCTTGAAGTCAAACTTCTTCGATTTGTTTTTAGGCATAGCACCATAATATATCTGATCGCAGGGCACACCTTCTTTAGCTATGGTGCGCTGAAAAGTAATATGCTCATTATCAAAACCGAAGTAAGCCTCTGCATTATCTCCACCAAAAGTAAGTTGGCGCATATTCTTGAAGTGCTTTTCGTTGGGATATATCAAACTATTAGCATCCTGCGCTAAAGCACTGCACCCTAATAAAGAAGAAGCAACAACTGAAAAATAAAGTTTGAATCTGAACATAAGCTTGATTTTACAAAAGAGAACCAGCAAATTTAATGGTGAGTAAAATGAAATGTGCTGACAAACATTCATTTATTGTCAGCACATTGTCACATAGTTTGTTCTGTATTATTGGTCATTGGGCACAGGTGGAAGATATTCTTCCAAATCTGTATTGGGGTCTAGCGGTTCAGTAACCACAGTATCGGCAGTGCAATCGTCGAAACCATCAGGAGGAATGAAACTTACTTTAGGATCAATACCTGTTTTAGGGTCATCGTTCAACTTCTTCATAAAGTAAGCTACTATGGGTAATGCAGCAGCGGCACCTTGCCCTAGTTGTTCGTTTCTGAAACGGAACTCCCTATCATCGCAGCCTACCCAAGAGCCAGCTAATAATTGTGGGGTATAACCAATAAACCATGCGTCTGCCTGATTGTTGGTAGTACCAGTTTTACCAGCCATATCGTTGTATACACCATATCTATACCTCATTCTACCGCCAGTACCAGCATTCATGACACCGCGCATCATTTTCACCATTTTGAAAGCGGAGTTCTTATTGATCAATTCTTTCTGTTTGGCTGCAAAGGTCTTGAGCAAGGCTCCATTCTTATCTTCTATCTTAACAATAAAGTAGGGTTCGGTATGCATGCCACCTGCTGGGAACATAGTATAAGCACCCAGCATCTCGAACAAAGAAATATCTGAAACTCCCAATGCTATGGAAGGTACAGCATCCATACGGCTATTGATACCACATTTGTGGGCGAAATCTATAAATGGCTCTATGCCTACCTGTTTCAGTATATATAGTGCCGCATTGTTGATAGATTTAGCCAAAGCACGCTGCATGGTAATATCTCCTTCATCACTACCTCCGGCATCGTATGGCTTCTCTAAAGTAGGAAACTCCTGAGGTGCAGTAGACAATGTGCCACATGGGGAGAAACCGTTATTGACAGCAAAAGAATATAGCAATGGCTTAATAGTAGACCCAACCTGACGTTTGGTATTAACATTGACATGATCGTACATGAAGAACTTATGCTCTATGCCTCCTACCCATGCTTTCACCTCACCAGTGTAAGGGTCCATAGCCATAAAGCCAGCTTGCAGAAACAGCTTCATGTACTTAATAGAATCTATTGGACTCATTACCGTGTCTTTGTATCGGCTCTGATTCCATGCAAATACACGCATTTTTACAGGCTTTTTCATTTCGGCAATAGCCTGCTGCTCAGTCATGTCCTGGTTGCGCAAATACTGATATCTATCAGAACTTTTGATTGCCGTTTTGAGAATATTTTGCACATTGCCTTTGCGCTCCCATACCTTACCATCCACATAACCTGGCTGAGCCATAAATTGTTTCTGGAGATTAGTGAGGTGTTGCTGAACTGCCTCCTCTGCATAGCGCTGCATACGAAGGTCGATAGTGGTATAAATCTTCAACCCATCCTTATAAATATCGTAAGGACTACCGTCTGACTTTTTCAGGTCTTTGCAGGCTTGCTTCACATATTGCTCCAGCACTTGCCTGAAATAAGGTGCTAAACCATCGTGATAATCAATCTTGTGATAATCGAGTGGGGTTTCTTTATTTTTTAGTTCTGCTAATTGGGCTTCAGTAATGTAGTTGTACTTTGCCATTTGCTCTAGCACAACATTTCTTCGCTCTCTGGCACGTTTGGGCCTAGTACGAGGGTTGTATATGGTATTGCCCTTTAGCATACCTATTAGCACGGCAGCTTCATCTACAGTTACTTTATCGGGTGTTTTGTTGTAGAAGGTAAGAGAAGCATTTTTGATACCATATACATTGTCTCCAAACGGAACCGTGTTAAGATAAAGGGTGATTATCTCTTGTTTAGTAAGGTTTCTTTCCAGCTTCACAGCCAATACCCATTCCTTGAGCTTCATGAAAGGCAGTGTTAATTTGCTGCCACTAGAGCGAGGGAAGAGATTTTTTGCTAGCTGCTGTGTAAGTGTAGAAGATCCACGCTTCTTGTTCATGAGAACATAAAAAGGAATGGCTACTGTAGCTACTGGGTCTATGCCTGCATGGTCGAAAAAGCGAGCATCTTCTGTGGCGAGAAGGGCATTGAAGATGAAAGGCGAGATCTCCGAGTATTTACTATTGGACCTATCTTGAAAAAAATAACGGCCTATAACTGTGCCATCACTTGCCAATACTTCGGTAGAAGTGGCACTTTGGGGATTCTCTAGCTCGGCAAGTGAAGGCATATGGCCCACCATGCCGTTTTCTATACCTATAACCAGCAATATAAATAACAGCAGCGAACCTATGAATGCAATCCATAAGCGCCTGATGCGATTTCTGGTTTTTTCGGGGATGTTTGATACCTGTTGTTGCATCTGTTTCAATACGTGCAAATGTAATGCAATTAGCTTGTAGGGATAACACAAAATAGCACTATTAACACGAATGAGAAAATGCAATACTATCTGCAAGTATGGCTACCAATTATTACATTAGCAGCCGAAATAGAAAATGATGAAACTACTAGACAACAAAGTGGCACTAATAACAGGTGCCAGCCGTGGTATAGGTGAGGCAATAGCTGTAAAGTTTGCCGAGCATGGTGCAAGCATTGCTTTTACCTACCTCTCGTCTGAAGAGAAGGCAAAAGCACTAGAAGATAGACTGACAGCACTAGGCGTAAAAGCTAAAGGCTATAAGAGTGATGCTGGTGTATATAGTGCAGCAGAACAACTGGCTAATGACGTAGCTAAAGATTTTGGCACAATAGATGTATGTGTGAATAATGCGGGCATCAGCAGAGACAACCTATTGCTAAGACTCACCCCCGAGCAATGGGACGAGGTGATGCAGGCTAACCTGAAGAGTGTATATAACCTTACCAAACAGGTGATAAGACCCATGATGAAAAACCGTGCTGGTAGCATCATCAACATGAGCTCTATAGTAGGCGTAAAAGGTAATGCAGGACAGGCAGCCTATGCAGCTAGCAAAGCAGGCATTATAGGTTTCAGCAAAAGTATAGCAGCCGAAGTAGGTAGCAGAAATATACGCTGTAACGTGATAGCACCAGGATTTGTGGAAACAGATATGACCCACTACTTACAGGATGGTGGCGCAGAAAAATGGTTTGAGAAAATTCCGCTGGGGCGATTTGGCAAAACAGAAGACATTGCCGATGCTGCACTCTTCTTAGCATCAGACATGAGCCGATACGTGACCGGGCAAGTGCTGAGCGTATGTGGCGGCATGAATATGTAATACCATTGACATAACCAGAGCCGGCATCTGTAGTGATAGATGCCGGCTCTTGATTTTATTTCTTTTGCAACAATACATTGGCTGTAGCCACAATGCCCTCTTCTCTGCCTACAAAACTTAAATGCTCTGTAGTAGTAGCTTTGATAGAAACATCATCTACTGTGACACCTATTATACCAGCTATCACAGTGCGCATGTCGTCAGTGTATTTTTTAATTTTTGGTGCTTGGAGCAAAATAGTAGCATCTACGTTTACTACTGCATAGCCCTTTGCTGCAATAAGCTCATATGTTTTCTTGAGCAGTATCTTACTATCAATACCTTTTAACGAAGGGTCTGTATCTGGAAAATGAACCCCTATATCACCCAAAGCAAGAGCCCCCAACATTGCATCGCAAATGGCGTGTAACAACACATCTGCATCAGAGTGCCCAAGGGCGCCTTTGGTGTGTGGAATTAAAACACCACCTAGCCAGAACTCTCTACCTTCTACCAATTTATGAAAATCTATACCTTGTCCTATTCTAAGCATACGTGTATTTATATTTTAATTTTTAGCATTATTGGCTGATATCCTTTTATAGTCAGCCTTATGTAACATTCTCTTTCCACTTTAAACTGAGACAAATCACAATCCATTTCGTTTTCACCTTCAAGATATGATTTGTCTTTGACCAAGGTAGTTATCATTTTCCCATTTACATCAAGCAAATCTACCGTAACTAGCTCATCTTCAATGAGTTCGAAGTGTAGTTTGAACTTTTTATTGAGCTTTTTAGGGTAGATGTTTAGCTTCACTTTCTTGTCTGGAACATCTACTATACCCAAGTGTAAATCTGGCAGAAACCCGATTAAAGTCAGATTAGTTTCAGCCATCTCCGTTGATGAAGTTTCTATTAAACCAAGTAATTTCTCTTCACCAGGCATCTGTATGGTCTTGAATGACACCAAAGATGCTCCTTTATCTATCTTATAATCCTGTCCATTAACCAGCGAGCCTAGACCATAATCTTTTTGCCACCTACCTGTACTATCAATACATAAAAGTATCACTTCCGTCCAATTTACCTCTCCTTGCTTTTTGGCAATTCCCGATATCATGACACTACCATTTGCAGCTACTGTTATATCGTCTATCCTTACTTCAAGTGGCACTTGCAACCTACAACAACCAGATGCTCCATAGCGCTCATCTATATTACCTTGCTTGGTCAGTTTGAGTATTGCTATTTCAGACTTGCTGGATAAACCTGCTAAATATACAAACGAATCATTTGACACGACTATTGCAGCTGGTCCATCACAAATGGCTTGCGCTTTGTTATCTACACTATTGTTTACAACAGCATGCAGTGATTGTTCATTACATGCACCTACAGGTATTGACACTTGTCCACTATCTCCAAAACTAACATCTAAGTCTCCCTCATTAACTACCTTATCTAAGCACCAATACAGTTTACCTTCTTTCTCACTACTTCCTGCAAAATATAGCCATCTGTTAGCCTGCCTTAGAGATGCTGTTACTCGCATTTTAGCATCGCCCAGGCTACGCACACCAGAGCTAGCATATGTTGTATCGAGTCTACCATCGTAAGTGAATCTATGCGCAAAAAGCCCTGGCTGACCATCTCTGTAAACCATTGTCTTGCCATCATTGAGCGCATCTACCAACCACAACTCGCCACTGTAACTACTGGGCAATTTCCATATCCCTGCATTAAACTCGCTATCAATTATTCCATTTCGTAATAACCTAACCATCACTGGATTAGTTATATCCTTGCCTATGCTGCCAGCAATGTGAATTCTCCCCCACTTGTCGGTAGATATGCTATTAGCATGTGGGTACTCTAGTTTTGTCAAGTGGCGTTTGGCTGTTAATGCACCTTTGTAGGTATCATCCGGTTCGCCACCTGGGTACAAACACTCCGTATAAAAAGCACCAGCGGTGGCAGATAGATAAATAAGCTTACCATCAAAAGTTCGGATGAGCTGCGACCTACCGTTATTATCTTTTACATGTTGGGCAAAAGAAATCCCAGACAAAAACAGCATCACTGTAAGCATGCTAGTTAGTTTCAGCATATCAGTAAAACGGTTTTTGTCCGGGAAAAATTGCCGTTGGCATTATTTATATGGTCAAACCGTTTTTATCTGCGGTTTCTTTAGCTATATCATAGCCTGCATCAGCATGTCTTATCACACCCATACCTGGGTCGTTATACAATACACGCTTCAATCTTTCTTCGGCATCTTTAGTACCATCGGCCACTATCACCATACCAGCGTGTAGGGAGTAGCCCATACCTACCCCACCCCCATGATGGAATGATACCCAGCTAGCCCCACCAGCAGTATTTATAAGCGCATTCAGTATTGGCCAATCGCCTACGGCATCACTGCCATCCATCATAGCTTCTGTTTCTCTGTTGGGCGATGCTACCGAACCAGTATCTAAGTGATCTCTTCCTATTACAATTGGTGCTTTTACTTTACCCGTTCTCACCAGCTCATTAAATAACAAACCAGCTTTTTCTCTTTCGCCCATACCTAGCCAGCATATGCGTGCTGGTAAACCCTGAAATGCAATACGCTCTCTAGCCATAGTGAGCCATCTGTGTAGCCCAACATTGTCGGGGAAAAGCTCCATCAGGGCTTTGTCTGTTGTATATATATCCTCAGGGTCGCCGCTGAGTGCTACCCATCTAAACGGCCCTTTACCCTCACAAAATAATGGTCTGATGTAGGCCGGCACAAATCCGGGGAAGTTGAAAGCCTTAGCCACAGCGCGTTTGTCGTGTGCCTGTCCACGCAAGTTGTTGCCATAATCGAATGTTATAGCTCCTCTCGATTGTAGTTCCAGCATCTGATTAACGTGTAGCGCCATGGTATCGAGTGAGCGAGCCATGTATTCCTCCGGATTGGTTTCTCTTAAAATTCTGGCTTGCTCTACAGATAGTCCTTCTGGAAAATAACCTATCAATTCATCGTGTGCTGATGTTTGATCTGTAAGTGTATCTGGAGTGATGTTCTTATCTATCAATCTTTGCAGCAGGTCTACAATGTTGCAACAAACACCTATAGATATACGTTCGTTGTTGTTTTTAGCTGCCAATGCCCACTCTATTGCCTCGTCTATATTGTTGGTCCATTTGTCCAGATATCTGGTTTCTATTCTTTTTAGTATGCGCCATTCTTCCATTTCGGCAGCCAGACACACACCTTCATTCATGGTGATAGCCAGTGGCTGTGCGCCACCCATGCCGCCAAGACCAGCGGTCACATTAAGCGTACCTTTTAATGTGCCATTGTAATGTTTGTTGGCCAAAGACAAATAGGTTTCGTAAGTGCCCTGTACAATACCCTGAGAACCAATGTATATCCAGCTACCAGCGGTCATCTGACCATACATCATCAGTCCTTTAGCTTCAAGCTCTCTAAAGTGCTCCCAATTAGCCCATCTACCCACCAAGTTACTATTGGCTATCAATACCCTGGGCGCATCTTTATGACTACGCAGCACACCTACTGGCTTTCCGCTTTGCACTATCAGTGTTTGGTCTTCCTCCAGCTCTTTGAGACAACTCAATATTTTATCGAAACTCTCCCAGTTACGCGCAGCTTTGCCTATGCCGCCATATACTACCAGATCCTCCGGACGCTCTGCAACCTCAGGGTCCAGATTGTTCTGTATCATTCTATAAGCTGCCTCTGCAACCCAGTTTTTACAGTTTAATGTTGCACCTTGGGGTGCTCTAACCACTCTTTTTACTGCTTCCATACCAAACACATTTCGATGTTGTGGCAAAATTAATTCAATCATTGTCAATTACCTGCTATTGGCATGTAAAAATGAAGGAACAACAGAATTAGTGAGGCAAACGGGGAATAACAAAAAAGCAGACCATTGAAAATAGCCTGCTTTTGTAGCACGTACGGGAATCGAACCCGTCATTCCTCCGTGAAAGGGAGGCGTCTTAGCCGATTGACCAACGCGCCATTCTTGGAATCGGAGTGCAAATGTAGCAACTCATTTCGGAACAACCAAATTTTATTGCTGCATTTGCAAATTTTGTTTCCGTCTTGCCTGTTTGTATTTACTGCACAACCAATTTGTGGCATAGTGCGAAACATAGGCACTACCTACTCCTACTGCTGCCCCCATCAATACATCTGTTGGGTAGTGCACACCAAGCCTTATACGACTGTAGCCTACCCCACCTGCCCACATGTATGCTGGCACAGCTATGTACCAGTGCTTGTAGGTGATAGTGTAGCTGGCGGCCATAGCAAATGCTACTGATGTATGTGCCGATGGCATAGAACTAGATGTACGTAACTCATAAGGCACCACAATTGCAGAAGCTTCATAAGGCCTTGGCCTGTTGGTAATATGTTTGATAAGCAATGCACTGAAACCCGCAGCGCCACCAGCTACCAAATGTTGTGCTGCATGCCATTGCTGTTCCTTATTTTTATGCGCCATCCCTATTGTAAACTCTACTATAGGGGCACCTATAGCCAATGGCAACGTAGTATTAGTTACCAGCTTAGATAGTTTATAATTACCAGGCGCATTATTAACGTCTATTACCCACTGTAAATCTCTATTTCGAGCATAGGATGTAATGGAAATAAGCAACATAATCGCCGCAAACACTGTACCTGCTAGCGCCTTCAACCTATACAAACTATTCCTAAATGCAGTAGCCATCTAGAATGACAATGTGAGACCATCGTAAGCCAAATGCATGCCCGATGGCAGCAATGCTTCCACCTCATTGTGCAAACCCAACTGGTGGCTTATGTGGGTGAAATATGCTTTTTCGGCCTGCAAGTCTGTAGCTATATCTATAGCCTCTGCCAAGGTGAAATGTGAAATGTGTTTTTCGTGCCTGAGTGCGTTAAGCACTATTGCCCTACTACCCCTCACTTTATTAAGCTCCTCAGGTGCTATGTAGTTGGCATCGGTGATGTATGTAAATGGACCTATCCTAAAACCAAGTACCTCTAACTTATAATGTAGCAGTCTGATGGGTGTGAAGGTCAACGTACCTATTTGAAAAGAAGCCCCTGCTTCTATTGTATAAGGAGTTATTTCGGGTATGCCCGGATATGGAGCATCGCTAAATATATAGCTATACTCTCTGCGCAATGCCGACCAGGTTTCGGTAGTAGCGTATACTGCAACTGGTCGGTGTGTATGAAAATTGTAGGGTCTTATATCATCTAGCCCCGCTATATGGTCTTTGTGCCCGTGTGTAAATACAATTGCATCTATATTTTTCACGCCTGCCCGCAACATTTGATAACGAAAATCAGGCCCAGCATCTATCACCACACTTGTATCTTTATCTCTCACCCATATAGCGCAGCGTAGCCTGTTATCCTTGGGGTTGGCAGAGCAACATACTGGGCAAGTGCAGCCTATGAAAGGCACCCCTTGCGATGTTCCGGTTCCCAAAAATGTGACTTCCACTATTCTATATCCATTTTAGTTTGCACAGAAACAGGCGCCGAGTTATCTGGATTTGACCTTAGCTGATGATACAACTTCAAACCTTCAGAACTAAGCTCCTCTTCCTTTATCGCTATATTTTGCAATATCTCTATCAATGCATTGATGCGCCCCTCTACATTGAAAAACTTATTAATAACAACCACCTTCTTAGCCTCCAGTATACAGTAGCCACTATTGAAGTGCCCTTTCTCGTAACGGATGATGTATCTAGCCTCGTCGAAAAGCTCCTCCAATTTCTTAAGTGTGTTTGGCGTATATTTGAAGCTCATTGTTTTGGCATTTTCAATGACTAAAAGTAGGATTTTTGGAGGAATTGTGTTCGGTAGTTTTCTCACCATTGTTAGTTTCTCGGCCACTTATGCACAATTGGCAGATGACGCTGACGGCGGCATGTACATAGAAAAACCAAAACTAGTTACTATTGGGCTGGTAGCAGGCACCAATCTGGGGCAGATAGACGGAGACAACTATGCTGGGTACAACAACTTTGGTATCTCTGCCGGTGGCATAGGTTACATACGTATACACAAACATGTAGCGGCTAGTTTCGAGCTACTCTATAGCCAGAAGGGCGCTAGAAGCACCCTGGTACGCTTTGCCAATAACGATACTAATATAGTAGTTGGCAAATATAATGTGATGATGAACTATGCCGAAATTCCACTGATGATCAACTATTTTGATGCTCGCAAAAGCCATTTCGGTGCAGGTATATCCTACAGTAGGCTACTTGCCTGGACCGAAACTGCAGAAACTTTTCCTGCCACTAATATCAACTTCAACAATTATCCGTTTAAGAGAGATAACATAGAGTTTGTCGCATCGGCCAACATGCATGTTTGGAAAGGGCTGTTCTTCAATATCAAATTCCAATACGGTATGGTGCCTGTACGCGATATTTCTCCTGAATTACTGGTAAGAGAGCAAAAACAATTTACCAACACATGGAGTGTACGGTTGATGTACATATTTAAATAGACGACAGTAATTATGGCACTACAATCAATCTCATTTTCATCTAAGCTGGTTTTTATATTGCTTTGCATAACACTGCTGACTAACAAATTGGCATATAGCCAGAACTATTACGTAGAAGATGAACGCACCTTTTATGGAGGTTTGTTGGCTGGCACCAACTTCTCTCAGGTAGATGGCGACAACTTTGCAGGCTATAACAAAGTAGGTTTTAATGTAGGTGGCATAGTGTACACCAAAGTTGCCGACCACATGGCGCTGAGCATGGAAGTATTATATAGCCAAAAGGGTGCAAAGTCTACAAAATTCTACACTGTGAACCCAGGCTTGTATATAGTAGACTACGGCATAACACTCAACTATGCCGAAGTACCCATAATGCTCAACTACTTTGATAAACGCAAAAGCCATTTTGGTGCTGGTATTGCTTATTGTAGGTTAGGCACAGCCAATGAGTACATCACTATGAGCCCTGCCACAACGGTAGACCTAGAAAAGTACCCTTTCAAAAAAAGTGACTATAACTTCTTATTATCGGGTAGCCTACACTGCTGGAAAGGTCTGTTTCTCAACATGCGCTTTCAATACTCACTACTATCAATTAGAAACAACACGCCACAAAACTTTGGTAGAGGCGAACAGTTCAACAATATGTGGACAATACGGTTTATGTATCTATTTATGTAGTCAACAAGCGCTGACGCATCGCCTCATACATCACCATTCCGGCCGCTACTGATACATTGAGCGAGTCGAACTCTGCAGCCATAGGTATGCGTATAAGCGCATCTGCACGGCGAATAACATCTTTACTGATACCAGTATCTTCTGCCCCCATCACTATTGCAGTTGGCCCAGTCAGGTCGGCCTCATATACAGGCACACTGCCCTGCATTTGTGTACCTACTATTTGTATGCCATTCAACCTCAGCACATCTACAGCCTGCTGCACAGACGGTGTGCGACATAATAATATTTTGCGCAATGCTCCGGCAGATGTTTTAATAGCCTCTTCTGTAAGCGATGCCGCATGCGATGTAGGTAATATGAGCGCCTGTGCCCCACAACACAATGCTGTGCGCGCTATAGCGCCTACGTTGCGCACATCAGTCACACCATCAAGCAGCATAAATAATGGTGTTTTACCCTGCTCTACCAGATGCGATATACCATTTTGCAAATCAACATAATGCAACAATGAAGCCCATGCCACTACACCCTGGTGTTGCACTCGGGTTAGTGCATCTAGTTTTTCCTGGGGCACCTGACTTACAGGTATATTCAGCGTTCTGGCTAAATTCTTGATAGTACCGATCTCTGGACCAGTAGCAGAACGCAATACAAATAATTTTTCAATAGTAGCACCTTGTTGCAACGCTTCGAGTACAGGTTTGCGACCTGCAAGAATAGGAAGAGATGACTGCCGTGGTTTCATGCGGTAAACCTACAACATTTTTGGGGCAATGATGCTGAGCCTATACTAATCAGCCTCTATAGACTCCAGATAGAGTGCCTCAACCTTTTTTCTAGCCCATTCTGTTTTGCGCAGAAACTTGAGGCTGGAGTTGATGCTGGGATTGCTATGAAAACAATTGATCTTAACCCTTCTGTCCATTTCCTCCCAACCATATGTTTGCACTAGATGTTCCAGTATTTTTTGCAGGGTAATGCCATGCAACGGGTTGTTTTTCTGAGTTTCAGACATCTGTTTATTTATTTACTGGCACATTGAGCCCTACATAAAAATTGAGCCCGTATTCGCTCTTTAAGAAGTAAGACAACATATCATCAGACCCAACGAAAAATCCACCAGAGCTCAGGCCTATACCAGTCTTAAACCTATTAGATAAAGTACTGTAAGTTATAGGCAAGCCAACTGTTACACGCTTGGTTTCATAACGTGGCGTTACAGTAAACTGATTGTAGAATGAATTACCGAGCCTGCCTCTGTTGGCTAGATTTAATAAAAATGACACATTGGCATAATACTGCTTCTTCACATGATAATCGCCACCAAACAGTATGTGTGTAGGCATACCCAATCTTTCAGAAGCCTTATTAATTTCAGCAGATACTCCTCTGGGTGAGGTGTACTTACTGAGGTTTTCCATATTCTTTACATTCCTTAATATTCCAGGCCCTGTTACATATCCACTACCAGAAAAGGTTTCTGTATAATTAATACTGGCATTGTAATATATAGCACCTAAATCATTGAGCGATGCAAAAAACTTGGTTTTATACCTGCTGCTAGGCTTGTCCGATTTGCCTTTATACTCATACACTACACCAAGGTCGCCACCTATGCCGTGTCCAAACTTACCTTTATATAACAAGCTAAAAAAGCTTTGTGACACATTAGCACCTTGTGAGCTCTTAGTGTAGAGGAAATTACTGGCATAATCAATATCTACGTTGCCAGCATAAAAAGAATCTACACCGGCCTTAAATTTCATGTCCATGTTATTGCCCCTAACACCTACATAGGCAATGCCGCTTAGGTATCTCACAGTTCCACCTACCTTTATCTTGTGCGGCCCCTTGTCATATATTGTTTTAGCATAGCTAAATCCAAGCTCTCCCCACAAATGGACAGTATAATTGAAATTAGATTGATTGGACGTAATGTCTTTATCCGTGCGATAAGCTGGGTCTGAAAAGGTATGAAAGAGCGTTTGGTCAAAATTGTGAAACTGATTGAACCCTCTCACTCGGCTGGTTATAGCTATTGAGTTTTTAGCATCTATCTTCATCATTATGCCAGGGCCTTGCACATCAAAGTAAGGAGCCATCATACTCACCTTACTATTGTTGGTGTATTGAAACATATTGTTGGCCTTGCCATCGCCTACAGCCACAAACAAACCATTAGCCGCATCAAAAGGTCCTACATTGTTATCTACCCCGCCCGAAAATGAGAATAAACTTACAGCCTTCTTCTCCTTAGCCTCAGCTATATTGGCCGGGTTGAGGTAGATGCTATTAAACGTATTGTAATTGCCTGTAGCAATGCCCAACCTATGCTGACCAACCGCACTATACCCTACTATGCAGAGCATAAACAAGACTATTGATTTCATATTATACATCAATTACTATTCCTAATCATTTGAAGTGCCAAAAGTACACATTTGCAGGTTTGATAAAAAAGTAAAATAGCTATAAATGAAAGTAAGCAGCTAAGTGTCGTTACTTTGCAGCGCAAATTATATCAAGATGTACGAGGCTACTACACAGATAAGGGTTAGATATGGCGAAACCGACCAAATGGGCTACCTATATTATGGGTTCTACGCTCTTTACTATGAGGTGGGTCGTGCCGAAGCCATCAGACAGCTTGGTTTTACCTATAAAGAGCTGGAAGAAATGGGCATTATGATGCCTGTAGTGGAGCTCAATGCCAAATACATAAGACCAGCCTTGTATGACAACCTGATAACTGTAAAAACATCATTGAGAGAGTTGCCAGAAGGATCTAAAATAAAGTTTCATAGCGAGCTGTATAACGAAGAAGGTCAACTACTGAATGTAGGTGTGACCACACTGGTGTTTTACGACCCTAAGAAGAAAGAAAAAGTAAATCTACCCCACGAATTAGCAATAAGATTAGCTCCATTCTTCAACAAATAAGCCATGAAATCAACATTAGCATCTATCATTACCATTGGCGACGAACTATTGATAGGCCAAATTATAGACACCAACTCAGCTTGGATAGCGCAAGAACTCAACAAACTAGGCATCACCATGCATAGGCGCATAGCCGTGGGCGATGAGTGGAACGCTATATGGAATACACTGACTGAAGAGTTAAAGTCCTCAGACATAGTAATAATCACAGGCGGACTAGGCCCCACTGCCGACGATATTACAAAACCATTACTTGCCAAGTATTTTGGTGGTGCTATGCGTAGAGATGAACGTGTGCTGGAGCATGTCACTAATATGTTTGCGAGGCGTAATAAACCAATGCTTGAATCGAACAGAATGCAAGCAGACGTGCCCGATACCTGCAAGGTGTTATTCAATACCAGAGGCACAGCACCTGGCATGTGGTTTCAGCAAAACGGAAAGGTTACTATATCATTACCCGGTGTGCCCGGAGAAATGAAAGGAATTATGCAAGATGAAGCACTACCACTGCTGCAAGAGCTGTATGCTGGTGGAGCCATAGTGCATACTACTATAGTAACGGCTGGCGAAGGCGAAAGCTATATTGCCGAATCTATAAAAGACATTGAGCAATCGCTACCACCTCATATCAAACTCGCTTATCTACCAGGTGCATGGATTGTTAAGCTAAGATTGAGTGGCTATGGAACGGACGAGAACAACTTACGAAAAGAAGTGTACGAGTTCAAACAAAAGCTACTAAACAGAGTGCAACATATAGCTGTAGCAGTAGAGGATATGCCGCTGGAGCAAGTAATAAAAAACACCTTTACCGAAAAGAAAATAACACTAGCCTTAGCCGAGAGCTGCACTGGTGGCAATATAGCCCATCTTGCCACCCAAATACCTGGCTCGTCTGCCTACTTCAAGGGTTCTATAGTTTGCTACCACCCATCGGTTAAAACCAACATACTGAATGTGCCGCAAGCAACCCTTGCAGAACATGGTATAGTAAGCGAAGCAACTGCTACAGCTATGGCCATGGGCGCACGGCAAGCCATTGGTGCCGATATAGGATTTGGCATAACAGGTACACTAGGCCCTACTATAGAAGAAGAAAGAACACCAATTGGCACGGTATGGATGGCTGTAACCAATGGTACACATACAGAAACCAGATGTTATCAATTTCACTACGACAGGTTAAGAAATAAAGATGTTGCAGTATCTATGGCTATGTTACTAATCTACAGATTTGCGCAGGGCATGTCATCATAAATGTAGCTGCACGCCAGCTCTATAACCAATACGCATCTCTACAATGCCTGTTGCGTTGTTGCCTGTCCATATACTAGAGTTTGTTTCTACTGCAAAAGTGGGTCTTTCAGAATATATGGCCACATTAAACCCTGCACCACCAAATACTTCCACTGGCCCAAAACGCACAGATGGCAACACTCTAATTGCATTGTCCAGAAAATACTCGTGAGAAAAGTTATTGAAAGACAATGAAGACAATTCAGTATTCACCCTGAAGTGCCGTGTTACCTTTATATGTGCACCAAAACCTAGCTCCATAGCATATACGTTTTTATCTGGCTGCCTATTAATGCCTGCACCTATTATACCATACAGTATTCTACCTCCCGATCTTAAGCCCATCATATAAGTACCCACCTCATCATAAGTTAGGCCTACTGCCATTTCTCCGTTGCCTATTATGTTCAAGAAGCCAATGGGACAGTCGCTAGAGTCAGCTATATTCACAAAACCTGCCAGCTGTACGCCCTTCACTTTATTGGCTATATTCACAAAACCTGCCAGTTGCAATCCGTGCACACTATCAGCCAGATTCACAAAACCTGCTGTTTGCAAGCCAGTTACATGATCTGCCACATTTATAAATCCCGACACCTGCACAGAGGCGCTTTTTGCTATACTAATAAAGCCCGATGTTTGAACCCCACGCACGGTATCTGTAGCTATGTTGCAAAAGCCAGCCGCTTGCACGCCACGCACATTGGCCGCTTTGTTGAAGAAGCCCGCAGCTTGGGCACCGGTAGCCTTGCCCGAAATTATATTGGTAAATCCTGCTGCTTGCCCACCAGTCACATTACCTTCTACAAAGTTTACTATTCCAGCAGCCTGTGCATAACGCACGTCTTTCCTATCTATGTTGAACATGCCTCCTACCTCTACCCCATCCGAGCCCGCGCTATACCCTCCCAATATATTGAGCGAAACCTTATTGGTTACACTGCCACTCATTTTGCCATGTGTACCCAGCCCTGGCACCAGCGACATCTGGTAAGGCTTTTCCACCAAAAACTTACCTAGGTTGGCAGTAGTGGTTTTTAGTTTTGTAGACACCATGAGTTTGCCCAGCCAGGTTTTGTCCACACCCGAATTTTGAGTAACTACTATATCAGGTAAGTTGAATAGTTGGGGCGATATCTGCACAGTTAGCTCCTGATCATATCCCTTTACCAACGAGATACTGGTATCTACATAAAACCCCTTACTAATAGTTATATCGGCTGTTCTGTATCTATCTCTATCGCGCAGGTGCAATTTAAAATATCCGTTCTTGTCCGTTAGGGCCGATGCCAATTGGTTTCGCTCAAACACAGTAGCATCAGGCAGCACTTCTCCAGTCACCCCATCTGTCACTATGCCCGACACCACATACCATTTCTCTTTTTCTTCGGGCTGTATTATCACATACTTATCTACCTCCTTATATCTGCAAGAGGCTCCAAGCAAATCATCTAATACTAGTTTTACAGTTTTACTTTTAGCATTTACAGTTACTATACTATCCTTCTTAATAATGTTAGAGTTGTAAGAAAATGAAAAACCTCCTTCCTTGCTTATCAATTGAAGCACCTCTCCCAGCTTTTTATTTCTGGCTTCTATGGTTATGGTTTTATTCAGTAAACCTTGAGCCTGAGACGATAATCCCAAGCTCAAAAAAATAATAAATAGCAATAAGTAGTTCTGGTATTTATAGCTCATCTACGGTGTCACATTTTTTTCTTTCAGTACTATGTATTCTGCGTTCACATCTGCCGACAGATTAAAGGTGGAACATACTACTTTCAAGATATTATCAAGCGTCTCGTTACTAAAGGTATTATTATAGGGCAGAGTAGCTAGCTTAGGGTTTGCTAAAACTATATGCACATTGTAGGCCTCATTTAGTGTTTCTATAAGCTTACCAAGTGGTGTACCATTACATACAAACTCATTGGTGCGATAGTAATTGTATAGCTCATCGGTCACCTTATCTGCCATAGGGTCTTTGTCTCCATCCACCACCACTCGCTCACCCTTATTTATACGCACTGCTTTTTTAGCACCTGCCACCTCCACTATTCCAGTTTCCACTATCACCTCCGTTTTTTTATTCCAAGATTTTACGTTGAAAGAGGTACCAACTACTGTTATCTGCGAGTTGCCGGCAGCTATCACAAACGGATGTTGTTTATCGGGGCTAATCTCAAAAAATGCTTCACCCTGCAGAGCTACAGACCTTGTTGCTCCATCCAGTTTTTCATCATAAGTCAACTGAGCATTTTTATTGAGAGTAACTGTTGATCCATCGGGCAACTTATGAATCAGCACTCCCTCATGCGAGGCTATAGTTATAGTATCATCTGCCAAGCCTGATGATTGGTACAAGAACCAACCACCACCAAACAAAATGATGATAGCAGCCGCTATTTTAGCCCATCCAAAAACATTTAAGTTTATCGTCCTTGTCTTTGGCAACAACTGCTCGTTTTGCTGCACCTCACTATTATCCTGTGCTATTCTGTTGTTAAATCGCTGCCATGCATCTTCAGTAGTTATAGTAGTATTAAAGGTGATTTTGCTACTTTGCTCCCAAATCAGGCTAAGGTGGTCGAAGTATTTTTTATTCGCTTCACTCAGTTGTTTCCATGCTTCTACTGCTTGCTGCTCTTCCGCGCTAGCCTCTCCCAGCAGGCATTTCACCAGCACATCATCGTTCACTATTATTGGCATTCTGCTCACTTTTGCTAGATATTTAGATGTAAAGCAATGATATTATTAGTATTGGCAAAAAATCTACCAGCTTAGACCTTAGTATTTTCAATGCCTTTCCCATTTGGTTTTCTACTGTTTTTACAGATATTCCCAGTCTGGCGGCTATTTCAGCATATTTCAGCTCCTCAAACCTGCTCAACTGAAATATGGTTCTGCACTGCTCTGGCAGGTCTCGCAGCGCCTCATCAAGTTTAGTCTCCAGTTCCTTCAACCTTAGTTTATCTACTGCATTGTTTATGTTTTCCATCGTTCGCGATACATGCGTCTGATATGCGTTGCGCACTTTAAGGTGTTTCAGATAGTTAAGGCATTCATTATACACACTTCTATATAGATAAGATGCCAGAGATTGATTAACAGATAGCTCCTCTCTGTTTTTCCATAGTTTATAAAACACGTTCTGCACCATCTCCTCGGCCATTATATCATCTTTTATAATGGTGTAGGCATACCTATGTAGCGACTCAAAATGAGTCTTGAATGCAACCTCAATAGAATGAATATCGTTCAAATGACAAGTTTTAGTAGCTATTTCATAGTGTGGCATTTCATTTATCGCACTATGTCTTATTGCAACATTCAATTTCTTAGTTGTTTTTATAATAGACAACTCAAGAAAGCAATACCCCTACGAGCACACAAAAATAATTTTCAATAATGCTTTTACAACTATCTTGTTAAGAATTATAGCACGGTAAAGAAAGTTAGCTAGCAATAGTTACTCATTATTTCTATCTACACCATCAAAACAATATCTTTCAGTAAAAAGTGAGGCAGTAAATTTTACTAATTTTGAACAGTAAGAATAGGTTATGGAAGTAGCAATAGAGCAAAGCTGGAAAGAATTGTTGGCAAATGAGTTTGCTAAACCATATTTCACAGAAATAGTAAAGACTATAAAAACTGAGATAGGTTCAGGCAAAACCATTTATCCTAGTGGCAAGCACATTTTCAATGCATTCGCTCATACACCTGTCGATAATGTCAAGGTAGTAATCATTGGTCAAGACCCTTATCACAATCCGGGTCAAGCACATGGGCTCAGCTTCTCTGTGCCCGATGGTGTGCCCCCTCCCCCATCTTTAGTCAACATTTATAAAGAAATTGAATCAGATCTAGGTATTAAACAACCCACAACTGGCAACCTTACTAAGTGGGCCAACCAAGGTGTACTATTACTCAATGCTTCTCTTACTGTAGTGGCCAATAGCCCTATGTCTCATAGTAAAATAGGTTGGCATCAGTTCACAGACGAGGTCATCAAACAAATATCTACGCACAAGCAGCATATTGTATTTATGCTGTGGGGCAAGTTTGCACAAAACAAGATGGTACTTATAGACGCAAATAAACATCTATTACTTACTGCTGCTCACCCATCCCCTCTTTCCGCCTACAATGGATTCTACGGATGTAAACATTTCTCTAAAACAAACGATTGGCTACTAGCTAAAGGAGAAGCTCCAATTGACTGGCAATTGTGATCTAAAAGCTATTCACATATTGGAAAAGTAAACATTCAGGCACAAGAACACAACTATCATAACCCTAAGTAATGGCAGCAATTTCATTACATTGAGTTTTAGAATGGATAACCAATAGAAATATTCAACACTAGATTATCCGAACGCCAACTAGGATTAGAAAAATCAATTTCACTAAATACCCAACCTTTATTGTATAGTATGTATGGCTTTTTAACCGGCATTGCTACATCTACTCTCAAGGTTAAAAAAGATGCAAATTCAAATCTGGAACCAATTCCAAGGTCCATTGCTATATCCTGACCCAACTTATCAAATGCAAATTCCCCACCTGGATAAGCTTTATCAGGTCTGGACAGCCATATGTTTCCTGCATCACCAAAAAGGGCACCAGTCATCTTCACAGCACCAGAAAAAAGTGGGGCAACAGGAAATCTATATTCGCCATTCATTTCCAGCTTTATATCGCCTGTCCTATCTATTTGCTGTGTTATATTTCTAGCTGCCGAATCGTAGTAACTACCTGGACCCAAAGTACGAATACGCCAACCCCTTAAGCTGAATGGCCCACCTGCAAAATATTGTTTGATGTAGGGCAATGTTTGTGAATTGCCGTAAGGAGCACCCACGCCACCATAAAACCTAAAAGCAACTAAAGACTGTTTTATATTTAGATACTGTCTGAGGTCAAAATCAAATTTGGTATACTGTGCAAACAATCGATTCTCCACTTCAGGAAAAGCTCCTTTTAACATATTGGTAAACAATGCAGGCATAAATCCTGCTTCTTCCATGGACATTCTTAAATAAGTATAATTTCTCCCTGCTTTTTTAGCGCTATTGTCTAGCTTAAAGGATACATTTTCACCTTCTATAAAGTTCTCTCTATAACTATTGCGCAAATACTCATTTGCAGCAAGTAACTTACTAAAAGAGTCGGTTGAATAAACTCTGATGATGTTCATAAATGCCGGTGTAAACCCCCATGTCTTTTCGGGTGTTTCATTCCAGCTGTAGGCAAAAGTGGCACTTGTATTTACTAGCCTAAAGTAATTAACCCTATCAACCACATTTGCACCAGAGCTTATGATAGTGTGCGGCAAATTACTGTTGGTAAACAAGTAAGATGAAAATGGCGATAAAAACTTAGGAAAATTCACTGAAGCATTAACCCCATAATACCATGTTAGCAACTTAAACCTGCGAATGATCTCATTTGCTATATCGTCATTATAATAAGACTCCACACCACCACTTACACCCAATGTGAGCTGATTAGCTCCTTTCATAAAGTTTTTATTTCTATAATTTATACCTACTGAGTTGCCTAATGCATAGGTAGTGCCCGTAGATATTTCATAGTTTGTAGCAAAGTCATATTTCTTAGCCCTATTCAGCAATATCACACAATCCACCGTATCTCTTGTTCTTCTATTCTCCTGATATTGAACCTTTGCATACTGAAATATTCCAAGCTCAGTGAGCCTCAATGTAGTTCTATCTTCATTAAACTTTGAATATAAATTACCGGGATTAATAAACATGTGTTTGTATAGCACATTTGGGTGCACATACCTATTATGATACTTGAACACTACACCTTTTATAGTGTCGGTTATCATACTTGTGTCTATCAGGTCACTCACACGCTTAAAGTCTGGCAACACTGTTACGCTCTTTACTGTGAATTTATTGTAGGCGTTAGAGTCATCTGTTTTCCTGATAACCACATCTATGTCTAAAGTATTTTTCTTCCTGCTTTTCGCTTGTGTTATGTAGTTTACAGCATTCTCAAACGGTGAGCTGGCAATCTTAAACATAGACTTATCTAGCGTATCAATCCTGAAAGTGATATTATCTAGTGTAAATCTTCGGTAACCATGATTAGTTATTAACTCTGCCAGTCGGCTCCTTTCCTCTTCAAGCATTACATACCTAAATTCCTTACCCTTTATAATTGCCGAAGCTATTTTATGCCTACGCACCACTGCTGCTATTGCAGTATCGTCAATATCATAATTAATTCGGTTTATTATATAGTTACTACCAGCTTTCACTTTATAGATTACTGTAGCTCTCTTCTTCTTATACACCACCGTATCTTCCACATCTGCATAAAAGTATCCTTGATTGAAGAGATAACTTTGCATATTCATCTTTGCCCTCACTACAGCATTTGAATCATAAATTATCGGCCTTTCTACCGACTTAGGTAATGCTGAGTCAGACACTTCTCTCCATTTAGCATACTTCCTATTATACCTCCACAGTTTCATGGGTATATTTATAGGTAATAAGCTGATGTATGTACTATTTGGTTTCTGCGGTATTATTGCTTCCAGGTTTCCTTTTATCTCACCCTTATTGGGCATCACCTTGTCCGATGTTAAGATTACCTTATTCTCCCAAAGCAAATATTGATCATGCTCCAAATACTTTGTGGAACGACAACCACTAAGTAATGCACCAAAAAAGCACAACACTATTATCAGTCTCGCAATAAATACAACTTTTGGTTTACCCATGCAGGCTATTGTTGATAGCAATTGACATTCGTTAAGGCAAAATATATGCCAAACGCTGATGCCCTACCTATAATGTGCCTATATGTAACTATTTTTGAAGACACAAGACAAGGTAAAAGCAGATGCTGTCAAAGGTACAAAGTAAGCATATTCGTTCGTTAAGCCACCAAAAATTCAGAGATGAGTATGGTGAATTTGTTGTTGAAGGCGCTAAAATAGTTGCGGAATGGCTGCAATCACCTGCTCATATAAAAACTATAGTTGCTACTCAAGACTGGTATGACAATAATACTCATCTTCTTATAAAAGCTAACAGTAGCAAGCTTGCCATTGCCAGCAAAGACGAGATAAGCTCTATAAGCTCGCTACAAACCCCACCCGATGTGCTAATTGTTGTAGATAACACCCAAAGCACTCAACTCATACACTATTCAGGCTGGCACCTTGCTCTCGACCGAATTCAAGATCCAGGCAATCTCGGCACCATTATTCGCATAGCAGATTGGTTTGGTATAGAGCAAATAATTTGCAGCCCCGGCTGTGTCAATGCATACAACCCCAAAGTGATACAAAGTGCTATGGGTAGTCATTTGAGGGTAAACATTGTAGTACAAGATTTGAAAGAGTGCTTTCGACAACTATCATTACCCGTTTATGCAGCAGTGCTTGGCGGACAAAACATTTACCAACAATCTAAAGAAAACAAAGGCATAATACTGATAGGGAATGAATCAAAAGGCATTGACACAGAACTAATAAATATAGCCGAACATAAAGTAACTATACCCAGAATCGGAAAAGCAGAATCGCTTAATGCAGCTGTGGCTACAGGTATATTATGTGCAGCCATAATGCAGCGTTAAAAAAGAATCAATATTGTTTCCCTGCTGCCAAATTTGGCACAAGAATTGAAATACACTTACAGAAGTTTTATATCATTGTACTTATGAACAGCGCAAAGTCCGTAACACTAGCTATTTTATTGGCAAGTTTTGCCTTATCTGTAGATGCACAATCTCTTTTAAGAGTGAAACTAGCTGACGGTGAACGTATCAATGTATCAGTAAACGGACGATACTTCGACAGAAGGGGCAACTCCATCACTGTGGGAGACTTACCACCAGGCCGTCATTTTGTTAAGGTGTTTGCAGTTACTCCTGGCCGATGGGGGCGTAGCTACCAAAGCGTTGTTTACCAAGGCAGAATTACTACCTACAACAATACGCTAACTACAGTTGTCTACGACCCATATACACGTATGGCATCTATTACAGAAAGAAGACTCAATGACAATGGAGCATATGCAGAAAGTGCAGACAGAGCGCAATATAACAACGATGACAGCCGATATGTAGAAAAAACCTACACACAAAAAAGATTCAAAGCAGAGGAAGATGAAAATGCCACAAAGAACGAAAAGTCATCTACTAACCAGCCAGCTGCATCGCCCATTAACGATCATAGCCTTAGCGACGCTGAAATGTATGCTCTAAAAGACAAATTGAACCAAAAGAAAACCGATACCGACAAACAAAAGTTGCTAAGAGACGCACTCAAAAAAAGAAGTGTTACCACCTTTCAAGTTGGCACTATGATGGATTGGCTTCTATTCGAGAGCACAAAACTAGAGTTCGCTAAATGGGCATACAACATCACTACCGATCGTGTTGCTTACTCCGATTTACTCAAAAAATTCTCTTATCAAAGTTCTAAAGACGAAATCAACGACCTTTTAAAGAATAACCACTAGTTGATCAATAATAGATTTACACTACGTTGAAGGATATTGAAAGCAATTTCTGCCATTAGGTTTTCTTTATCTAGTGTTGGATTAACCTCTGCTATCTCAAAACAGCATATTTTATGGTTCTGCATAAAAGATGCTATCAAGTCTTCAGCTTCGCGCTCACGCAAGCCATTTGACACTGGTGTGCCTGTACCTCTGGATATGCTACTATCCAAACTGTCCACATCAAACGATACATAGATATCGTCGCAGTTACTCAAATGACTCAAAGACTGACGAACTACATTTTCTACACCCTTTTTCCTCAACTCCGATACAGATATCACCTTGATATTGTGCTTCTTTATCAGCGCCTCTTCCTCTTTCTCAAAATCTCTTAAAGCAATAAACACTATATCCTCTGGCAATACTTTGGGTTCTATTTTACCTAGATTTTTCAGCTTATTCCACAACTCTATGGTCTTAGCATCCGGATTGTGCATCTGACTCTCCGTATTATCATCGGCAATAGATATAGATAACGGCATGCCATGCATATTGCCCGATGGAGTAGTGTATGGCGAATGTAAATCAGCATGAGCATCTACCCATACTACCCCTAATCTACGTTTAGGACGAGCCATCTTCAATCCCGCAATTGTTGCACCAGCAGTTGAGTGATCTCCTGCCAAAACAATCGGGAACAATCCAGACTTTATGTTATCGCATATGGCGCTGGATATCCTGTCATACATTGTATATATACCCTGTATTCGCTTGGCATATGGCGATGCTACAGGTTCATACAATAGTCTATTTTCATTTTCAATCACTTCCGACGGAAAATTCACAAATAAATTACTCATAAAATCAAGTGCAGCTATTTTAATAGCATCAACCCCCAAGCTAGCACCTCGTGTACCTGCACCTATTTCCGACCTTATTTCAAGAATTTTTATATTCCGCATAATGTCAAAGATAAGAAACCATAGCTAAAACATCTGTCTATAAAGCTATTTAATATACTCATCACAATACATCAAACGCAAACAAATTGACATTATATACGCTTTGTAATATTCCTCACCATGTCAAGCAAAATTATTAACTCATAGCAATAATCTCACTATCAAGGAGATTTATGGGCAATTTCGCCGAAATTGTGGATATCTATATTTTTTATTAACAATTCACAACCAAACCACCATTAGAAATGTTTTTTTCACTATTTTTAATTTCGGTAAGTATATCATTCAATTAACCAAAACCAAGAAGGAGCATGAGAAAATTCTAATTATTACAATGTTAGTGTTGAGCACAGTAACTATCGCTCAGGTCACTACGTTCAACTTTGTATAAGCTTTCGTAATGTAAAAAAAATAAATT
>CALRKH020000019.1:0-40869 GCA_943367855.1 Asaia bogorensis | reverse complement strand
AACATTTTTCACAAAAAATCGTTTCCATTGTTTCTGCATTATGCCTATGTGCTCAAAGATATAGACAAAATGACCGCAGCGATTTAATTATCAATCATATATGCATTACAAAAACCACTATGCAATTGTGTGTTAAATTTATTTAACACCACTGTAACCCCACTCTTTTAGCCAAGCTATTACTTTATCCTTGTAGTCGCCCTGTATAAGTATGATTCCCTCTTTGGCACTTCCGCCAGCACCACACTTGGTTTTTAGTTGTTTACCTAGTGCTTCCAGGTCGGCATCTGTACCTACAAAACCATCTATTAAAGTGACAATTTTGCCAGCCCGTTGTTTGGAGTCGAGCTTTACCCTAAGCTTCTGTTTGTCTTTAGGTAGTGTTTCCTGAGGTTCGGGCGTAGGGTAGTCGTTAAAGAAGTCTTTATTAGTAGAATAGGCCAGACCGTCTGGTCTGGCCATATTTTTTTTGGACATATTGTGTGTTTTTAACTATTCTGCAGTGCTATCGTTTTCGTTAGCCCCAGCAGTAGCTGTTTCTGTTTTTGGTGTGTATTCGTCTTGTATAGCAGCGTATTTTTCTTTCATACGTCTAATTTTTTGCTCACTTTCAACCAATAGTTTCTCCAGATGTTTTTTCAGTTCATCAGCTTTCTTGCCAGGAGTTATGTTTTCGAGGGCTGCCTTGAAGTCTACAATTTTCTCTTCTTCTTCTGTTATATCTCTCAACAATTTAGCTACTGCTTCGCGGGCTTGCTCTACTCTAATGGTTTTGAGCATTTCGTGCTGTTGTTTGCGCTGCTCTCTGCTACTATCTTTTCTGTTGAAGAAGTGCTTGCGTGCAGCAATAAACTCATCCCATATTTTATTAGAAATTTCTCTGGCTACCGGACCTATTTTTTTCCATTCGTCCAGCAGTTCGTTCATTTCATTGGTAGTATCTGTCCAGTGGTTTGAGTTTTTTATTTGCTCTGCACGGCGCAAAAGTTCCATTTTGAGCTCATAGTTGCGCGTATGTATTTGTTTGTGTTCTTCGGTATGCGATTTTTTGGCACTGAAGAACTGCTCTTGAGCTGCGGTGAATCTATTCCATAGTTCATCTCCACGTTCGCCACCTACTCTACCTGTTTTCTTCCACTCTTCCATCAGTGCCGCAAACTCTTGGGCAGTCTTGTTCCAGTCTCTGCTATCTCGCAGTGCTTCTGCTTTCTCCACCAGCACTAACTTTACAGTATAGTTCTCATCTTGTTCTTTGGCTATACGTTCGCTATGCTCACGCTTGCGATCAAAGAATACCTTTTTGGCTTCAATGAAACGTTGCCAAAGTTCTTCGTTTTTCTTGTTTAGTGTATGACCAATAGTTTTCCACTCGTTAGTAAGCCTATGAAATGCTTCAGACGTTTTTTTCCACTCGTTAGAGTTTACTAATGATTCCGCTTGCTCTACCAAGTCCATTTTAAGGTCGAGGTTTTGAAGCAGGTCTTTCTCCTGATCTTCCAGATGTTTTCGCTTGCGCTCGTAAAAAGTATTGCGAGCAGCATCTATTTTATTCCATAGTTTATCTGCTTCTATTTTATCTGATGGACCTGTCAACTTCCAAGCATCAATAATTTCCTTGAAAGTGGCTGTGGTTTCCTTCCAGTCAGTGCTTTCTGCTAGTGATTCTGCTTTTTGCGTCAGCGCTACACGTTCAGCATGGTTTTTGGCATGATACTCTTCTACTATTTTCTCGGCAGGCGCCAATGACTGTAATAGCGGTTCTACATTTCCCAAGGCTGGAGTATTGCGCAACTGCTGGGCCAAGTGTGCCAGTTTTTCTGACAATTTTAGTTTGTCTTCAGCGGCAGCCCACTCTGCGCCTAGTTCATTAGCACGAGTTTGCATCTGAGCAAACTTATCTTGCAGCTGGGCTATAGTAGCCTCTGCATTTACCTCGTTGATATCTGCAACATGTTTTTCCTTTCCTTCTTTTCCGTTTAAGAATTGAAGTTTTCCTTCTTCTGAGATTGTAAAGCGATCTTTTCCTTCTACTTCAAGAGCGGTCCACCAAGCGATGCAATCAAAGTTTGTTTCCTGCGACATACTGAGCACAATGTTTATAACACCAACAAAAATAATAGAATGGAGCAGCAAATACTGCTCCAGCAACGAAGTGCAATATAAATTTAATTTGGAACCGACACAAGCAACTAAGGGCTAAATGAGGATAAAACGTGGCGTTTTATCCTCCAAATACACGCTTTAGTATATCGTTTACTCGTGCGGCTGGGTTAGTTCTTATTTTTGTCTCTTCTTGAGCCACCTGCACAAAGATGCCATTAAGTGCTCGCTCGGTAACATAAGACGCCAAATCTGGGTTTATCTTTTGGCGGGTAGTAGGCAGCTTGTTGTATAAATTCATCACATCTGTCCAGTATCTGGTAGCGTTAGTTTTGCTAAGCGACTGCTGAACAACAGGACGAAATGCTACAGTAAGATCATTGGTTGTGCGCCCCCTGAGATATTGAGTAGCGGCATCGTTACTGCCACGCAATATGTTGAGTCCATCTGTAATAGTAATAGATGTTATTGCATTGGTAAAGATAGGCAATGCACGTTTGGATGCATCTTCTGCTGCACGGTTCATGGCCAGAATAGCCTTATCTACCTGTGCCCCCATACCTACAGACCTTAGTGCAGTTTCTACTTTACGAGCCTCTGGTGGCATTAATACTTTTATAGCTGCATTGCCAAAGAAACCATTGACTGCTGATAGCTGATTGGTAGCGTTTCCAGCACCCACCTTTAAGGCTTCTTTTAGGCCACTAGCTATCTCTGTTTCCGATAGTGCCCCACCTTTAGGCGTTCCTGAGCCAGCTACAGCACCACCTACAGCTTTTTTTGTATTGTTTATCAGACCTTTCAAGCCCCCTTGAGCAAACAGACTGGGAGTCGTGCCCAGTATAGATAAGCATAACATTGTAACTGAAACTAAGCGACGCATATTGTGATGTATGTTGATTAAAAAACGTAACGCAAAGATTGCGTATAAATACCATGCAAATGTTATGCCAAAGGTAAGCTTTGTGATTGTTTAACACGAGCAGGTATGTAGGACCATAGCAATGCACTATCTACAATTGGATGAAGTAGCAGTTACCTATAAGGCATCTGATGGATGCATAAAACACAACTAAATACATCTTGAATTAAAAAAGCAGGAAACATTCTAAAGTGTATTTATGCTTTGTGCGGTAAAAAGCACAGATTGATTGACAAAATTGTAAAAGAGACAGATAATGTGCTCTATTAAGCACATTGATAAAATGAATAGGCTTTTAGAAAAATTGTGTTCCTACAAGCTTTAATTTTGCGAAAAACTAGCTGTGGAAAACAGAAAGAGAAGAGCGGTAGCCATGTGGCTTATAGCGGGTGTGCTGATGATAGTAGTGGAGTTTGTGATGGGTGGCGTAACCAGACTTACAGGCTCGGGGCTTTCTATAACAGAGTGGAAACCTATAATGGGTGCATTGCCTCCATTGTCAGACGCTGACTGGAATGATGCTTTTAGCAAATATCAGCAGATAGCTCAGTTCAAGTACATGAACAGTCATTTTGCGCTAGACGATTTCAAGTTTATATTTTATTGGGAGTGGGCACACCGACTATGGGCCAGGCTAATAGGCGTGGTATTTGTAATTGGTTTTGTATTCTTCTATGCTCGCAAGTATTTTGATAAAGGCATGGTGAAACCATTTATTGTATTGTTTTTGCTGGGAGGTGTACAGGGGTTTGTAGGCTGGAAGATGGTAGAGAGTGGGCTCAATGATACAGAACTATATGTGAAACACACTTGGTTGGCTACGCACTTCTTATCGGCTAGTACATTGATGTGCTATACGCTATGGTTTGCCACTGCATTGCTCACCAATGATACTGATAGAGTATCGCTACCAAAGAGTACAAAGTGGACATTAGGCTTAGTATTACTCTTATTTGTTCAGCTGGCATATGGAGCATTTATGGCGGGCATGCATGCAGCACGCAGTGCGGCTACCTGGCCTACCATCAATGGCGATTGGGTGCCCAACACTGTGCTAACGGACAGCTTTGTAACCAACGTAATTAATGTACAATTTATTCATCGCACACTTGCATACTTACTTATTATCGCCATTACGGCCTGGTTTATTCATGTACGCCGTTCTGCCCAGGCTATTAATGCTACACTACTGCTGCGCACCGCCACCTGGCCTATGGTGCTGGTGATAGTGCAAGTATTATTAGGCATCACAACACTGGTGTGTGCGCCCTACATAGTGCTAGGTAAGTTTGGCACTTATGAGTGGCTGGCTGAGGCACACCAACTTGTAGGATTGTTTTTGGTAATGTCGGTAATAGTGAATCTATACATGATGACACAAAAAAGAGGTGCCCATCAATAGACACCTCTGAAAGTAATTTATTACTGGAGCTACAACGCCTGAAACTGTCGTAAAAACCGGACATCATTTTGCGAGTATAAACGTAAATCGTTTACCTGATACTTGATTTGTGTAATGCGTTCTACGCCCATACCGAATGCGAAACCAGAGTAAACTTCGGGGTCGATATTAAAGTTGCGCAGCAAATCGGGGTGAACCATACCACATCCCAAAATCTCTACCCAACCTGTGTGCTTACAGAGGTTGCATCCTGAACCTCCACAAACTGTACACGAAATATCCATTTCGGCACTAGGCTCAGTAAACGGAAAGTAAGAAGGTCTGAATCTTACTTTAGTGTCGGGTCCAAACATTTCTGTTACAAAGTAATAGAGCGTTTGTTTGAGGTCGGCAAAAGAAACGTTTTTATCTACGTATAATCCCTCGCACTGATGAAAGAAGCAATGCGCGCGTGCAGAAATGGTTTCGTTGCGATAAACTCTTCCTGGACAAATAACCCTTACCGGTAGCGACTCTGTTTCTAATACGCGAGCCTGCACCGAAGATGTGTGCGTGCGCAACACCCAATCGGGGGAAGTGGCTACATAAAAGGTATCTTGCATATCGCGGGCGGTATGGTGCTCTGGCATATTGAGGGAGGTAAAATTGTGCCAGTCATCCTCAATTTCAGGCCCTGTAGCCACACTAAAACCAAGCTTCTCAAAAATCTCAACCATTCTATTTTCTACCATGCGCAATGGGTGACGCGTACCTACAGATATAGGTGTGCCTGGCAATGTGATATCTATGGCTGGTCCAGAGGCTGCCGCTGCCTGTAGGTGAGCAAACTGATCGAAACGAGCCTCAGCCAATTGCTTAAAAGCGTTTAGCTGCATACCCGCTTCCTTTCTACCCTCTGGTGGTATATTCTTCATCTCAGTAGAGAGCGACTTTACAATACCCTTTGTACCTAAGAAACGAATACGATATTGCTCCAGCTCGGCTGCAGTAGTAGGCGTAAAGGCATTTATCTCCTGCTGATACTGATCTATTAATACTTGTAACGATGACATAGTGGCAAAGATATTGTATCTACCGAATATAGGAGAGATGACTGCAAAAGCACCAAAACACAACAAACGAAACAACATATGACACTCTAGAATACCCAATTTGCTCAAACTGAAGTGTTGAGCAGAAAAAAAGTGTGCTGGTACAGAAGTTTATTGATAATCAATGCGATAGAGCAAATGAACTGTATAGTGCTTGTACAGTAAAGTGTGTAGCACGATACGGTAAAGTGTGCAGGAAAAAAATGCGATTTCGACAAGTGAAATGTGCGGCCCACTTTTGTGCTGCAAAACAACCTAAACGCATCATGAACAAACAACAACAAGCTACAGAGCGCAAATTCAGACTGAGTGATAGCACCGTAAACGAATACGGATACAGGCTACTAACATCGGGTTATCAAATAGAAGAATATCGCAAAAACCCAATAGGGTACTACATGCACCAAAGAGAAGCAGGTGTAGTAGTGAGATGGGACGACCTAAAAATAGAAGACGATAGCATAACTGGCCTAGCTATCATAAACATGGCAAATGCCAGAGGTGCGCAAACGCTGAGCGAGTTAGAACATGGGTTTCTTAATGCTGCATCTGTAGGGCATATAGTGGTGCTAGAGTATAGCATGGAAAAGGAGCTGATGCTACCAGGACAAACCGGACCTACCATAACCAAATGGTATAACAAAGAATGTAGCCTGGTAGATATACCCGGCAACAGCAACGCACTAGCCAACCTTTATGATGTGGACGAAAACATACTGAACCTGGCAGACATGACTAACGGATGGCACAGCACAATACAAATACAACCCGAGACGATGAATCTGCTAAAAAAAGAATTGCAGCTAGCTGCTAATGCAAGCACAGATGAACTGATAAGTAGTGTGACCAACCTAAAAGCCACAATAAACTCTCTGAATGTAGCTAAAGAAAATCTAAGTGCAGAAAACGAGCAGCTACAACACACACTACAACTGCTTACAAGCGAGCAAAATAAACTGCGTGTGGGCACCTTGCTAGACCGTGCCCTGGAAGACAAAAAAATAACAGTAGCGCTAAAAACAAGACTTGCGGCAGACTACAAAGACAATGCCGATGGATTGGAAGCACTACTAGCTACAATGCCTGCATATCAGCTAATGTCTGACAGACTAAAAGCACGCAATACAAGCGATGCAGAAATAAGCTGGGAGTGGGACGACTACGAAAAAAATGACCCTACAGGTGGCAAACTAAAAGACCTACGTGCCAATGACCCTGCACGATATAAAACATTATTCGACAAGAAGTTTGCAGCATAACTGCTGAGCAAATAATAACAATCAAACTGCCCATTGATATGTACTGCACTATGCGGTATAGGGCTTCTCTTTTCTAGAATTTTTTAATCATCAAAAACAATAAACCATGGCAATCCAAAAAGAAATATGGCAAGACCATATCGAAGGAAATCTCTTCAAGAACAATGAATTTCTGTTGGCATCAACAGATGCGAGCCAGTATGTGCTACAAGGCAGAGTGGTACACATACCACAAGCAGGAGCTGCAGCTACAGTAGTGAAAAACAGACCATCGGTGCCGGCCACAGTGGTGCAGCGCACAGATGCCGACATAACTTATGTGCTAGACGAGTTTACCACAGACCCAATCCTGATTCCGAATGCTGAAAACTTTGAATTGAGTTACAACAAGAGAGAAAGTGTACTGGCGGAATACGAGTCGTCGCTAAGACAAACAATAGCCGACAACTTGCTGATAGACTGGAGCCCCAGTGCAACAACAGGCACTATCGTTCGCACCACAGGTGCGGCTACTGCTAGCCACCTGGATAGCACCACTGGCAACCGTAAAAAGCTAACTGTGAACGACCTAAAAAACGCACAACTACAACTGAACAAACAAAACGTGCCTATGGAGGGACGATATGCATTGCTAAGTGCCGATATGTTTCAACAACTGACAGATGATATGTCTGTAACTCAGTATAGAGATTTCAGTGCGGCATATGATATTAAAGAAGGTGTGCTTGGTAAATTGTTTGGGTTCAACATCATGATGCGAGGCACAGTGCTGAGCTTTAACAATGACACTAACCCTGCTGTGAAAGCATATAATGCAGTAGCCGCTGCTGCCGATAATGATGGCGTGCTGTGCTGGCAAGTAGGAGCTGTAGAGCGCGCGTTGGGACAGATAACATTTTATGAGCGCATCGGCGACCCTACCTTCTATGGCGACATATATAGCATAGGCATAAGAATGGGTGCACGAAAGCGCCGCAGCGATGCTAAAGGTGTAGTAGCCATAGTGCAGGCAGCAAGTGCTTAATAGACCAGCCCCTGTAATTCCATTCAACATGATAACAGAAATAAAGCTCTGGATAATAGTAAGCGCCGCAGGCATTATGTCAACTATACTAGGATTCATAGTAAAAGTTGTAACAGACCAGGTACTGAAAAGACTTGACGAAATAGTAACAGAGCTGAAACAGCTAACACAGTCTACCACCATACAAGGCCAACAGATAAAAGGATTGCAAGAGCAAGATGCAGTTATACACAAAAGGCTGAATGATCATAGTAGTAGACTGCACAAGCTAGAGCAGGAAATAATAATTAATAACCGAAAAACAAGCTAACCATGTTTTGTACTAAAATGAGAAAAAAGGTTCGTCTATTGCTAAATAGATTTGACCGTTATGTAGAAGAGCACGTAGCAACAGCACTGCATATTACTACCACACTGAAAAGTATGTTAGAGTCGCCAGTGGCAGATATACTAACAGCAATAATACCAGGCAATGCCGACGACATCATAAAACGGCAACTGATAAAAGCTCTAGCAGATGCCACTACAGCATTGGGTATCATCAATAAATGCAGTGGTAGCACACATATTAACGACCGTTTGTTGTGCCTGCTAACCGAACTAAAAAAATTGCCAGAAAGCCAACGCGAAGCAATACTACACAAGCTAGCTAGTCTAGTAGCCTCCAATCTTGATGGGCAACGCCTAAAGCAAAGTTTTTACGACCTCTATACACAAGTGCACTACACCGCAACCAAAGTAAACTAAAGTACAACCAATGAATCACCCTACTCTCTCCTCTGCCCCTGCAGCTATAGCATTAGCAGCCAGCCATATTGCGCAACAACAACTAGGTCAAAAAGAAGAACCCAAAGGAAGTAATAGCGGCCCAATGGTAGATAAATACCTTGCCTCTGTTGGCTTGAATCCTGGATATGCCTGGTGTCAGGCTTTTGTATACTGGTGTTATCAGCAAGCAGCTGAAGCTACAAAAACTAAAAACCCTATGGTGAAAACCGCAGGTGTGCTTAACTGCTGGAACCGCACTAAGAAACAAACAAGCACAGCAATTGTAATCTCAAAAGAAGAGCTACTGGCAAAAGGAATAAAGCCACAAGCTGGCGATCAACTGATATTATTGTTTGGCAATGGTACGGGGCATACTGGCATCGTAACAGCAGTAACTGGCACACAACAGTCGCTAAGCATGCAAACTGTGGAAGGTAATAGCAATGGCGCAGGTGGCAGGGAGGGGTATGTGGTGATTAGTAGAAAAAGACAAATAACTGAGGCTGCTATAAAAGGAATAATACGATACCTGTAACCTAGAATCTATGAAACGCAATAAAGTCGTTCCGGCTCCTGTCATCTTCATCACTAGCGACAATGAAGTGTTTTATGAAAAACAAGATGCTATAAAACATACTACTAAGCTAAGCGATAAAACCATATCGATAATAAGTGCAAATGAAACGGAAAAGCTATTAGACACAATAGATGATTATGGCGAGCTGGAAGAAATAGCATATCAATAACCTAAACAAAAACAGAGAAACAACATGGGAACAGTAAATATTACGCTGGCAAATGGCCAACTAGGCACTACACTGCAAACAAGTGATGGCATATGTGGACTAGTAGTAACAGGGCAAACAGAGGGAGCCTATACTGTAGGAACACCAATATTAATAACTAGTATGGCTACACTGGCAGCTGCAGGAATAACTGCTACAAACAACGAATTTGCCTACAAGCAAGTGAAAGAGTTTTATGACCATGCAGGTGCAGGTGCGCTACTATACCTTATGCTAGTACCTGCTATAATGAACATCTCATCTATGGCAGATGTAGAGAAACCTCAAAGTGCAAAAAAACTGCTAGACTATGCCAATGGGAAAATAAGACTACTTGGAATAGTAACTGATGAAGCAGCAATAGCTGATGAATCGGGAGAGATAGTAGTAACAGATGGCCTGAACGAAGATGTATATGTAGCCATTACTAAAATGCAAACGATGGCCAACGCCTATTTCAGCAATCACAAACCATTTAGAGCATTGATAGGTGGTGTGAGCTACAGTGGAGTGGCTGCGTCGCTAGCCGAAGTGAATGAGGGTACAAGCAACAGAGTGTCGGTACTGATAGGAGACACAACTCCGGGCAGCAGTGCATGCGTAGGATTGGCACTTGGGGTGATGTCGGCAGTGCCTGTGCAGAGAAAAATTAGCAGAGTGCGCAGTGGTGCACTACTTACTAATAGCGCATATGTAGGCACAGCAACTGCTGCTGGTAATGAATCATTACCCATTATTGCAGGAAAAGGATTTGTAACATTTGCTACCTATGCTAATAGTAGTGGGTTCTACTTCTCTGGCGACCCTACATGCACCTCCTCCTCCGATGATTATGCTATGCTGGCAAGAGGCAGGGTTATAGATAAAGCGCACACACTAGCATATGGCACCTTTGTGCAAGTGGTGGATGATGAAGTTCCAATAAACAATGATGGTACGCTTGATGCTGGATATTGCAAATGGTTGAGTCAGCAAATAGTGAACCAAATAAACAACACTATGACAGCTAGAAAAGAGATAAGTAGTGTGCGCTGTTTCATAGATCCTAACCAGAATATACTGGCTACGAATACACTACACGTAGCATTGAGCATCATACCTGTAGGGTATGCAACCAACATAGAAATAACACTAGGATTCATTAACCCGGCTAACGCCTAAAAAACCAATATACAATGGCAGCAATACCATTTTTTGACAGTAAGGACTGCGAATGGGCAGACATGAGCGTGATGGTAGCAGGAGCTACACTCACCAAAATACGAGGACTAAAATACAAGGCAAGCAGAGATAAAAAATTCTTGCATGCTGCTGGCGATGAGCCTATAAGTATACAAAGCGGAAATCGCACTTATGAAGGTCAGATGAAAGTGCTGAAAGGTGCTATAGACGATATGAATCGTGCTGCACAAGCGGCAGGAGGAACAGACGTGTTAGATTTACAATTCGATATTGTAATAACCTATAAAGGGCGAGGCGCAAGAGCACTACAAACAGATACTCTAGTAGGTGTAGAAATTAAAGACTTTGAGAAAGGCTGGGAACAAGGGTCGACTGCAATGGATGTTACAATCCCTATAGTATTCATGAAATTGATAACAGAATAGTATGAATGATAACATGCAGATAGGCCTGGCTAGTAATGAAGCAATAAGTAAATGGAAACAAAAATACATAAGCGGTATATACTGTGTAACTAGCGGGCAGCATATTGCTTATTTCAAAAATCCCAACAGGGCAGAAATAAATTGTGCGCTGAGCAAAACAGACATCAATAATACGCTTGCTGTTTACGAGGAGTTAGCTAGCCTGACATTTATAGGTGGGAGCGAAATGCTATTAACAGACGATAGCATGTTTCTTGGACTTTGCCATGAACTAAAAGATAAACTAGAAGGAACACAAGCACAACTGGTAAACTTATAGAGGGGGCGAGTGGTGGCCCAACACACGACCTCCAAGGATATCTAGAAACATTGGTAGAGTTTTATCTACCTGGGCTTAATCATCATTCTCTCACAGACGAGGCCTATGCACAAAAGATTGGCCATTTGATGTACATACTAAAGACGCACACAAACTATGAATCAACATAAAACACGGCTAGAAAGTATACACATCAATGCTGCCAAAATTCGTAACCTCTTCAATGCTACACATCTTTCTATCTCCCCAACAGGTATGTCGGCTACAACTAAGAAGCGAATAAAGAGTAGGGGCATAGTTGTTGCAAAACAAACAATTGATACAGCTCCTACTCTATTTAAATCGAGTAATGATGAACGGATTGACATGAGTAGAACTTTGCAGAAAGAGGATATTAAAAGAAGCGGGAGAGCTACTACAAATAATGAGCAATTGAATGCGGATTCATTAAGCAAAGTGAATAGCATAATAACCACGCAGATAATTAAACTCCAGCAATTTAATGATGACACTACTAAAAGTAGCATAGCATTGTTAGATACTAATCGCAAGTTTTACCATGATAGAAAATCAAATACAGATGCGCTACTACCTGCAGTAAACAACCTAACTGGTCATTACAAACTACAAGAACAAAGAGCTAAAATCTCGTTACTTAAGAGTGCTCCATATACTTTGCCAATCAAAAGATCACTCTCTTCTTTAAGCTTTAGGACAAACACTGTAGCAACAAAAAGTGTAAATAACTCAAACAGAGTAAACAGCACTTACTTATCATCTATCACTAACAGGCAAAAAGACAAAGTGTCTAATGTACTGAGCATGATACATGTTACTAAGAAAACAGCTATCAATAATAGACCTTCTCAAGAGCATGTTAACCCCACAACAACACAATCTTCAATGACCTCAAATACTGAAACGCAACAAACTATTGCTGATCAAAATGCTATAAAAATCAATCAGTATGATATTAGAGGGGTTGTAGAAAAAGTATTGGCTGAAATAATAGACACAATAACACCAAATTTCTAATTATGGCATCCTTATCACTTGATCTTGACCTCTTGTTCGAACAAGCTTTTGGCTACAGATCTTCAGCATTTAATAGAAGATTTACTAGTGTTAATAGCCGCCCAAATAGAAAAGAAATTAGCGACTACGGCACAGCATATTATGCATCTGACGGTCGCGGTAACGAATACTATTTGCCAGTAGCTGTATTGTATGACGACGCATCAGCAGAAAACAACCCACCTGCTGGGGTAGAAGATACCAGTCAGCTGTATAAACCAAGACAAAAATGGCAACTACCACATCCTGTCATTTCTGTAAACTGTGGTAAAAAAATAATCGAAACAGCACTGACAGATAGGAATGGCACAGTAAAAGAAATGGTAACTACTATGGACCTACAAATCACTATTCGTGGGCTACTAATTGGGCACGACGGAAACTTGCCAGAGGCTGACATAAATAAACTGTGGAGCCTGTTCGAACTCAATAAAAACATTCAACTCGAATGTGCACTCACCGACCCTATGCTGCTACGAGCTGCGAGAAAAGGTAGTGACAACGTAGTAATAACTAACCTTCAATTGCCCGAGATAGTAGGTGTAAAGAATGTTAGACCATACCTGTTGCAACTTAAAAGCGATGAGCCCTTTAACCTTAAAAACATATCCTGATGTTAGTACTCTCAAGTGAAGTGACTATTAGCGATAACAGATTTACAAGTATTCACAATATTTCTATTACCAAGTCTATACATACGCTTGTTAGTAGTGCAATTATAGCTATACCTACAAGAGCAACCATTCTCAATGAAAAGCAAAATACCAGCGAGGAAGTAACAACAAGCAGTGTAATTTCTACAGGGGATAGTGTTATAATAAAGCTGGGTTATGATGGTGAACTAGTAGAAGAGTTTGAAGGTGTAATTAAGATGATAGAAAACAATAACCCGCTCATTGTTCATAGCGAAAACAAGCTATCATTATTAAGCAAGTATAGTGTGCCAGAAAACGTGAAATCGCTTACTCATATTCTAGATCTGGTAAAAAAAACATCGAACATAGATTATGTAGCAGAGCATGATGTTTACTTGCAAAATATAAACAAGAACAACTGGACCTGTCTGAAGACTCTAGAAGAACTGAATACTGCAACAGATAATAATCTAACTACTTACCTAACAAGCGACAAGAAAATCTGGAGTGGTTTATTATATACAATGTTGAGTAAAAAGAACAATAATATGCGCCCAACTATCTCTTACAAACTAGGGTACAACACACCTGGCAAACATGAATTAGGTATTAAAGCGCATTCCTTAAAACCTTCGCATGTGCAGTATATCAGTAGAACTGTTGATGGAGCTATAGTAAGTGACAAACACGAAGTAACAAAAGAACTGAATAGCAACTATACTAAGAAACTAAGCATGATAGCAAATGTCGATTCGCTAAACTTGCTTGGTAAAGAAAAATCCCTCGCACTACGTTATACGGGCATTACAGGAAACTTCGAGGCATTCTTGCAACCATACTGTGATACTGGAAATTTTATAAACATCATCAACTCAAGAGAACCTAGTATGAACAGTGAGTACTTCGTATCTGGCACACGAACAACGTTTGGCACTAATGGCGCAAGAAGGATAATAGAAGTGATGCAACTAAAATAGCAATAGTATGAGTCAATATCTTAATCGTATAAAAAACGGCTTAGTTCGTTTATCCGAACACAAACCTGAACTCCTAATAGGCAAAGTGAAAACACTCAATGAAGCAACAGGAATGATGACAATAGATACAGGCATTAGCCTTATCGAAAATGTTTCGTTTAAGTTGCCATCTGGGGATGAAAGTAGTATTGTTATTATTCCAGAGACAGGCAGCGAAGTGTTAATTGGCAACGTAGATGGGCCTGGCTTGTGGGCGCTTATAAAATGTACTAGAGTTGCAAATATTCGGATTCAGATTGGTAACACTTCAATAGCATCATCTGGTGCGGAAATAGAACTTGTGCATGGAGCTACAGAGCTAAGATTGAACAACCACGTATGTATCAAAAATGCCAGCGCAAGTCTTGCATCTTTACTTAAGCAGCTTTTGCAACAGATTCAATTGATTACAGTTACTACTCCTTCAGGTCTCAGTGGCCCACCTGTCAATGCGTTGGCTTTCTCCTCAATCAGTACTCAATTAGATCTTTTACTAACAGAATAACATCTTCACTATGCCAACCATCTCAGATATACAACTCAATAATAGCGACATCGACCTCTCTCAAGGTGATATACAAATAGCATCTAGCACTGCAGCACATCAGCAACAGCTGCTACTATGCAATAAAGGCGAGTATAAAGAACAACCAACTGTTGGTGTAGGTGCCCTCTTGTATTGGGACGATGAAGATTATGGTGGATTAATAAGAGCTATTCATACCGAATTTACTAGAGATGGTATGACTGTAAACAATGTATCATTATCTGCCAACGGTGTCATCAACTGCGATGCATCCTATTAAAACCCTTTCTTAATATGCTTAAAACAGTAACTGCACAAAACAACCAAAGCCTACCAGATATGGTAGTAAACGAATACGGAAGTATGGAAGCGGCTATGGCATTGGCCTATGCCAACAATAAGTCTATATCAGACATTCCAACACCAGGACAAGATTATGTGGTGCCCATAGTAAACAATACTGCAATGAAAAGGTTGGACGTAGCCTACTTGCGTCAAAACAAAATAGTTATCGGCACTTTGCAGCCTATACCTCTTGGGCTATCTATTATTCTCAGACCACACCTTACAGCAGTGCCCAATGAAATAGTAAATCCTCATGTACTAGGCTATTATTCTTTTGATATAATAGGCAGTTCAAATTTCATTAATACTTACGGATTAGCTGATACTTATACTGGCGATAATAGGCTCAACTACCTTACAGAAGAGCGTTACATTTTTGAAGAAACTCCTGATGCTGCACTTCCTATGTCTATTACTGTCATGAGCGATAAGTTCATTCCATATCAGTTACCATTCTCATTGGGTCTAGGCTACATGTTAGTTTGGAGCAATCTCTCCGAACCTAGTTGCACTTTTACCTACCACGACTTAGTTGGCAATGAGGCACACTTTGCTCCCCTAATCATGTTCGATAACATTACACAAAATGTAGTAACCACATTTGTTGGCAATATCTCACTAGAGGTTGTTAACGCAACACCTACTTCAGTTATACTTCGTGCTACGAGAAGCCATCCACTAATTGATTATACCAACTTTGCCACCTTTCAAATGGATTGGTTATTGTATGGAAATAGTGCAGTGGAAGACCCAGACAACCCTGACGCCATCCTACTCACACTCTCTGCTGGTTCTTACCGCTTAGGGTTGCAAACCACTTATTATTATCCCCTTTCCTCGCCCCCACTTGCCTACCCTTCTTCTTCTTTCAGCCTAGTTTTTCAAATACAGTAAAATCAACTCAATTCTACATGGCGCGTACTATTTCCGATATTCAGCAAGAGATCATCGATGCTAAGAATACTGACACCACACTCAGCTCCTATACTTGGAGCACTAGCAATGTTGCTATTTGGCGGCTATGGACATATATCATTGCTGTTAGCATTTGGACGCTGGAGCAATTATTCGATTATAACAAGGCAGAGATGAAAACATTGCTCAGCAACATGAAACCTCATACATTACAATGGTATGTTTACAAAGCAAAATTGTTTCAATTAGGTGCACCGCTGCCCATTGATAACGATAATTATCCAACCCCTTCTTCCGATCCTTCTGTTATCATTATCAAGCATGCCGCAGCAGTAGAATTATCAAATCTGGTTCGCATCAAGGTGGCTAAAGAAACATCAGGTTTGCTATCTGCACTCAATCCTGTAGAACTCGACGCTTTCAGCAATTACATGAAGCGCATAAAGGATGCAGGCGTACGCTTGCAAGTTACCAGCGGCAATGCAGACATACTACAATTAGCACTCACTATCTATTACGACCCGTTGATACTTACTGCATCTGGCGCACGTATCGATGGAGCTGCTACTTCTCCTGTTTTTACAGCCATTAGTCAGTTTATAGCTGCATTACCTTTCAATGGTGTTTTTGTGCTTAGTCATTTAGCTGCTAGTCTACAGCAAATAGAGGGAGTTCGTATAGGCCTTGTAAATGTTGCTCAGGCTAGTTATGGCACGTTACCATTCGCACCTATATCAGTTACCTACACTCCCGATGCTGGCTATATGCAATTAGATACAGCCTACTTCAATACCAATATCTTATACATTCCTTATACCGCACTATAATCTCTATTTGTCATGAACTTCTTCCATATCAATTTCAACAAGCTGGTCTTTCAGTTACTGCCCATACGTTTGCGGCAGCCCATTATGCAAGCATGGCTGCAATGTTTATTGGCACCTGTTAAAAGACTTCATGCTTCTTTCATTCAAGCCCGTCAGCAAGACCAATACTTTACCTCACACACTGGCCAAACGACTTACTTACAAGCCATACTCAATGATATTTTCGATCCAACTGGTCGCGGCATTTACATTACTGATGGCAGATATGAAGACCCAATTCATACCTATCTTCAAGACGAGCTAAAACCTGTCTGGCTTGGGATTGCAGGAGAAGCTCCCGTTCTGGGAATGCCAGTACCGCTTGTATTATATACCAATGCCGAAACCGCTTCTCTTGGCAACTCCTTCATAATAATGGTGCCCAGCACTCTTATTTACGACACACATCGCATGAGGGCACTCGTAGAAAGATACAGACTTGCAAGCAAAAATAATTATTCAATACAACCATACTAAACACGCTTATCATGAAATCAATTGATTTTTCTCAGCCTGGTGGCTTCCCGCTTACTCAAGATAATCTTGACTACCTCCAACAGTCCTATTCGGAGGCCGTTACTGCTTTGGCCGCTGTGGCTAGCAATAGCTCATTGCCAGTTCTCATCAATGGTATTCAAATTGTCAATCCATCTACAGGCTATTATGATGCTACTGCTGGTTGGTTTTTCTACAATGGCGAATTGATTCGGTTCAATGCCAGCACTACATCTGGCGCTTCGGGTCTTATGGCTCCATACATCGTCATCACACAGTTAGCCACACCTTTGGTATTCAATGATGGCAGCACACCCACTGTGATCTTCGACAAAGTGGCTACCCTACAGGCATTACCTAGTAGTACATCTATAGATGCTAACAGATTTCCTATTACGGCACTACTTCCTTATGGCGCAGGGCTTGGGGCCAACAACAAAGAGCAATCTTGGAATGTACTCAATGTGAGCACTCCTGCTATTGATGGTGGCGTTACAGGCTCTATATTCTACAAGAAAGACTTCATAGCCAACACACTGCATATTCGTGGAAGTCTATTATCTGCCAATGCCCAAAACTTCGCTGCAGCACCCAGCTCTGGCTTTTACCTTATGGGGGTATTACCAGCCGCATACTCCCCAGCACACAATGCATATTTCACTGCTCAATACTTCTCCAGTGCTGGTATTAAAGATGATCTTGGCGTTAGCTGGATTAAGAGAATAAATTGTTCATTAAACACAGCAAGTGGGTTATACATTAACTGGCTAAAACCCGAAATAGCTATTACTGGTTATGGTATCAACTTCAATTCTATTATTCCCCTAGGCTAGTTTCTATTTTATATTCTCGATGTTTCCTGTCGGGTAAATAACAATAGGTAAGCAATGATAAAGAGTAGCGAGGTTATAGCCGAAGCTGTAACTTTCAATAAGAGTTGTCCCATGTTCGAGAAATTCCAAAGCTCTAGCGAAAAGAAAACAAAATGATGAATCACTATCAAAAAACCACTGTAAACAATAAAGGGCATCCATCCCATATTCTTGGCGGATGGCTGTAATCCTGCATATTCCGTCAGGTTTCTTGGCAGCAGCGCACTTAGCACATTTGTTCTTAGGTAAGCTATCAATACAGTTGCACAGGCATGCATACCCGCAGTATTACTAAAAGTATCTACCGTAATGCCTAATGCAAAGCCAGACAATAGCAACCCCCAAACTGGCAACTCAAATGGCAACAGAAGCAAAAAAAGTGGATACACATAGGGTATGAATACTGGAAAATTAGACGGTTCAGACCACCATCTCAATGTCACCTTATTAAGTATGAGCACCTGCAGCAATACTATGATGCAGAAGCGAAGAAAGTTCTTGAGATATATGTTCATACTACCTTTGCTTTGTTGGTGCTTACTATTATTTAGCAGTTTTTGCTGCCGAATCTTCTAATGTCCTTTTTTCCACCGACATTTTATTTTCCACCACATACACATATTGCAGATTTCTAAAGTCGGTAGACGACCTCAGATATATGACCTGCATTGCATTCTTCTTAATAGGCTCTGTTTTTACTACCGTCCCTATCAATAGCTCTGGCGGAAAGTATAATGAATAACTATTGGTAAATACCGAGTCTCCTTTCTTTACTTCCACTTGTTGGGGCACATCAGTCATCACCAATATCGATGGGTTTTTGCCCTCCCATGCCACAAAACCATTATTACCACTTTTCAGCCTGGCGCTCACTTTTTGTTTAGCACTCAGCACAGATAGCACACTTGCATAGTTGGCAGATACGTGCTCCACTTTCCCTACCACACCCGTGCCCGATATAACTGCCATATTTTTGGCTATACCATGCTTATAACCCCTATTTAGTGTTATGTAGTTGTCGGTGGCATTCACAGAGTTGTTTATCACCTTAGCTGTTCTATATATATAGTCAGAGTAGCGCACTATATGTTTGGCGGTGTCGCCCACATTAGTTGTCAATGATACCATTGTGTCCTTCAGTGTATCCACACTTTTATATTGCTCCACTAGTTGTCTCAGCCTGGCATTCTCATGCAGCAAGCTATCATTCATCTTCCTCAAGCCAAAATAATAAACAACATCATTTTGCTTCTTATATACCAATCCCGATACTGCGTTGGCCGACGATACTATATCGCTCCCCTGCACAGTATCTGTTTTCTGTATCATGGCAATACATACCACTTCCAATCCTATAAATAGTATCAGATTAAAGAACCTGCGAATAAAAAAGAAGAAGTTGCGCACTCGGGTCCGTTACAGTTAATGTATATGGTTGCAGTCTACCTTACTTCATCAGGAAGGGCATACGAGCTATATTCTTCAGCGCCATACCAGTGCCTCTCACCACTGCACGCAGTGGGTCGTCGGCTACATGTACTGGTAGTTTTATCTTGTGGCTTATTCGTTTATCTAGCCCTCTTAGCAGCGCTCCTCCTCCAGTTAGGTACAGCCCTCTTCTATATATATCGGCTGCTAGTTCGGGTGGTGTGCTCTCCAGCGCTTTCAGTATCGCTTCTTCTATCTTGAATATCGATTTGTCTAGAGCTTCTGCTACCTCTTGATAAGATACCATTATTTGTTTAGGTATACCCGTCACCAGGTCTCTTCCGTTCACTGCTATATCATCTGGCGGATTATCTAGTTCTTTCAATGCCGACCCCACATGTATTTTTATCTGCTCTGCAGTTCTTTCACCTATCATCAAGCTATGATATCGGCGCATGGCTTCCATTATATCTCCAGTAAACTCATCTCCTGCTATTCTTATAGATTGGTCGCACACTATGCCTGCCAGTGCAATCACCGATATGCCAGTAGTTCCACCACCTATATCTATTATCATGTTGCCCGTTGGCTCTTCTACATCTATACCTATACCCAGCGCTGCAGCCATAGGTTCATGTATCATATACACTTCTTTAGCCCCGGCTTGTTCGGCCGAGTCACGTACAGCTCGTTTTTCCACTTCTGTTATGCTTGATGGTATGCATATTACCATTCTCCAACTTGGTGGAAACATTGGCTTCTTAGGGTACACCAACTTTATCATTTCGCGCAGCATACCCTCAGCAGCATTAAAGTCAGCTATCACACCGTCTTTTAGTGGCCTTATCGTCTTCAGGTTCTCGTGGGTCTTTTCGTGCATCATCATGGCCTTTTTCCCTACAGCTACTATTTTATTTGTAGTTCGGTCTATAGCCACTATCGATGGTTCATCTACTACTACTTGGTCGTTATGTATTATAAGTGTATTGGCAGTGCCAAGATCTATTGCGATTTCTTGAGTAAGAAATTTGAAGAATCCTAAAAAACTCATTATCCCGGGATTTTATCTAAAGCACAAAAGTGCAAAAAAGTAATTCAATTATAGGTTTAACACCTTATTTTTCACAAAATTAGGTAAATAATTATCCTGCACTCTCTAAATTATTCCACACCCTCATTTTGGCTCTCTACAAGGTGATTTTATCACAAAATCAACACTATACGCATTGAATTATTTTATCTTGCATCGGCGACACCTATGCATCTACTTGCTGTTAGGCAATCTACTGATTTTTCTTACTTTTGCACCTCGGGCGTTGAGCCCGATTTTTTTATCTGCTCATCGCGCTGTTCTTTTTCATAATGTTTTTATTTTCCAGCAATGCCGCGTGATCTTTCTATTAAGTCTGTTTTAATTATCGGTTCTGGTCCAATCATCATTGGACAAGCCTGCGAGTTCGACTATTCTGGGTCTCAAGCTGCCCGCAGTCTTCGCGAAGAGGGTGTAAAAGTGATTCTTATCAACTCCAACCCTGCTACTATAATGACCGACCCCATTATGGCCGATAGGGTATATCTACTCCCCCTCACAGTAGATAGTATTGAAAAAATATTAGAAGAAAACGAAATAGACGCAGTATTGCCTACTATGGGTGGACAAACTGCGCTCAACTTGGCAAAAGAAGCCGATGAGCTAGGCTTGTGGGAAAAATATAATGTTCGCCTCATTGGTGTCGATATCAAAGCTATTGACAAAGCAGAGGATAGAGAATTGTTCCGTAAATGGATGATAGAGCTAGGGGTTCCTGTAGCTACTGCCAAAACTGCCAACTCCCTGCTTGAGGGTAAAGAATTTGCTCAAGAGATAGGTATTCCGCTCGTTATACGCCCTTCTTTTACCTTGGGTGGCACAGGTGGTGGCATCGTTTTTCACAAAGAAGAACTCGACGCTGCGCTCGACAGAGGCCTCACCGCTTCACCTATTCACGAGGTACTGGTAGAAAAAGCAGTAATGGGTTGGAAGGAATTTGAATTAGAGTTGCTACGCGATAAAAATGATAATGTAGTTATCATTTGTACTGTCGAAAACTTTGACCCAATGGGCATTCATACTGGTGACAGTATTACTGTAGCCCCAGCCATGACGCTAAGCGATACGGCCTTTCAGCTCATGCGCAACACTGCCATAAGCATGATGCGCGACCTGGGCAACTTTGCTGGTGGGTGCAATGTACAATTCGCACTCAATCCGGAAACTGAAGAAATTATTGCAATAGAAATTAACCCTCGTGTTAGCCGCTCTTCGGCACTTGCATCCAAAGCTACAGGCTATCCTATTGCCAAAATAGCAGCTAAGCTGGCCATTGGTTACACGCTCGATGAGCTAAGCAACCAAATCACTAAAACTACCTCTGCATATTTCGAGCCTGCGCTAGACTATGTTATCGTAAAAATGCCTCGCTGGAATTTCGATAAGTTCAAAGGGGCTGATGATACGCTAGGGCTTCAAATGAAGTCTGTAGGAGAAGTAATGGCTATAGGGCGCACCTTCCCCGAGGCATTGCAAAAGGCTTGCCAAAGTTTGGAAAACAACGCTACTGGCCTATCTTTTATAAGCACCAGCAGGCTTAAGCCAGAAGAGCTCATAGACACACTCAAAAGACCTACCTGGGATAGAATTTTCCGCATAAAAGAGGCCATGGCTGCCGGTGTATCTATAAAAACAATTCGCGAGCTTACTCAAATCGACCGCTGGTTCTTATACCAAATACAAGATATTGTAACACTAGAAAACGAACTGCGCAAAACCAAGCACTTAGAAAAAGTAACTACAGAACTGATGCGCGAAGCCAAAAAAATGGGCTTTGGCGACGAGCAAATAGCCGATCTACTTACAGATTGCACAGGCGATGATGTATATGAATACCGCAAAAAACTAGGCATCACTCGTGTATTCAAAATGGTTGATACATGTAGTGCCGAATTCGAAGCCAAAACTCCTTATTACTATAGCACTTTCGAGAACAAACCCATTACACAAGATGCCATAGGTTTGGCTAATGAGAGTAAGGTTTCTGACAAAAAGAAAATCATTGTACTAGGCTCTGGGCCCAATCGTATTGGTCAGGGTATTGAGTTCGATTATTGTTGCACTCACGGATTACTGGCCATTCGCGAGAGTGGTTATGAGTCTATTATGGTTAATTGCAATCCAGAAACAGTGTCTACAGACTTCGATATAGCCGATAAGCTTTACTTCGAACCTGTAAACTGGGAGCACCTATGGGAAATTATTGAGTACGAGCAACCCGAAGGTGTTATAGTGCAACTAGGAGGTCAAACGGCACTAAAGCTTGCAAAAAAATTAAGCGAAAGGGGTATCAAAATTATAGGTACCTCGTTCGATAATATGGATATAGCCGAAGATAGGGGTCGATTCAGTGATATGCTGAAAGAACTAAACATTCCATATCCTAAATACGGCACTGCTTATACCACCGATGAGGCTATAGAAGTAGCAAAAGAGGTCGGTTACCCTGTTTTGGTAAGGCCATCATATGTCTTGGGTGGTCAGCGTATGCGCATCGTTATCAACGATGAGGAGCTAGAGAAAAGCGTTGTAAGCCTGCTGAAACACCTCCCTGGCAACAAGATTTTAATAGACCACTTCTTAGATCGTTGTCAAGAGGCCGAAGTAGATGCTATATGCGATGGCGAAGAAGTGCACATAATGGGTATTATGGAGCACATAGAGCCTGCTGGCATTCATAGTGGCGATAGTCACGCTCTGTTACCTGTTTTCAACTTAGGACCACTCATTGTTGAGGAGATGGCTGAGATAGCTAAGAAGATTGCACTACGCCTCAATGTCAAAGGACTCATCAATATACAATATGCTATCAAAGACGGTAAAGTATTTGTAATAGAAGCCAACCCTCGTGCCAGCCGTACCACTCCGTTTATTGCCAAAGCATACAATATCCCTTACCTCAACATTGCTACCAAAGTGATGATGGGAGAGAAAAAACTGAAAGATTTTGTGATGGAAAAAAATCTTGAAGGCTTTGCCGTTAAGGAGCCCGTGTTTAGCTTCAATAAGTTTCCTAATGTAAACAAAGAACTAGGCCCCGAAATGAAGAGCACAGGCGAAGCTATAAGATTTATCAAAAATCTGCGCGACCCTTGGTTCCGCCAGCTTTATAAAGAGCGTAGCATGCACCTTAGTAAATAATAGATTGTTTTAGGCTTTTGCGGTAATACAGTTTATTTTTACCCCAAATACCTAAAAGTGAAAATTATTGTATTAGTTCTGGCATTGTTTGTAGCACCTTTTGTCAGCTCAGCGCAAATTGTTCTTACTGCATCAGACTATCCTTCTACAGTTATGGGAACAGATAGCATGAGTATCTCCACTCACAGCTCTCTGTTCCCATCTTTTGCCCCAGCCATCAATGCTGTTTGGGATATGACCCTCACCTCAGACTCCACTACCATGTTTTCTATAATGCATGTACTTAGTAGCCTGGGCACTTCCTATGCCGATTCTTCTGCTACTGTAATTATTCGCTACCCAGCTCCCACCAATTTTAATACCCAAATAAATACTCACGATATATGTATCCTTAGTGAAACAATTTTTGACTCAAAAACACCTTTATTTCCTCTAACTGGAGGATCTAACGACACATTCTTCATTGTCTCACAAAATAGCATCTACTCACTACCCGAAAAGAAGTTATCATTTCCCACCACCATGTCTAGCTCATGGCAGTCAAGCTATCAGGTAGATAAAAATTTTGAGCTTTCTCTTGGCATATTCAGTTACATACATCAGCCAGGCTTCATGCGCAGATACACTAATCGCAAAGACACCGTTACAGGTTGGGGCAAAATGCGCATAAGAATGCCTGATGGCTCGCCTTCAGAGTATATTCCCGTACTTCAGGTTCGCACCACCACTATCACCCAAGACAGTATGTATATAGATGCTCTTCCTGCTAGTCCAGCATTAGTAACACTGTTTGGTTTTCAGCAGGGTCGTAGAGATACTACCTATATTCAGTCCTATTACCGCATTGGCGAAGTAACTCCTCTTGCTATTATTTACTTCAAAGATGCAAGCTTCTCCACACCTATTCGTGCACTTTGTCATCGGCAGCGGCTGGGTACAGTTCATGCTGCACAGTTAGCAGCCATTGCTTCTATATCCTACTACCCTAATCCCGCGTCCCAATACATCTACATGCATTTAAGCGACTATGGCACATACACTTATAGCCTACATAGCACCAGTGGCAGCTGTGTAGCTACTGGTCAGTTTATCAATGTAGATGGTACTGCACAAATATCCATTCCACTTGCATTGCAGAGTGGCATGTATACTCTTACAATTTATCGCTCTGGCTCATCATCTACCTTCTCTACTATAGTTGCCATTGCCAAGTAATTTGAAGTAAGCCTATTCAGCAAAATGAGTCAACAAAAAACTCTCTATTATACTGCACTTATTAGTTTAGGTGCTCTGTTTACGTTGTTTATTAGCGCTCTTATTTTTTACAAAGAGCGTACCCTTTTTGCTGATGCTGCTTTTGTTCTGTTCAATATACTCACTTACAAGAAGCTATATATCCAAGAGCTGCGTTTAGGCTCCGCTGTTACACAAGTGGTACCATTTTTAGGGCAGTTAGTCGGCGTTCCAATAAAGTGGTTATTACTGTTATATTCGGCCAGTTTTTCATTCTTTTATCTATTGGTAGCCAGTATCCTCACATTTGCCTATCGGCAATATAGCTTAGCCATTCTTGCTACCTTATACTATTTATTGTTTGTTACCGATGCCTATTATTGGACCAATAACGAAGTGCACCAGGGGGTGTCGTGGCTATTTCTTGCCTTAGGCACTACATTATACCTCCTGCACAAAGATGCAAACCGCATTGTGCTATATATAGCCTTCACCCTACTCTTCTTTATAGCAATATTCACCCACTTTCTGGTATTGATTTCGCTGGTGTATCTTTGGGTATACTTGTTGTTAGATAAAGAACCTGTTATCAAAAACAAGGCTGATAGAATAGGTCTTTCAATAGTCTTATTCGCCATAGTCTCCGCCAAGTTCACCCTCAGTTTATATCAACCATATGATGGTTCTTTGCTACATGGTGTCACACATTTCAGCCTGTTAGATGTTGGCCTTTCATTTCAAACCCCAGTTGTCCTTATGTTCGCCAAGCGTTGTTTGCACATCTATTGGACAGCTATTCCTATCGCTATTGCTGGGCTGTGGGCACTTTCAGTCGCCAAACAAAGAAAGCAACTAATATGGACCATTACTAGTATTATTGGTTACACTATCGTTATGGGCCTTACATATGGCGGCTATGATGCAGATGTAGCCCTATTTCATATAGAAAGCGAGTGGATGAGTATAGCAATAGTGTGTGGAGCACCTTTTGTGTTTGTTTATCTACCCCGCTTAAGTGGTCTTCGCGGTAGTATATTCTTAATTATACTGTTCTGTATCCGATTTTCATTTATCGAGGCATCTAGTACGGAGTTTACTTGGCGTGTAAACTTTATAGAGCGTGCACAGCAATATATGCGCAGCCAAAATGTGACTAAATTGGCTATTAACATTGATGATGATACCCGAAAAAGATTAAAACTAGATTGGGCTCTTGGCGATGAGTCTATACTATGTTCAGCACTATATGGAGACAAAACCAATCTAGCAATAACTCTATTTCAACCATCCGATACAGCTAAAGTTGAAAAACTAAATAAGCCCGCAACAATAGCTGTAGCATTCGATTATCTTCCACCTACCGAGTTGAATAAACACTACTTCAACATCGACACCACATCCCCTTATACTACTGTATCGTCTGCCGTTTTGTGGAAATAACAACTTTTTGATAACAGCTTTTATTGATACCTTGCCCTCTATTAAAAGCATAGCTTTATATGAAAGTAAAAACTCCCCAAGACTCATTTGTTATCATGTCTGAGCTTGTCCTCCCAAATGACACTAATACTTTAGGCAACCTTATGGGTGGTAGGCTAATGCACTGGATGGACATTGCAGCTGCCATATCTGCTCAAAAGCACTGTAATTGCCCAGTAGTAACTGCATCAGTCGATAATGTTTCTTTTGCAAACCCTATTAAACTTGGCAATCTACTCACTATTGAGGCTAAACTAACACGTTCTTTCAATACATCTATGGAGGTGTTCTTACGCATTTGGGGCGAAGACCTAACCGCACAATATAAGTATCTGTCTAATGAAGCTTATATGACCTTTGTAGCCCTTGACCCTAACGGAAAACCTCGTCAGGTACCGGAGTTGGTTCCTCAAACCGAAGAAGAACAAAAACATTACGAAGGTGCTCTTCGTCGTCGCCAGCTACGCCTCATACTTGGAGGCAAAATGAAGGTAGACGAGGCCAAAGAACTAAAGGCGCTATTCGTTAAATAATTTTCATTTTACCCTTATCACCAATAATCATTAACTACTTTACAATGTTAGACCGTAGTATAGCTCCACACATTCACGATGCAGTAGACTTTGACTTCAAACTGCCCGCTATCAATACCGAAAAGCTAAGCAATGGGTTGCCACTATATTGGCTCAATGCTGGCGTGCAAGATGTAGTGCAAATAGATTGGGTATTACAGGCCGGCTTGTGGTACGAACCTAAACCATCTGTGGCTCATGCTGTTGCTGCACTACTTAAAAGCGGCACCTCAAAACAGACTGCAGCCGAGATAAACGAAGCGCTTGAGTTTTGTGGCGCACAGCTTAAAGTAAGTGCTAGCAACGACTACGCTACTGTAACGCTCTACTCCCTTACTCGCCATCTCCCTACCTTACTACCAATAGTTTACGAGCTACTCACTGATGCTACCTTCCCTGAGCACGAACTGGAAATCCACAAACGCAATAGTATACAACGGCTGATGGTTAACCTACGCCAGTGCGAATTTGTAGCCAACCAGCAGATAGACGCTTTAATGTTTGGCGAACACCATCCATATGGTAGATATACCAAACAACAAAACTTGGAGCTTCTGAATAGAGCAGATATTATATCCTTCTACAATGCCAATTACAGCCTGGCTCATGCCAAAATGTTTATGGCTGGTAACATTGGAGTTGCTGAGGTTAACCTAATCAATCAGATTTTTGGGCAAGTCAGTTATAATAACAACCCTATTGTCAGGCCCACTTATGATATAGCTGCTTCTGCAGAGCGACGTCACCGCATCAATAACGATGAAAACGGAGTACAAGGTGCTATTCGCATAGGCAGGTTATTCCCCAATAGGCACCACCCAGATTATACGCCAATGGTGGTGCTCAATACGCTACTTGGTGGTTACTTTGGCTCCAGACTCATGGCCAACATTCGTGAGGAGAAGGGTTATACTTATGGTATTTACAGTGCTCTTACCCCTGAAATTGGTGGTGGCTCGCTAGTGATACAAACCGAAACTGGCAGAGCTGTTACAGAAGATGCCATTGTTGAGGTATATAAAGAAATGGAGCTACTGTGCAACGAACCAGCCGATGAAGAGGAAGTGCTACTAGTTAAAAACTATTTGCTAGGAGGCTTGTTGGGCGACCTAGATGGCCCCTTTTCCATTTTGCAGCGTTGGCGTTCACTCATCCTCAACGGATTTACAGAGGAGCAGTTTTACCGCAACATAAATATATACAAGAACATAACAGCCGAAGAGTTGCAAGCTTTAGCTCAAAAGTATCTTCGTGCTTCTGATTTTCATGAAATAGTAGTGATATAATCACTACTATTTCATACTAGCGGAATTTGTAAACCATAAACATAGAAATAAGCATCACCACAGCTAGTGCTATGTAGAGATAGGTATTAACCCGCTTAAAGTTATAATTGGCTTCTTTGATACTGTTTAACTCATCGATATTATTGAAAAGGTTCTCCATACGAGAGAATGCAGTTTCTCCTTTTATTACATAGTCATACGCACCATGCTTCATACTATCTACAGCTACCTCTAGTTTATCCTGGCCCGAAAGCATGATTACTTGTGCTGTAGTATTGGCTTCTTTTATTTTCTTCAATACCTCCACTCCATTCTGAGCATTGGGTAAGTGTGCATTCAAATGATAATCGAGCACAATAATGTTAGGGTTTAGGTGCAGATGCTTGATGGCCTCTTCACCACTTTCAAATGTCTTGATACTATAGTCAAAACGCTCGGATAGATAGTCTTTCAACATTTCGTTTTGGATGGGTTCATCATCCACCAGAAAGACGTAACTTTTATTATTGTTTGCCATATAGGTAAGCTCAATTTGTTAGAAAAGTAATTTGATTTTACGGATTTTCAAAACTTCTTTGCTTTTAGCAGTGGTTTTTAGGTGTTTATCAATAGTCTTTCAGTTCATTAAAAGCTTTTTCACATAGGTGCTTCAGGTTGCGGATGAGCACTGGCAGCGTTTCGAAATGGGCTGCTGCTCCAGCTGTTTGCTCTATCAGAAATATCTTGGATATCTCCTCTTTCACGCCCATATAGGATAGTTGTGGCTTGAGCGAGTGAGCAGCAATCTTAATAGCCGGGTAGTCTTTTGCCAACAAGCCTTTATCTATGCTATCAAGCAATTTAGGCGCATTGTCTAAGAACATACCTATATACTTTTGCATCTTTTCTCTGTTGCCTCCTGTAAGCTGGCGCAAGAACTGCATATCAGTAACCTGATCGGGTAGGGGAGGCAATGGTGGCTCCGTGTCGGCATTACCATTGCGCTCTTGTTTGGTAGCAGCTTGCAGGGTAGGTGCGTTACCCATCACGGTGTCCATCTTTAGCAGTAACTCCTCTTCGTGAAAAGGCTTTGCAACATATCCGTTCATGCCTTCGTACAGATATCGCTGCACATCTTCCTGCAACACATTGGCTGTCATAGCTATAATTTTCACACTTCTAGCTGGCTCTGGCAGCATGGTGCGTATATGGCGAGTGGCGACCAAGCCATCCATAATGGGCATTTGTATGTCCATTAGCACTATGTCATAGTTATTGGCCTGCACCATATCTACTGCTTCCTGGCCATTATAGGCAAAGTCTAGTTTGATATCTGGCATAAGGCTACGTAAGGTATCTTCTGCTACCATTTTGTTGAACTCGTTGTCTTCTACCAGTAGCACGCGGAGATTGTTGAGTCTGTTCAGCGCATCGGCATCAACAGTTTTGCGGCTATCATCGGCATATTGATTAGATGCTTCATCTAGCGGTATGGTAGCTATAAAGGTAGTACCCTTACCCAACTCGCTCTCTACAGATATATCGCCACCCATGAGGCTGACTAACTGACGGCATATAGTGAGCCCCAAGCCTGTGCCACCAAACTTACGGGCGGTATCGGAGCCAGCCTGGGTAAAGCTATCGAAGATGGTATTGATATGCTCTTTGGAGATACCTATGCCTGTGTCTTGCACCTCAAACCTAACCCAAAGTGTAGTGCCCTCTCTTTTGGTAACAGCTGCACGCACCTCTACAAAACCACGCTCTGTAAACTTGATGGCATTGCCGGCCAGGTTTATTAATATCTGGTTGAGACGAGTAGGGTCGCCAATGAGGCGACGGGGTATTTCTTCATCAGTTTTGATGCGTAGTGATATGCCCTTTTCCTCAGCCTTGAGCATAAACATATCTGAAAGGCTGTGCATCACCTCTCTAGGTGCAAAGTCTATGTGCTCTATCACTATCTTACCAGCTTCAATCTTAGAAAGGTCTAAGATATCATTGATAATAACCAGCAGGTTGTCGGCAGACATCTGAATGGCGTTGAGGTACCTGAGCTGGTCGGGGCGAGGTTCTTTGGCTAGCAGTAGCCTAGCCATACCTATTATGGCATTCATAGGGGTGCGTATCTCGTGGCTCATGTTGGCCATGAACTGGTGCTTGAGCTGTGCTGTACGCTCTGCTACTTCTTTTTCTTTTTTGGCAAGCTCTATCTGCTGGCGCACTTGTAGGTTGCGCAGTTCGCTAATAATCTTTTGGTGAAAGATTTCTTCTTTGAGCTGTTCAAAGGCTTTGAGGTGATGAAAGGCAGTAGGTATATCGCCAAGCTTATCGTGCAGGGCAGACAGCATCTCATGTATGCTCATGAGGTCGTGGCGGCGTATATACTCATCGGCCAGCTCGTAGGCGGTGTTGAGCGATTGTAGCGACTGCCTATAGTTGCCATCGTCCATATAAAGGCGACCGAGATAAAAGTGGCAGATGATCTGTACTTCTATATTGCCTATGAGCTGAGCCTGGCGGAGGGCATCTGTAAGGTATTTGCTTGAGTTGCCAAAGTCGTGCATTTTGTAGTATACCTTACCCAGACCGCTGGTGGCCATGACATAGGGTGCTGTCTCTGGCTCGGATAGCTGCAGATTCTCTTGAAAATAGTGCAGCGCCTCAGCAAAGTTTTCTTGCTTAAAGTAAACATTGCCTAGTGTATTGTGAATGTTGATGAGGCTAGTGCGATTGTGTGCCCGCTCGAAGATGGGCAGACACTTGAGTGCATACTCTAGTGCAGCATCGTAATCGCCGAGGTCGTAGAGGAGGTTGGAGATGCTGGTAAGTATTACCGACTGTGCAAATTCATCACCTATCTGCTCATTGATATTCAGCGCTTTCTCGAAGTGGGTAAGTGCGTTGGCGAGGTCGCCCATATCGCGGTATATATTGCCGAAGTTGTGGAGCACGCGTGCCTCTAAGCCGAGGTCTTTGATGCGTGTGGCTATAGAAAGCGCATCGGCAAGTATAGCTAATCCATCCTCATACTCGCCCAATAGCCAGAAACAGGACCCTTTGAGGTTGAGCCCGCGACCTATGCCACGTGCATAACCTACTATTTTAGCCCGTTGTATGATGTCTTCGGCCATCTGCATGGCGTGGTCTACGTCTATACTTCTTACCTCTACACCCATATCTACCAGGGTGTCGAGGCGGCTTTTTTCGTCGGTGCAGGAGGCTAACTGTTCTTGCAGCTCTTTGTATCTGGGCGTGTCTATCATGTTATATATTATTGGGCTGGCAGTAGGCACTAAGGGGCTACTGGAGCAATAAAAGTAGTGAAAATTGGGAGGCTGGTGTGTGATTTTGGTCAAGGTGTTTTTGCGCACTTTTTAATTTTTGTGTTTTTGGTGTAAGTGATTGATAATCAATGGGTTGCAGCGGTGCAGAGTGGTGTTTTTGCGCACTTTTTGCCAGGGTGTTTTGCGCACATATTTTTTGCGATATGTGCCCAATAGTAGGGGTGTTGTGCTTAGATATTTGATTGCTTGGCTTTTTCATGGATTGTATAAAATAGGGCGAGGGTGGCTAGCACATTTGGCTGTGCGATGGGTGCGAGATAGGGGTGATTTGGGCGACAAAGATAGTGGATGTGCAAGGCGAAAAATGAGTGTGAGGAGGAAAGATATCCACAAATTTTGGCGACAGTGCAGCTGAGTGTGCAGGGCTATACTGCTCAATGTGTAGCACTATACACTTTTAGATTGATACACTGGAGTTTGCGCTATACGAAACGCCCACTGGGTAAGACATTGGGCATGATGAGGCTGAAAAAATAAGTGTATTAAGCTGAGCAGTAACAATAACACAGTTTGCTGGTGAACGGGTGGTAGATAAGGGGTATTGGGCATTAGTGTTTATTAAGCCTTTGGGGGCTTGGGCACTAGTGCTGGCGGCATGCATTGCTGGGCGGCGTGGGTGGCTATGGCTGCTATGCGGGCCTGGCGGGTGGGGGCTAGCTTTGCCGACATCACCCAATTGAGTATTAATTTCTTTGCAGACTTGGTGCGGGAAGAGTAATAGCTGTGTGCCCCTGGCAGCGATAGCAGCGCCTGTGCCAGGTCTTGGGGCAATATAAGCTGCTCCACATCGTCTAGTATATTCCAGCAGCCGTTTTGCTTGGCTACCTCCACACATGCCATACCTGCGGGTGTCATCAGCTTTTCGTTTATGAGCTGCTCCACTTTCTTTTTGTTGACGGCAGACCAGGTGCTGGTAGGTTTTCGGCGGGTGAAGTATTGTATAGATGCCGTATCGTCTAGTTTCTTCTTGGTGCTGTCTATCCACCCAAAGCATAGCGCCTCGTCTACCGCATCGGACCACGAGATGGTGGGCATGCCTGCGGCTTTCTTATACATCACCACCCACACAGCAGTGCGCATGCGGTGATGCTGCTGCAACCACATACGCCACTCCTGCCTAGTTTGTGGGTAGAACTGTTCTATTTCTGCTTGCTTCATTTATTTGGCTAGTGTTGCTTCGAGCTCTATGGTTAGGGTGGCGTATAGTGCCTTTACCTCGAGCAAGGAAGTGGCCTGCTCTATGCCATGAGCCTGAATAAAAGTAACATAAACATCCATGCAGGTAGCAAAAAACTCTTGCAAAGAAGTAGTGTACACATTGAGCCTTACTATGTGCTGATGGCTATAGCCAGCCGTGGCTATTAGCTGCTCCAGATTGGCGATAGTGAGCTGTAGCTGTGTGCGCATGTCGGCAGCACTTGGTTTTCCTTCGGCATCTATAGCTGCCTGTCCCGAGCAGTAAAGTGTGCTCTGTGCATTGGTAACCTCTACTGCCTGTGCGGAGTTTGTGTACTTGCCCCACAACCATGGGTCGATGATTTTCTTTTCCATTTTTGCTTGTTTTTTTTGATAACAGCACAAAATTGAAACAGGCTTGAGACAACAGTATGTCAGGGGTTTACAGCGGGGTTGTGATATTTTTCGAAATATTCTTGCAATGTCATTTTGTGCGGTGAAAAGTGGGCTGTCTGTACTTCCATATTCACAATTCTATCGAGCCTGAAGAAGCGAAACTGGCTACGCATGCGGCACCAGGCAATGAGTAGCCAATGTGCCGAGGTGCTGATAAGTGCAAATGGCTCAACAATGCGCTCGCTATCTATGTTGCTGGCATTGGTGTATTGCATATTGATGAGCAAATAGTGTGTGATGGCATGCTGAATGTGGGCTATGCTGTCTGTTAAGCGCACCCTATTCAAATTTTGGTCGTAGGTGGTTCTGTCGGCCAAGATGTTGGCCTTTTCTTTTTGGAGTGGGCGAAGCACTGCTTTTACTTTTTCTACGGCTTCTATATAATGATTTACCAAAGAGGCATCGCTGTTTTGCAACACTAGCTGCTGTGCCAGCACCAGTGCGTTGGCCTGTTGCTCTGTAAACATGATGGGAGGCATCTTATAACCATCCATTAGTGCATAGCCTTTGCCATCTACCACTATTATAGGCATACCCGCCTGCTCTAGTGCTTTAATATCTCGGTATATGGTGCGCTGGCTCACATCAAACTTTTGTGCCAATGTAGCCGCACTGATGTATTGCCTTGTTTGCAATTGGGTGACTATTGCTACCAGTCGCGAAAGTCTTTTGATATTGTCTGTAGACATTGAATAAGAATGTTGCGTGCAAGGTATGGCAGATGAAAGAGATAGGTGGTGTTATAGGCCGCTATTGCCTAATATGTGCATACATGTGTAGCAATGACAGTTAGCGCGTTTTATTATTGTTGGCCAAGAATTTTGGATAAGCTGGTTTTATTAGAAATGTCTTTTTTAGAAACAGGCAAGCCCAAGTCTTTAGCTATATATAAATATGCATCCCTCAATTGATTGCTTTTGAAATTCAATTTGGCGTGAAGTTGCTTTTTTAGCATCTGACAATCTATAACTAAACCATGAAATTCTATAAGAGCAATAATATGGAGAGAGCTGATATTTCTTATGTCTGGGTAGATTGTTTTGATGGAATTTGGAAACCGATTATCATCAGACAATATGTAATAGGCACCTGTTTGGGAATACTGAGCTACAGCTTCGGCTTCTCCTGCATCTATACCTTTTATATTCTGGAGCATAGCTAAGTTTATAGAATCGTAGCGGGTGCAGAGGGCATAAAAACCAACATTGGGTTTCAGTTTTTCCAAAAGCCAAATTCTTTGCGGTTGCTATGCTGTGCCACGTTCATATTCCGCTTTTATTTCGGTTGGTACCAACACCTGAGCAAAAATTGAGCGCATACAAGCAAAGACATCCACTACTTCTTTTATTTCGGTAAAATAGATCAGTGTTGAGGTGTCGATGATTACCTTTCTATTCGTAATCATTTACTTTGCTTTCCCACTATCTAATAATGTACCTAGCAATAATAAACCTAAACCTGCTAATAGTATTCCTCCAATTACATCTTCTGTAGTAGATTGTTTTTTCACGCTCTTCTTTATTTCCTTACTTTTTAGTTCGTTTAGTATTCGTTCAAGAATCTGCTGTGTAGTTTCGGTACGAGAGTCGATATAAATCTCCGTACAATTATCAGCCCCTTTATATTTTTTCCTTTGTGACGGTCGTAAACTACTATTATTTTAGACTTATCATTGAGCTGTTGGAATGCAATTGATATCTCTTGCTGAACCTGTTTCCCAAGCTCGGAAGTAGAGAACAATATGAAGTAATTAGCTAAAACAATTCTGTTTCGTGTTTCGGCAGATACTAGTTCGTTACTATCATACCTATCTGGTAACAACATTTTGAAACCATGCACCGCACCTATGGTATGTAGCCTTACTGCCAGTGTCTCTTCCAAATCGGAACCAGAATTATAAGACAAGAATATAGTTGGCAACTTACTCATAGTGTCATCCCTTTTGCTACTCAATCAAAACATTTGAATTACTATAAAGGTACAGAAAGCAAATATCATCGGCACTCTATCTCTACTACATGTATTGCCGAAAAGTATATTTATCCAAATATCGGACCTGAATAATGTATTTACTGGTTCTTCGTATTTGCAAGAGCGATGTGATAGCTGCCAATAGATATAATAAGTTGAGTATGGTGCGTTACCCTACAACTGTGTAGTAGACCCAAATGGTGTGATAGTAGCGGTCAATCTGCATGATGCAGCGCTCACCACCTTTATAGCTGGGCTCTATAGGTAGGTTAGTGGGGTAGCATCAATTAGGCAGTGCATATATCTTCACAAAACAATATAGGGCGGTGCTTTTACATTTCTCCTACTTTTGCACTCAGTTATGAAATCTGTTCTGGAGCATATAGGTCGCATCGCACTGATGATAAAGGGGGGTATAAGCCGCCCAGAAAATGGCCGTGTATATTGGAAGGAGTTTGTGGCTCAGTGCAACGATATAGGCATACGCTCGCTACCCATAGTGCTCATCATATCCCTGTTTCTGGGTATGGTGCTCACTATACAGACATCCTACCAGCTGGTAAGCTCCTGGATACCCAAAACAGTGGTAGCCTCTATAGTGCGAGACTCTACAATACTAGAGTTATCGCCCACGGTGATATGTGTGGTGCTGGCAGGTGTGGTGGGCTCTAAAATAGCCTCTGAGCTGGGCAATATGCGGGTGAGCGAGCAAATAGATGCGCTGGAGATAATGGGCATCAACACCCGCACCTACCTCATTATGCCCAAGATAATAGCTGCTATGATAATGGTGCCCAGTCTTATAGTATTGTCTATAGCCATCAGCATATGGGGCGGCTACATAGCTGGTTTGTTTTCCAATATACTTACAGAGCAGCAGTTTTTTCAGGGGCTTATCATAGGGTTTCTCCCATACAATCTGTTCTTTGCTATGATAAAGGCTTTTGTGTTTTCGCTCATCATCTCCATCATACCCTCTTACTATGGCTACTATGTGCAGGGTGGTGCGCTAGAGATAGGCCGGGCTTCTACCACATCGGTAGTGGTGAGCTGTGTGCTGATACTTATAGCCGATTATACACTATCGCTCTTGCTGCTGTAGCAGCAGTGTTGCAATTGTCTAAGAAAAGTTAAGGTTGTGCAACGTGTCTTAGTTTTCTAGAATTTATTCTAAATTTGATTATTACCCCCAATCACTATTGATGCGCTTGCCGCTGTGATAGCGGGAGATTTATTGTTTCACCCATATTTAAATTATTGTAGTTATGCGTCACGCCGAGGGTTATGTAAACCACGAAATCGAACACGGAATTGCAACTATTGAGTTTTTTCATCCGTCAAGCAATTCTTTGCCATCAGCCATTCTCACAGATCTGGCTAAAACCATCAACGATATTGGCATCGATAATAGGGTAAAGGTGATAGTGCTGCGTAGCGCCGGCGATGGTGCTTTTTGTGCAGGTGCTTCTTTTGATGAGCTAATGGCTATATCAAACGAGGCTGAGGGTAAGAAGTTTTTTAGTGGCTTTGCCCATGTTATCAACGCTATGCGCAAGTGTCACAAATTTGTGATAGGCCGCGTGCAGGGCAAGGCTGTAGGTGGCGGTGTGGGCATAATAGCTGCTACCGACTATGCTCTAGCTACAGAGGCCGCCTCTGTGAAGCTGAGCGAACTGGCTGTGGGCATAGGCCCATTTGTAGTAGGCCCAGCTGTAGAGCGCAAAGTAGGCGTATCGGGTCTGGCGCAGTTATCTATAGATGCTACCGGATGGCGCTCTGCCGAGTGGGCCAAACGCCACGGGCTATACTCTGAGATACACAATACCGTAAGCAGTGTGGACGACTCTGTAAATGCACTGGCCGAACGCCTGGCGCACAGCAGCCCTGATGCTATGGCTGCACTGAAAAAAGTGCTGTGGCATGGCACCGAAAACTGGGATGTGCTCCTATCAGAGCGTGCCGCCATCAGCGGGCATCTGGTGCTTAGCGATTTTACTCGCAATGCCATCAATAAATTCAAAGCCAAAACGGCAAAATAAAAGACAATTATAGCCCGGCTTAGTGCAGGGGCTCTTCATGGTGGGTTTTCATCGTCGGCAGTTCTTTAGCTTCTCGCTTGATGATGAAAACCGCCGTCTTTTTTACAGATACCCCTCGCCCACACTTGCGCGCATACACATCAGTAAACTCTGCCCCAAAGTAGAGTATCATGGCCGAGTAGTATACCCAAGACAGCAGGATGATGAGCGAAGCCGCTGCACCATAAGCACTTATGAGCTTGCTACTGGTAAGATACCAAGTGATGAGAAACTTGCCTATCAAAAACAGCACTCCTGTAAAAGAGGCTCCCACTAGCCCATCCTTCCAGTGTATCTTGCCATCGGGCAAGACCATAAAAAATACAAAGAACAGAAAGGTGACTATGGCAAAGAGAATGAGGGTATTCATGGCCGACAGGAAACCGACATCAATGTTCTTGAAGTGTTGCTGCAAAAAATGAAACCTATTCAGCTGCCCTGTTACAAAATCTACTACCACATTCAGCACCAGCGATACCAGCAGCAGTAGACCACTACCCAGTATCAGCAGAAAAGATAGCAGCCTGTTGGCTAGTATCTTCACCCAGCCCCGCTTAGGCTTGGCCTTTATATCCCACATATAGTTGATGGAGCTCTGTATCTCGGTAAAGATGCTGGTAGATGAGTACACAAACACTACTATACCTATAATGTTGAACAGTCTGCTACTGTTGCTCACATTCAGATTGTTGAGTATAGACTGCAGCTGCCGGGCATTGTCGGCACCAGCATACTGGCCTATCTGTGCAAAAAGCTCGTCTGATGCGTTTTTGTGATATACCAGGCCTAGCAGATATACCAGCACCATAAGCAGCGGCCCCACCGAGAAAATGGTATAGTAGGCCAGCGATGCGCTAAACTTAGCCACGTGGTCTTCTACATACTCGTCCATCGTCTCCGACAGCAGTTCCCAAAAAATCTTCAGTTTGGCTAGCATATAGTGTAGTGTACGGTGTCAAAAATAGGTATCGCCGCCCATATACACAGGGTGTTCTTGGTCACCAGGCCATATCGGGGTCATCGTTGGTGGGGTAGTTGCGGTGCTGGCGGCGGCTTTCGGCTTTCTGCCACTGGCGGTCATATATCATTCGGGCTATCTTGCGGGGGGCATCTTTGTCGTGCATTATCTGCCGCAGGCGCAGCTCGGGTATATCCAGTCTATACATCAGACCAAAGAAAGCCGATGAACCCTCTAGTATAATGCGAGACACTAATTGCTCTAGCGCATCCAGCAGTTGCGCCTCAGTAGGCGCATCACTATCTATCGTCAGACTCCAATCCGTTTTTAGGTCGGTGGCTATCTGCGCTATCAGCTTAGTGTCTGTCATAGCTATGCTTTTATTGTTTTCCTGCTGCTTTCATCATGCTGGCCCACAGCTTGTCGGCCGACTTCTGCCACGAAAATTTCTCCACCTGTGCCGGGGCGTTAGCTATCAGCTTGCTGCGCACCGCCTCGTCTTTATATATCTGGTGCATCTTGGCGGCTATATCTTCGGGGCTGGTAGGGTCCACCAGCAGTGCAGCGGCTCCTGCTACCTCTGGCATAGACGATGTGTTGCTTGCTATCACAGGCACATTGCATTGCAGCGCCTCTAGTATCGGTATGCCAAAGCCCTCAAACAGCGAGGCATACACCAGTGCATACGCACCACCTATCACACGGCTCAGCTCGTCTACATTCATATAGCCCACCCACTTCACCTCTTCTTTGAAGGGCATATTCATTTTCAGCTCTGCCACTTCCTCATACTTCCAGGCCAGGCGCCCCACTATCACCAGCTTCATATTGGTGCGCTGGCGCTTCTTGAAGGCTATAAATGCTTTGAGCAGATTCACTATGTTTTTGCGCGGGTGCAGCGCACCGGCAAACACAAAGTATTCGCAGCCATCGGCATATTGTTGTTTAGCGGCCTCGCGCTCGGCAGGCAGCAGTGGCCTATACTCGGTGTGCGCACCATTATATACTACATCTATCTTATCGGGTGCTATGCCATATAGCTTGGTTATATCCTCTTTAGAGAAGGTAGACACTGTGGCTATCTGTGCTGCCTTGCGGGCAAACAGGGGCGAGTAGTGCCGCCAGTAGAGCTTGTGGCTCATCACAAAATGCTCCGGATAGTGCTCAAAGGCCAAATCGTGTATTACAAGGCAGGTAGGCACACGGGTGCTCAGCGACATATAGCCGTCTGTAGACAAAAATAAGTCTATCTTATACTTGCGCAGTAGTGCAGGTATGCGCCACTCGAACCATAGATAAAAAAGTACTGGATGCCTGGCCTGTGGCGATATGACCACTGGTGTCACATTGGGGCCAAAGATAAACTGAGGGTCATACGGACGATCGAAGAAGAAAAAGAATTCATGTTCGGGGTGCTGCTTCACTATCCGTTCCAGCGTTTGGTAGGTAAACCAACCTATCCCCTCCAGCTTTCCCTTCAGTAGTAAACGAGTATTTACAGCTATCTGCATATCTTGTGGCAACAAAAATATACTTTTACTCGTTTATAAGCGTTATTTGTGGGCATGCAGCGGCTTTTTGTCAAAAACATCCTCTTTACCATAGCTGTCAACCTGCTGGTGAAGCCTATTTGGGTGCTTTTTATAGACCGCTCGGTGCAAAACACCGTGCCAGCATCAGAGTATGGCACCTATCAGGCCCTCTTTAGTTTGGGCATCATATTCAATACCCTGCTCGATTTTGGTATCAGCAACTACAACAGCACCACACTTTCTCGAGACACCTCATTGCTTCCTCGCCTGTTTCCGGCTATGCTATCGGCACGCTTGCTGCTTATGGGCATATATATAGCTGCTGCCTGTAGCTGGGGCTACCTGCTAGGCTACCGTGGTTGGGAGCTGTGGCTGCTACTGGGCATTTTGGGCATTCACTCGCTCAATGCGCTATTGTCTTTTATACGTAGCAATGTGGCAGCCTTGCAGCGGTTCAAGGCCGATGCGGTGCTGTCCGTCACTGACCGCCTCTTGATGATTCTTGTTTGCGGCTTCTTGCTGTTATGGCCTGCCACGGCTAGCACGTTTCGCATACAGTGGTTTGTGGCCACCCAGGTGCTCTGCTACTTCATAGCTGCAGTGCTGGGCTATCTCATATTGCGCCGCATAGGTGGTGTTAGGCTACAGTTTTCCTTTAGCCGGACCGAGATATTGGGCGTTGTCAAGCGCAGCTTCCCCTATGCCCTCCTTATCTTCCTCATGTCCGTCTACAACCGGGCCGATGCCGTAATGATAGAGCGCCTCTGCACCGATGGCAAAGACCAGGCTGGCATATGGGCAGCCGCCTTTCGCCTGCTGGATATGGCCAATATCTTTGGCCTTATGTTTGCCACCATGCTCCTACCCATGTTTGGGCACATGCTGGGTGCGGGGCAGTCGGTGCAGCCGCTGGTGCGCCTCAGTGTCAACATGATGATTCCCCTATCGGTGTTGGTAGCAGTTATAGGCTGCATCAACGGGGGCGATATCATGCAGCTGCTCTACCACCGCTCTGCCCTCTATGCCACACAGCACCACGCCTATGGCTGGGTGTTCTCCTGCCTCATACTATCGTTCCCCGCCTGGTGCCTTATGTATGTCTACTCCACACTGCTCACCGCC
>CALRKH020000018.1:0-41158 GCA_943367855.1 Asaia bogorensis | reverse complement strand
CCACCTTGGCGCACTACTTCATTATCATCGGCAGTGCGGCCAACAGGCACACTGGTGTGTGGTAGGTTGGGTAGTAGCACAAGCATATCGTGCTGGGCACGCTCCATATCGGATAGTTGCTGCACTATATCTTTGAGGGACTCCTTGTGGCTAGCTACTCCAGATTTTAGTTCTTCGGCTGCTACTTTATCACCCTTTGCCATTAGCTGACCTATCTGCTTGGAAGAACTATTGATAGCGGCTGCTAGATTGTCGTGCTCTACTTGTAGTAGACGACGGCGCTCATCGGCATCAATAATTTTATCTACAAGGTCTAGGTCTTTGAAGTTTTTCTTCTCCAATCCTTTGATGACTAAATCCCGGCTCTGACGCAGTAACTGTATGGGCAGCATAGAAACTATAATGTAAAGAGCACAAAGATAATTGTAATAGCTCAACTATTACCTGATATCGGGCACGGATATACCAGTGATTTTGCGGTATAGGTCTATGGCGTAGAGATCTGTCATACCGGAGATGAAATCTACGAGCGACTGAATGTCGGAGTAGAGGTGCTGACCGCCAGTGAGGGCGAACTGTTGTGGCACGAGTTGGAGTATTTTGGCCGACCTGGTAAGGTGTGGTTGTAGTACTGCTTTTACAAATGCGTTGAGGAGGCCACCTATAACATTGAAACCTGCAATTTCAATTTCTACTACTGAGCGATAGTTGTAGATATGCTTGACAGAGAAGGTGTTGATGTGGTGGATGAGCTGAGCATGGTGGGATGGCAGGAGCTTGAGTAAATCGGTTTGGAGGGTGCCTGCGAGAAGTGCGGGCTCTTGCTCCATAAAGATGTGGGCTAGCTTGCTGGTCATGAGGCCAATCCATTTGGCACGTATGTATTGTACTTTTTGGTTATCATCGGTGATAGCGGCTAGTTTTTTGTCTACGTAGGAGCGGCTGTTGTAGCCGGTGGGTTCATGGTCGAAGAAGGGTAGGAACATATCCATAAAGGTTTGGGTGGTGATGATGTGGAGGCGGTGGGCATCTTCGAGGTCTATTACACGGTAGCAGATATCGTCGGCTGCCTCTACCAGATAAACGAAGGGGTGACGGGCATAGACGTTGGTGTAGCCCGGCTGTGTGGGTATGCCGAGTGTGGCGGCTATGGTGCTATATATGTGCTGCTCTGTATCGAAGAAGCCAGATTTTTTGGTGGCTATGAGGCCCGTTTCTTTGTTGAACCCATGGAGGGAGCTGCAAGGATACTTGACGAGTGAGGCGAGTGTGGTGTAGGTGAGGCGGTAGCCGCCTGGGTCGGGCTCGTTGAAGCTGGCTGTGAGTATGCGGAGTGCGTTGGAGTTGCCCTCGAAGTACTCGAAATCGCGGAGCTGGTTGGGGGTGAGGGCATCGGTGAGGCGGGTGCGGTGTGGGCCCTGAAGCTCGGTGAAGAAGGAACGGATAGCGTCTTCGCCAGAGTGACCAAAGGGAGGGTTGCCAATATCGTGAGCGAGGCAGGCTGCAGCTATGACTGAGGCGAGCTCGTGACGGTAGAATTCTGTAAATTCTTCGCCATTGCCGGGGTATTTGTCGGCTATCATGGCGCCTACGGCCTTGCCGAGTGAGCGGCCAACCGATGCTACCTCGAGGCTGTGGGTGAGCCTGTTGTGAACGAAGATGGCACCGGGGAGTGGGAATACCTGGGTTTTGTTTTGGAGGCGACGGAACGCTGAGGAGAATATGATGCGGTCGTAGTCTTGGATAAAGGAGTTGCGGACAGGATCGCGGCGCGGTGTGGTGTTGCCGTGGCGGCCTGTGCGCTGTGTGGTATATAAGGTTTGCCAGTTCATAGGGTAAAGATAAGGTGTGGCGGGGTGTGGTAGGGAAATTGCGCATTTTTTGTTTTTTGTGTTTCGTGGTTAAGTGATTGATAGTCAATGGTTTAGGTGGTAATTTTGGGGTGTTTTTGCGCACTTTTTGCCAGGGTATTTTGCGCATTGTTTTTTTATACTATGTGGTGCTTGCTGTGGCATGGTACTTCTTTCTTTTTAGGCTTTGAGTTCTGGGTTCTACAGCAACTAAAGTCGTTGTTAGGGCATTGGGCGGGAGGTTCGCTATTGGGCTTTTTTATGTTGTTTGTTTGCCTCCGTCGCTAAAACTAAGGCGGCTAAATATGGCTTTGGGCTAGGTATGTAATTTACATTTGATGGTGGGCTCATGGTAGGGTGGGTTTGTTGCGGGCGAATGTAGGGTAGTTTTATTAGGGGGTAAAATTGGGTTTTGAGGATAGTACAGATAAGTGTGCAGGACTATACACTTATCTGCTCAGCTTAGTACACTTATCTGTGTAAGTTAGTACAGTTTTGGGCTTGATTTTTTAGAGTTGTTTGGCGGGGAATATAGGCTGTTCTTGGTTTATGTGGTTATAGGCAATATGAGCGGAAGTGTAGTGGAAAGATTTTTGTAGTTGAACAGTTTTGTGAGGCTAGGGAGGGGAAATATGAGTGTTTTTAGTGATTGGGATTGGCGTTGTTTTTAGGATTGCTTAGGGGGTACTCGCAAGTCCAAAGACTTGCAGTAATGTAGACACAAGTCAAAAAGACTTGCGCCAAATGGGGTTTTAGTGAAGAAAAAGAATCAATAAATTTCGCTCAATCAGTAAGATTCATGAGCGATAGGAGTGTTAAGCATTTTGATGAAATGACACTCAAAATTATTGACCATAGAACTTTGATTACTACAATAAAGTAGTAGGTAAGTGGGGGCGAGTTTAAACTTCTTACCATTTAAAAATACCCACTCAACTCATAATAAGCAAGGGTGCAATTGAGCCACATCAACATCAGCGAGCAAACACTAAAACTTTACAACTTTGTAGGTGAGTAGCTGCTGCTGATTGTGGAGGTTTAGAAAATAGATGCCTGGGGCTAGGTTTGATAAGTCTAAGTCGGTTTGGTGGTGGGTGGTTTGGTGGCTTAAAACTATACTACCCTGACTGTTGGATAATGTGATATTGGTATAGCTGGTGTATGGCAAAGTGACTTTTAGTGGACCTGATGTGGGATTGGGCGATATGGTGACATTTGCCAATTGCTGCGTATTGGCTATACTCGTAGCACCTACTACCTTACGTATTCTATTGTTGAGTGCATCTGCAATGTATAGTGTGCCATCGGTATGGACAGTGATGGCAGTGGGAAAGTATAGTTGAGCCATAGTGGGCAGCCCTCCATCGCCGCTGTAACCAGCTAAACCGTTGCCTGCTACTGTGGTGATGATGCCATCTACCACTTTTCTGATTCTATGATTGTTCATGTCGGCAATAAGCAGCTCGCCTGATTGTGTAACAAATACATCTGTAGGATTGTAAAGTTGTGCATAGATAGCTGGGGCGCCATCACCACTATAGCCAGCAGCTCCGTTGCCCGCTACAGTAGTTATTTTCCCATCGGGGCTAACCATACGAATGCGATTGTTGTAAAGGTCGGCAATGTAGACATTGCCCGTTGCATCTACTGCTACACCTGATGGATAATTGAGCTGTGCATCTGTAGCAGCTACACCATCGCCGTTGTAGCCAGCTACTGCATTGCCTGCAAATGTAGTGATGATACCGCTCTCATTAATTTTGCGCACTACCTGATTTAGCCGATCTGTGACATATACATTGCCAGCAGCATCGACAGCCACATCGGTAGGGCGATCGAACGTTGCACTGGTAGCAGGAGAGCCGAAACCACTGTAACCACCAGAACCAGTGCCAGCAAATGGTGTAGCCAGGCCTGATGGCTCTATAAGAAAAACTCTGTTGTTGCCTTTGGCTACCATGTAGAGGTTGCCAGTAGCATCTGTAGCCAAACCACACGGAATACGATAATCGTCGGGGCCACCAGAGAAGAAGTTTATAATGCCTGTGGTGGCAGACACTTTGCGAATTTGATTGTTGTTTTTATCGGCAATGTAGAGGTCGCCATTGGGGGCTGTAGCAAGGCCCTCGGGGCTGCCCAGCTTACAATTGGTGGCAGGACCACCATCGCCAGAGAAGCCATAATCGCCAGTGCCGGCAATAGTAGTAATGATAGGAGACTGTGCCTGGCAATGTGGCACTGCTGCTGATAGCAGACCTACTAAAGTAAAGAGGTATAATAACTTGTTCATTTTTATAGGCTGATGGTTGGTGTAAGTAAGATGTGACGTAGGGAGAATTATTGTAGTACGAGCATCTTGTTGGTAAGGGAGTATGAGTGAGTGCGCAGGGTGTAGTAATATAAACCAGCAGGCAAAGCCATGGCAAATGGCAGCTGGTGGCTACCAGCTGCTACACTGCCCAGATATTGACTGTGTACCTTAACACCTAAAGCATTAAAAACCTCGAAAGTAAGCTGTTGCGCAGGCTGTGGCAGGGTATATGAAAAGACGGTATGATCAGTAAAAGGATTGGGATAATTGTAAATAGCAGGCGACTGCACAACCTCTTGATGAGATATATCTGTAGTGGCTGCCTTAAGCTTGTATATAGTATTGCCAGAGGCATATAAGAGAGTATCTCCAAAACGCCTAAACCTATTGATGAGGAAGCCAGTTCGATCATATGTATAAACATCGAGCGAGGGAGGAGTGAGCACGCCAAAAGAATGGTCTATAGACCATGTAAGTCCACCATCGGTGGTTTTGTAGTTTGGTTTACTGTAATCTCCACCCAGCCAGCCTATGTCTTGATTGATGAAGCCAATACCCTGCTGGTTATAGTTGTTGAGAAAGGGATACTCGGTCCAGGTAGCACCTCCATCGGTAGTTTTTAAGAAATAGGTATTGTAGATAGTAGCATCACTTATGTTTTGTAATGAGGCATATCCAATGAGTGGGGTGGGAAATACCAGCTTCCACACTACTTCGGAATCGGCACGAGTGGAAATATAGCTGGTGTCCCAGGTTGTGCCTCCGTTGGTGGTGTGTAGTATTAGCGCCCGACTATTGTGTGTGGTACCCGTGATAAAGCCAGTATCCTTATTGATGAAATAACCATCTACCAGGCCACCTGCATATGTGCTCATGTCTTTGTAGGTCCAACTGGCGCCTTTGTTAGTAGTTTTGAGATAACCAGCTGGGCCATAGAAAGTGCCATATGCATAAACGACAGAATCGGTAACAACAGATATGCCACAGATACCTACTGGCCTAGGTGTGGGCAAATTGGCACTGTGCCAGGTTAGTCCGCCATCGGTGGTTTCTTTAAGTATAGTAGTATCGGAAGGATAAACAGTAGTGCGCAACACACCCACCCAACCTGTAAGCTCATCGGCAAAGCCAACACTGCGATGATAACTATACGAATTGGTGAGTAGTGGTTGCCAGGTGATACCACCATTGGTGGTTTTGTAAACACTACCTATTGGGGTCTTGTAAGTAGGATTGAAGTTGGCGTGAATAGCCCAGCCAATTAGTGGATTCAAGAAGTAAATATCATCGCATCTGACACTTTTGGGAGCACTGGGCAAGGACTGCCATGCATACTGAGCCTGACAGAGGTGCGCACTGATGGCGCAGATAAGAAGTAGTATGTGTTTCATAACTGAGGTGTCTGTATGCTGCCCACTGCTGAGATGCAGCAAGGCTAAACAACATAAGCATAGACGTATAGATGACAAACAATCTTGGGTATGGGGAGCGATATTTTTTTCATTCTACACCTCTACCCCACTGCAGCGGGCTGACAATGCACACTTTAGCAAGAGCGGAAAGCACTTTAAAACAAAGAGGGCTACAACCGATGTGGTGTAGCCCCTGGGGTGTGGGTGGATGTGTGCTGTGTTATTCTTTATCGTCTTTGCGACACTGGGCCAGGAAGTAGGTATTGGCCTGGCTACCCCAGTGTGGCTGACTGATGTCTTTGGCTGCTGCCTGCTCTTTGGTGAAGAGGGCATCGGCTTTTTCGAAGTAGGGAAGGGCTGTTTTTTTGCCACCACCAAACTGCTTTGGAGTGAAGAATTTGCTAACTGCCGAGAGGTAGTAGATGCGGGGATTGTCGGCATTGGTGGCTTTGGCACTTTCTAGCTTGTCGGAGAATACCTGACCATACTTCTGCCAGCGGTTCATGGGGTCTACTGCCATGCGTGCGTTGGCTATCATAGCATCGAGCACGTAGGTTTCGTCGTTTTCTTTTTTGAGTATAGATACGGCATCGGCTTTTTCTTTCTCAGCCTCGTCTAGATAGGCGTCGCGTTTGGCGGCGTCTTTCTCCATGTATGATAGTTGTGTTTTGCTATAGGCCAGGTAGTAGTGTGTGACCCACTCGGCATCCCACTTTTTGGTGATGAGGCCTAGCTTATTGGCTTGCTCTACCTTGGTGTTATAGTCCATAGTGGTGTCGAAGGCGAGGAATGTTTTTTCGAGTACGGGCTTATAGTCTTGCGCCTGTGTGGTAGTGGCTGTGAGCGCCAGTGCTGCTGCTACGATGAGGTTTTTCATTTTTGTTTTGTTGTTTGTTTTTGGTTGTTGCTTGTATGTATATGTGTTTATAACTCGTCTTTGCTAAACTCTGTAAGGGACATATTGACCCCAAAGAAGATGGTGCGGTATAGGGCGGGCACTATAGGGCCTGCATTGCGGAAGGTGCCTGGTGTGGCGGCATCGGCAGCGAAGCGGTAGCCGAATACGTTTTTCTGGTTGGTGACATTGTCGACGCTGATGTAGAAGACGGTGAACCACTTGCCGAAGCTGTGCAAGTAGGCTGCGGTGAGTGATAGGCTGTGATAGTTGGGTGTGCGATCGACAAGGAAATTATTATTGTCGTTGAGGTGGTCTTGCATGTTGTAGTATGGGCGACCTGATGCGAAGCTATAGGTGGCGCTGATGTTGGTTTTGAGTTTGTCTATCCAATACTTGCCTACGAGGTTGGCGTTGTGATTGGCGATGAAGGTGGGAGTGGCTGCCACCGGATAGTTAAGAAACTGGCGACGAGTATCTATATATGAGTAGGTGACCCAATAGTCCATGTTTTTGATGGTTTTCTTATCTCTCCAGAATAGCTCCAGGCCACGAGCGTAGCCACTGCCACCATTGGTAACGGTGGTGCCGGGCGTGATGAAGCGGTAGGTATTGGGGTTGAATATGACTCCTGGCTCCCACACGAGGTCTTGGTAGTCTTTGTGATAGGCCTCCAGACGCAGGGTGCGATTTTGATGGCTCCACTGCCAGTTGGCTATATAGTGGGTGGCGTTCATCATCTTGGGCGGGTAAACGCCTGCTATGAGGTACATATTGGGAGCCTGCTGGTAGAAGATGCCACCTGCTAGTGATGCCTGGCTATGGATGCCGGTTTTGAGCGCCATAGATAGGCGCGGTGCTATGGTGGCCGATGACAGTAGCTGGCTATACTCGTAGCGGAGGCCGGGCTTGAGGGCGAAACGGTTGATGGGTGTCCACTCGAGCTCGGTATAAGCTGAGGTAAGTACCTCATCGAACTGCTGGGCTGCGCCTGTGTCTATTGCGCGTTTTTGACCAAAGCTCTGATAGTCTGTGCCGAGGAGAAGGTTGAGGCGGCTGTTGAAGTAGCGTTTGCCCTCTATGCGCCCTTGTCGGCGATACTCGTCCTGATTGTAGCGGAAGTAGGGGCCAAACTCGAAGTTGGTGGTATTGTGGCTGATAGATGCTGCTGTGTAGAGCATGTATTTGGCTTTGAACATCTGCTTATAGGAGATGTTGCTGTAATAGTTTTGGTCTTTGGTGAGGAAGTTGATAGAGTCGGCAGCGAAGGGATTGGGGATGCGCACGCCGGTGAGGTTGTGCTGGGTGTTGAGCGACACTTTGAGGATGGCATCTTTGTTGGGCTTCCATACGTAGCGTATGTTGCCATTGCCGCCTTGTGGCACTTTGTAAAAGTCGAAGTTGCTCTTGATGATGCCATAGAATGGGGTGAGGTTGTTGTAACCGCCACCTACATCGAGGCTACTTTGTTTCCAGCGTTTAACACCTGATGCGTAGAGGCCGCCAAGGTTGGCACCGAGGTTGATGGTGGTTTTGTCGGGGAGGTCGGTAGTGTTGAGCTCCAGCACGCCAGATAGTGCCTGACCATAGCGGGCACTGTAGCCACCACTGCTAAAGGATACACCCTGATACTGAAAAGCACCAAAGCGGCTGCGTGTGGCCACACCTGGGGCACCGCTGAAGAATGCGTTTTGAACTACGAGCTCATCTACTATTACTGCTGCCTCGCTGGCATCGCCACCACGCACAAAGAGACCATTGTCGGGGCCAGTTTGCTGGGTGCCGGGTAGTGTTTGCATCGCTTTTACCACATCGGCACCTGAGCCGGCGGTGGTAACTATATCGAGTGGTTTGAGGACGGTTTTGGCTTTATCGTTGGTGGCATCGAAAGAGCCTGCTGTGATGACTACCACATCGAGGTCTTTGGTTTTATTGGCCTGCAGGGTGATGACAATGCCAGATACATTGCCCGTGATGACGAGTGGTAGGCCAGCTGTGCTGTGGCTAATCTCGGAAGCGACAATGGTTTGGTTGCCTGTCTCGGTGGTGGTGAAGCGAAAGGCACCTAGGCTATCGGTGGTGGCCCCATCGATGGTGTTATCGAGGTAGACACTGGCTCCACGCACGGGTTTGTTCTTGTTGTTGAGCACGGTTCCGCTGATGGTGTATTGAGCCCAGGTGCTGGTGCTGAATAGCAGGGTGAAGAGGAGGGTAGCAGGGAGTAAGTAACGATTTAGATTCATGCAATGTGTTGATATGTGGTGCAAAGCTATCTGTATGGCTGATGTGTGTGTATAGTATGTCGGCTAAAGGGTGAGGCTTATCGGTAAATGGCTGTTAATGAACGGTAAAAAAAGCGAAACGCCCACGGCTAAAAGCTGTGGGCGCTGGCAAATGTTGTGTATGAGTAGCGGGGGATATTAATGTCCGCTGATGTATTCGTTGAGTTCGGTGCGGCTACCGTCGAAGGTGAAGATGTTGGCTACCTTGAAGTAGTTGTTAGGGTCGGTGGTGCGGCCATAAGCGTGTTTAGCAAATTCGAGTTTGTTGGCCTCGAAAGAGAAAAGGTTGCATATCTGCATAATTTGGTCGGTGTTCATGCAGTTGCTAGCCAATATAGTTTTGGCAGTAGATAGCTTGGTATCGTCGAAGCTGGCTTTAGAGATGGTTTCTTTGGCTGAGCGGAAGCTGTTGGCATCCATGCAAGCTCTGCAACCATTGCCACCACGAGGAGCGTTGCCACGAGGAGGTGGTGGTGCATCGCGGTAGCCATTATCTACATAGCCACCATCAGAGTAGGTGGTAGTAGTGGTGGTAGACTGGTGCACTGTGCCGCCACCCATTGTAGGGTCGCTGATGTTTACATTCATGTTTACGCCAGCACCGCCTACGCTAAATGATACACCACCGTTGCCCATTGGGGCACCTGTGGTGGTAGTGGTGGTTTGGGTAACTGTGGTGCTGCCCATGCCTGGAGGTGGTGGTGGTGCAGGCTGACCATAGTGCATCACATACATATCAGGTGGTGCTACATAGTTGGGCACGGCAGGTGTAGCCGAGAAATAGCGCATCTTTAGTTTGCCGTCTTTTGTGGTTTTTATTTTATATGTCACATCAGCAAAAGCGTTTGTTTCGGGATCGGTGGTAGGTATGTTTTGGGAGATTTCGGGTTTGGAGGCATCTTCGAAGATGATTTTGGTGGAGTAGAATGGCTGAGAGAGACCATCTATGTGTATGTTGGTCATGGGCACATTGTTCTGACGCTGACCGTTGAGGATGAGGTAAAATTTGTAACCATCTTCGGAGAAGATAGTGAGGCTGCTCTGGGCTAGCAGGGCAAAAGGTAGGAGGAGAAAAGTAGCCAAGGCTAATACATTACGCTTCATAAAATCTGATTTTGATGCAAAGATAATTGATAATTGATATAGATAAGTGACACAAAATTAATGCCATAGGGCATTTTACAACATTAAATAATGTTGCGGGTATGTATAAAATGGTTGCTTTAAGGGCGATTTAACGGGTATTTAGCAGGAAAAGAGGGGTAAAAATAGTAACTTGGCATGCTTACATTAATAAATTTCCCAAAGAATGACCGGACTTATCATAGCCGTTTTTGTAACGGGTTATCTGGCTATTGCCGCCGAACATAGTATAAAAATCAACAAGGCTGCAAGCGCACTAATAACAGGTGTGCTTTGCTGGACCATCTATATGCTGAACCTGAGCGATAAAAGCCATGGCGACCACCAGCTAGCAGAGGCTGTAGGCGAGTTGTCTGGTATCTTATTTTTTCTATTGGGAGCTATGACGGTTGTGGAGCTGATAGATGCCCATGCTGGTTTTGCGCTGATAACCGACCAGATAAAACAAAAGAACAAACGAAAGCTGCTATGGATAATAGCTATCATAACTTTCTTTATGTCGCCATTGCTAGATAACCTAACGACTACTATAGTAATGATATCGCTGGTACGGAAGCTAGTGCCTGAGCAAAAAGATAGGTTACTGTTTTGCGGCATGATAGTGATAGCGTCAAATGCGGGAGGTGCGTGGTCGCCGATAGGCGATGTGACCACTACTATGCTATGGATAGGTGGGCAGATAACCGCTGTGAATATTACCCAAAAGATTTTGTTGCCAAGTTTGGCCTGTATGATAGTACCATTGAGCATACTATCCATTAGGCTAAAGGGCAATATAAGTGTGGACCCTAATAAAATATCGGATGGGCCAACAACAGCAATATCGAGAAGGACACAAAAAGCGGTTTTGATATGTGGCATTTCGATATTGATAATGGTACCTGTATTTAAAGCAGTGACACACCTGCCCCCCTATATGGGCATGCTGCTGGGGCTGGGCGTACTTTGGATAATAACAGAACTGGTGCATGGCAGGCGTGACGAAGGAGAGCGAAAAGAGCTATCTGTTGGCCGGGCATTGCAAAAGATAGATACACCGAGCATATTGTTCTTTTTGGGCATATTGGTGAGTGTAGATGCGCTGAAAGTATCGGGTGTGTTAGAAGGGCTAGCCAGCTGGATGAACAGTATGACCGGCAATCAGAATGTAATAGCGATGAGTCTTGGTCTATTATCGTCTCTGGTAGATAATGTGCCGCTGGTAGCAGCAGCACAGGGTATGTATAGCATGACGGATTTTCCTACAGATCATTACTTGTGGGAGTTTCTGGCATATAGCACAGGTACTGGCGGCAGTGCGCTTATAATAGGTAGCGCTGCTGGTGTAGCAGCTATGGGTATGGAGCCTATAGGATTTGTATGGTATCTAAAAAAGATAACACCAATAGCCTTAGCTGGTTTTTTTGCCGGAGCATTTGTTTATATAATGCAGTATAGCCTACAGCACGCTTAAATTAGAACTTAGGACAAACCATTTTGCGGGTCATGCCTTTGTTGGTGAAGTCGCCCGTGTGGAAGAGTGTTATTTCTACACCGCCCATCATACGGCTGGCATCTTTGAGGGTAGAGGTGTTTACATCATAACTCACGCCTAGCGTCATAGTATTGTATTTGATGCGCACTACGGGTATCATAGCATCGGCTATGCGATAGAAGCAACCAGCACTGAGTGCAAACTCTTTGTAGTCTGCCAAGGTCTTGGACCAAGTACCCAGACCACCCATAATTACCTCTTTGTAGGTGCCTTGTAGTGCCACATTGCCCTGTAGCTGCAGCAGTATATCATCCTGCGCATTAAAACCGAGTGCCACATTGCCATTAAGGCGCATATTTTGGGTGATACCCTCTACATCGTAATATGAGAACTTGGGCTTGGTGAAGTGATAACCAGAGAAGCCTGCTACCATGGTCATGTTGTTATCGGCACCAAAGCTAGTGTTGAAGTTGATGCCAGCGCCGAGGTCCCAGAAGCTCATTTCGGCATTCTGAATGTTTTCGAGCGAGGGTAGCTGAGGGTCGAAGCGGCCTCCCTGAAACTGATTGTTGAATGTAGCTTTTGAGGGGTCGAAGCTGTATTGAAGACGACCACCTGTGAAACCAACAGATAGGTAAGAGTTGTGGTCTTCGTTCATGCACTTATTGTAGTTGATGGCTGGATATATGCCTGAGATGCGCTGATCTACGCTGCCTGCCTTATCGGCAAAACCGAGCACGCCGAAGCTAAAGAAGTCGTTGGACATTTCGCTCATCTGCACCCTACCCTCTCCGGAGAGTATTTTGGTTTCGTAGGGGTTTGAAATGGAGCTCCATTGATTGCGATAATATACACCCACTTTATAGTCTTTGGCAAAGACACCTGTAAGAGCAGGATTGCGGAGTATAGAGGTTTCGTAAAATTGTGAGAAGTGTATATCGGCCTGGGCCAGTGCATGGTGAGCGGCACCACCTATGGTGAGCGCCACAGCCGAAGCGTAGAGGGCTATTTTCTTCAAGATAGTACTGTTTGCCATGTTTATTGTAATTGCCAGGGTTATCTAATAATTGTTACATCGCCTTTTATATTCACATCCTCGCCAGTGAAGCAGGTGGCCTCTATGATGTAAACATACACATCGGGTTTGGGGGCAGCCCCTTTGAATGAGCCATCCCATCCTTTATCCTCTTCATTGAGCCCAAAGTTTCCACGCTCATACATGAGCTCGCCCCAGCGATTGTAGACACGGAATGTTTTGATAACAGATATACCCTGTCCACGAGGATAGAACAAATCGTTATTACCATCGCCATTGGGGGTAAAAGCATTGGGTATAAAGACCATACTATTGTCGCAATAATAGAGTATGCGCACAGAGTCGGAAGCACGACAACCATAACTAGAGGTAACATCTACATAGAAAGTAGAAGATACTGTAGGCGTAGCAACAGGATTGGGACAGTCGGAGCAGCTGAGCCACTCTGTAGGCGACCAGCTATAAATAGCGATGTTGCTACCTGTAGCATTTATCTGTGCAGGTGTGCCTGCCAGCAGTCGTTGGTCGGGGCCTGCATCTACAGTAGGTGTAGGGTGCACCAATACTGTAACCGTGTTGGTATCGGGTATGCAACCTGCCAATGTAGCAACAACTGTATAGACTACAGTGTAAGGCGGACGTGCTATAGGATTGGAGATATTGTTGGCACTGAGCCCAGTAGGAGGCAACCATAGGTAAGAGCTACCGCCCGTATCCCATAGTGGCACAGATATACCCTGACAAACTGCGGTATCGCCCCAGGCGCGGCTAATGGTGTGCGTGCGCAGATATACGGTAACAAAGGCAGTATCTATACATCCATTGGCATCGTAACCAGTAACCATGTAGGTAGATGGTATAGTAGGCGTAGCGGCAGTAGGATTGCAGGCTGTGCAGCTGAGGTTGGTAGCCGGAGACCACTCATAAGTAACAGCACCATAGCCATAGAGCATGGCTGGGTCGCCAACACAAACAGTGGTATCTCCACTAGCCGTTACATTTGGTGGAGGATTGATTACAATCTCTCCTGTGAGGTTGCCCGTACAACCCCAGGCGTTTGATACGCTGAGCGTGACAGAATAGGTGCCCGGAGTATAGATGGTGTGCGTAGGCGACTGATCGGTGCTGGTATTACCATCATAGGTCCAGGTCCAGGAATCTACTGGCGACCAGAAGCTGGTAGAAGAGTCGATGAAGCTAAATGGAATACCTATACAAACGGGGCTAGGATTGGTGCCCATTTTAGGATTTATAGCATCTACCCTTATAGTATCGAGCCCAATGCTTGAAGCCTGACAGCCAGTATTGTCGCTAAGAAGCAATTTAGGTACATAAGCCCCTGGAGTGGTGTAAATGTGCGTAATAGTATCAGTGTAAGACACCGTGCTGGTAACCCCGTCGGAGAAGTCCCAGGTGATGAACGGAATGTTGGTGAGACTAGCAGAGAAATGCACTGCCAACGGCGCACAGCCCTGTGTTGGTGTGTAAGAGAATGCGCCAGCATAGCCGAATATATTCACTACATTATCGGCAGTGTCTTTGCAACCAAAAGCATTGGTGACAATGAGGCGAACATCGTAAAGACCTGCTGCAATATACATGTTGGAGGGTGAGGCGAGTGTGGAGCCGCCACCATCGCCAAATGTCCAAACAGAGGATGCAGCACCAATAGAAGTATTGGTAAATGTGACCGTAAGCGGAGGACAAACCGAAACGGAGTCGCTCATTCTGAAAGCAGCATCGGGCTTGGTAACATTCATGTAAGCCATGTAGGTAGTATCGTGTGTGCAGCCATTGACATCTACTATTGATAGGCGCACATTGTAAATACCTGGCGCATTGTATGTATGCACTGGTGATATGAGGGTAGAGGTTCCTCCATCACCAAAGTTCCAGGAGGCTGAAGCCACCCCAGTAGTGGTATTGGTAAATGTAACGGGAACACCCACACACGCATTGACGGTGCTAGCAATAAAAGAAGCTCTAGGCTCAACCACATTAATGAGCCCAAAACGAGTAAGGGAGTCTTGACAACCGTGAGAGTCTGTAACTATGAGGCGAACATCGTAAGTCCCAGCTGTAGTAAATGTGTGTGTGACAGGAGTTCCGGTGGCAGCCGGGCTACCATCGAAGAAGCGCCATAAATAGCTAACTATAGACGCACCACTAGTATGTGTGCTGGTGCTGGTAAATGTAGAAGTAAGTGGCCTGCAACCGGTGACGGTGGGCGTAGTGAAGCTAATCATAGACCTAGACACATACACATAGTTGGTACGGGTAATGGTATCGGGACAGCCACGAGAGTTGGTATAAATAAGCCTAACAGTATTGTAGCCAGTATCTGGCGTGCTACCAAAAGTATGCGTATATACAGGTGAAACAGTGCTAACGAAGACCCCATCTATAAACCATCGGTAACTAGTGGCTGTGCCCCCCGTGACGGTGATAGAGAAGGTAGCTGTGCCAGGGAAGCAAACCACAGGTGTGGCAGTAGAGAAGGAGACCGTAGGCATGTCTATGTACACAGAGCGCACAGCAGTATCGTGACAATTGCTACGTGAATTGTAAGTAGCCAGACGCACCACATAGGTGCCTGGACCTGCATAGTCGTGAACTGGATTGGCCAAAGACGAAGTATCACCATCGCCAAACATCCAAAGCCTGCTAGTGGCACCGAGCGAACTATCTATAAAGAACACTCTATTGCCTGGTGAGCAAGGTATAGTCATACCTATGATAGCCTTGGGGGAGTCTATGGTTATATAGTCGGGTCTGACGAATGGAATCCCTTCGCAGCCACGCCACCAAGGGGTAACAGTAACGGTGAAGGTGCCTGGCAAGTCGTAAATATGCCCAACTGGAATTCCGCCAGATGTAGTATCGTATCGAATAGTACCACCATCGCCAAATGACCAATGGTACTCATCAACGGGGCCAACAACTATCTCTGGGTCGAACATGATAGTGGTGCGTGTGCCATAACATACATGTCGCGGGGTGGCTGTAAAAGTGACCTCTGGAGGGCGACCAACAATTACACGAACAGTATCTGTAACCGTGCAACCGTTGGAAGTGGTGACAGTAACGGTGGCTATGTATATGCCCACAGCAGTGTATGTATGCACTGGTGCACCTGTAGTAACTGGTGCAGAGCCATCGCCAAAATCCCAGGAGTAAGATGCGACTGGATAAGGATATGGCCCAGGTACAGGCACTGTGGTTGTGGGTGCAGTAGCAAAAGTGACTGTGAGCGGTACACAACCCCTATCTGGCGTTGCAGAAGAAGAAAGGTCGAGATCGTAAATAGTATGCGATTTAGTGACGGTGTCTCTACAACCAGTAAGTGTATTGACCTCTATCATACGAACGACTTTGACACCGTTTGAAGACCATGTATGAATATATGGGCTACCCGAACCTGTGCCACCACCTGCGCCTGTGAGTATCCAGGAATAGGAAACACCAGCTGTGGCAGGAGTAGGTGTATAAGTAACCGTAACAGGTGCTGGACAAGCATCTACAGGTGAGATGGTGAAGTCTGTAGAAGGGCCAGGCAGGATAACTATTACCTTGGTAAAGGTGCCTGTGCAGGGAGGATTGCTCGCATTGAGCGTAACTGTATAAGTGCCTGGAGCACTCCAAGATGCACTACCATGCAAGCCTGTGGTGGAAGCAGGGCCTCCATATGTCCAGGTGCGGGAAGTATGTGGAGAGCTGGTATTGGTAAAAGAGACAAGTGTATTGACACAGGCGGTATCGGGACCAGTAAAAGAAACCCTAATAGTATCTACCCGCACAGGACCTAGCGTGACACTATCCTTACATCCATTACCATCAGTAACTATGAGCTTAGGATTGTATGAGCCTATGGCAGAATAGGAATGAGATGCTGGGGAGCCAGAACCAAAACCACCATCGCCAAACGTCCAAGCATAACTAAGCGGTGCTGTACCTGTGCTGGTGCTGGTAAATGTGATGGAGCCTGGAGGGTTGCATATGCCCAGTGGACTCCAGGAAAAACTAGCTACTGGCCGAGGCATGACATCTACATACGCAGGCTTGGAATGAGAAGAGTTGCAACCCGTGGCATTGACCGCAAATAGGGTGACCATATAACTACCGGTGGCGGCATAACTGTGCGAGACTGGTGAACCAGTGCCAGTGAAACCATCGCCAAACGCCCAAGTATAAGTAACTGCACCGGGCACACCTGCTATAGTGGTGCTGGTGAATGTAACTGGTGCGCCAGGGCAAACTGTAGTATCATCTGCCACAAAATTGACCGTAGGCTGTGGATGAACAGTAACCGAAAGTGTATATGTGCTGGTAGCAGCACCATTGGTAGCTACCAACGTAACTACGTGAACACCAGGCACGGTGAAACTGGTGGAAGGATTGGTGAGTGTGGAGGTGGACAAGCTACCAAACGTCCAAGCATAGGTGGTGCCAGCAGCGGGACTGGTAGTATTGGTAAAATTGACCAAGAGCGGCGCACAACCCGAAGTGGGCGAAGCTGTGAAACCTGCTGTGACCTGCGCACCCGCCTGTGTGTAAACAAACAAAGCAACCAGAAGTAGTAAAGCTGCTCTAAACCTATTATGCAACATACCGTTTCCAACAATATGATTGCCAGTGACGGTATGAATAGAATTATAAATCTTCAACATCTTCACAATATATAGATTTTCCAGCAATTTCTTCATCACCTTATAATGGTTACATCACCTTTTATGTGTATATCCTCGCCAGTGAAACAAACAGCTTCTATTAGATAAACATAAACATCGGGTTTGGGTATACCACCTTTGTGGCTGCCGTCCCAGGCATTATCAACATCGTTGAGGTTAAAGTTTTCGCGTTCGAAGACTAGTTCGCCCCATCTGTTATAAATTCTAAACGTCTTTACCTTTTGCACACCCTGACCACGCGGATAGAAAACATCATTATTGCCATCGCCATTGGGGGTAAACACATTGGGGATGAATACCATGCTATTGTCGCAATAAACGAGTATGCGAACGGAGTCGGAGTTGCGACAACCATATTGCGACACCACATCAACATAATAAGTAGTAGTGACCGTCATAGAAGCAATTGGATTGGGGCAATCGGTACAGTTGAGTGTTTCGGTAGGATTCCATGCCCATTTGGCCACATTGGCACTAGTGGTATTGATTTGTACTGGTGTGCCTGCCAATACTCTTTGGTCTGGCCCAGCATCTACAGATGGCGTGGGGTAAACAATGACCGTAACCTGATTGGTATCGGGTATGCAACTACCTAACTGCGCTATAGCCGTATATATAGTGGTGTAAGGTGGTGTGGCTATAGGGTTGCCCGTAGTATTGTTGCTTAAGCCAGTAGGCGGCAACCAGAGGTAAGTGCTACCACCAGTATCCCATAAGGGCACAGGCACACCCTGACAAACAGCGGTATCGCCCCATGCACGGCTGAAAGTGTGGGTGCGCAGGCGTACTGTTACTGTAGCTGTATCCTTGCACCCATGTATATCAGCACCAGTTACGGTATATACTGTTTCTACAGTAGGAGTAGCATTGGTAGGGTTGCAGTCTACACAGCTGAGTGTGGCAGGAGGGGCCCATGAGTAGGAAACACCTCCATAAGCGGTGAGGACAGCGGGGTCGCTGACACAAACAGTAGTATCGGGGCAGGCGGTGATAACTGGTGGCGGGTCTACCACAAAGACGCTGGATGTAGAATCTGTGCAGCCCCAATCGTTGGAGACAACTAGCGTGACTGTGTAGGTGCCTGGTGTACCTACATTATAAGACGGTGATGCCAACGTGCTGGTATTTCCATCGTATGACCAAGCCCAACTGTTGACCGGTGACCAATAGGCAGTAGAAGAGTCTATAAAAGAGAAATCGGCATTGAGACAAACAGGGTTGGGGTTGGTGCCGAACTTAGCCACTACTTTTTCTATCTTAATGGTATCGAGCCCTAAGCTGGATGACTGACAGCCCGTATTATCGGATAGTAGGAGCTTGGGTAAATAAGCACCCGGAGTGGTATAAATGTGTGTGATGGTATCGGAGAAGCTGGTAGCAGATGTGGTACCATCTGAGAAATCCCAGGTGATGAAAGGCACATTGCTGAGCGAAGCCGTGAAATGAACGGCAAATGGAGCACAACCCGAAAGCGGTGTGTAAGAGAATGCCCCAGCATAACCATAAATGTTGACTGTTTTGTAGGCAGTATCTGTGCACCCATAGGCATTGGTAGCTATCAACCTAACATTGTATAAGCCAGGCAGGGTGTACATATTAGACGGAGCAAAAACAGCTGATGTGCCGCCATCGCCCAAATCCCAGTTGTAGGTAGTGGCACCAGTAGTGAGGTTGGTGATGCTGACAAACAAAGGCGGACAAACGGAGACAGAATCGGAAACGGTGAAATTGGCTACTGGATTGGCGGCATTGATGTAGGCCGTCATTATTTCGGTATCGGTGCAGCCATTAGCATCGGTAACGGTGAGCCTAACCGTATAGACACCTGCCACAGAGTAGGAGTGATTTGGCGACATAACGGTAGATGAGTTACCATCGCCAAAGTCCCAAGAGGAGGCTGCTACACCACCTGTAGAGGTATTGGTGAAGGTAATCATCTGATTGAGGCAAGGGTTGACATTGGAAGCTGTGAAAGATGCCGCTGGCTGATAAACAGTAATATATGCTGGTCTGAACACAGTGTCCTTACAACCTATGTTGTCTGTAACTATCTCTCTCACACCATATGTGCCTGCTGTGGTGTATAGATGTATGGTGCTAGGCGTGGTAACCGTGGTGGTGGGAGAGCCATCGCCAAACGACCACATATAAGATGCTAGTGAGGTGCCTGCTGCCGGAGTGCTAGCATCGGTAAAGGTGACCGGAAGCGGATTGCAACCAGCAACGGGCGAACCTGTGAATGCTGGTGTGGGTTTGCCTACGGTAATGAAATCATTCATCACAAGAGAGTCGGGGCAGTCTAATGCATCTCTATAATAAAATACTGCCTTTATTAATCCTCGCACCCTAAAAGTATCCATAATAGATAGAGAGGGAGGACCAGAAGAGCCAAAAGAAGGGATATAAGTAGGATTATAAAAAGCATATCCACCAGGAGTTACATAACCTGTATGTGTGATGTAGAATCTAACTGTATCATACATACAGACTGTTGAGTCTGATGCTGACATTCTAACAATGGGCGGGGTAAGATCTACCCATATATCTGCCGTATCTCTACAACCACTACGTTCATTGTATGTAGCAAGGTATACGTGATAGGCTGCGATAGCTGGATATGTATGCTCAACAGTATCTGCCGAGGATGTATCGCCATCGCCAAAAATCCATAAACGAGAGTCGTCCCCCATTGAGATACTGGTGAATTTGACCTTGGTTCTAGGAATACAATTGTAATCTACCTTAATAATGGCTTTGGGTGAATCGATAGTAATATAATCATCAAGAATGTAAGGCACACCGGGGCACCCTCGATAGTATGGCGTTACCGTGACCGTAAATATGCCTGGCAATGTGTATCTGTGCGTACCTGGCGTGGTACCAGTGGAGTGTACTACTTCACCTCCATCACCATATTCCCATCTGTATTCATCAACCGGGCCAGTGACTATAGTTGGAGTGAAGGTGATTAAAGCACTATCTCCATAACATACATGACGAGGAGATGCAACGAAGGTAACATAAGGTGGTGCACCTACCTTTATGGTCATGGTGTCTTGTGTAGTACACCCATTGGCCATAGTAACATTGACTGTAACAAGATAAACACCGACGGCTGTAAAGGTGTGCGTAATAGGGAGGCCAGTAGCTGTAGGAGAACCATCTGCGAAATTCCAGACGGCAGAGGCTACCGTAGATGGGTATAGATCTACAAATGGTACAGTTGTTCTGGCAGTACCATCGAAGGTGACGGTAAGTGGATTGCAGCCATCATAGTCGTCGGCTGTGGCCTCGAAAATGAGATTTCTGATGGTATCTAAGCGAGTAACAGTGTCGCGACAGCCGGTGATGGGGTCTGTAGCTACCATAGAGACTGCCTTGATGCCATTGGAAGTATGTGTGTAGGTGATGGGGCTACCTGTGCCTATAGGGCCTGGAGCAAACCAAGAATAGAGCGTGCCCGGAGGACAGGTGCCCGTATAGGTAACGGGTACCGGTGCAGGGCAAGGCTCGTCTGGAGCTATGATATAACCTGGAACAGGCCCATTGAATACACGAAGAATTTTGGTGAAGGTTTGGGTGCAAGGACCATTGGTAACGGTGAGCGAAACCGTATATGTGCCCGAACTGACGTAGGTGTGCGAACCATGAATGGAACTGGTGGTGGGGCTACCATCGCCAAAGTTCCAGGTACGAACGCTATGGGGAGAAGAAGTATTGATAAAATTGGCAGTGCCATATACACATATAGTATCTGGCCCGGTGAAGGAAGCCCGCACTGTATCTACGATTAGTGGGCCTAATATAGCTGTGTCTTTGCAACCTCTGGCATCGGTAACTATAAGGCGGGGGTTGAACGTACCAAAAGTGCTGTATAGGTGCGAAGGGCTAGCTGTGGTAGCCGTGCCACCATCGCCAAAAGCCCAAGCATGTGTGAGTGGCCCTACACCAGTGCTGGAATTGGAGAAGGTGACAGTGCCTGGAGGGTTGCAAATAGCAAATGGCGCCCAGGAGGCGTTGGCATTGGGGGGTGTATAAATATGTATATATGACGACTTGATGAGGCTAGAGGGGCATCCGGCAGCATTGGTAGCAAAGAGGGTAACAGAATAGTAGCCGGGGCCGGGAAAGGTGTGTGTGGCTGGCGAACCAGTGGTGGTGGGCGAACCATCGCCCCAGTTCCAGGTGCAGGTAACCGCACCGGGCACACCACCTACTGTGGTGCTGGTGAAGGTGATAGGCGTGCCTGGGCAAACGGCAGTATCATCGGCTACGAAGTTGACAGTAGGCTGTGGCTGCACTGTAAACGACATAGTATAGGTGCTAACGGCAGTGCCATTGGTAGCAGTGAGTGTAACCACATGTACACCAACAGTAGGGAAACTAACAGAAGGGTTGGTGAACGTAGATGTGCCAAAGCCAGCAAAGTTCCACGAATAAGTGGTGCCAGCAGCGGGAGTGGTGGTATTAGTAAAATTGACCAATAGCGGCGCACAACCTGAGGTAGGGCTACCCGTGAAACCAGCTGTGAGTGGCTGCGCCCATGCAGCTACTCCTTGCAAGAGCAACATTATTATTAAAATCCACCTAGCTATCATATAGCAGATTATCTTTTTTATGCCTTACCTATCCGCACTTTCCAAACCTTTGTTAAAAATTAGACGTGTTTAAGTGTGAATTCGTTGGGAAAATAGTAATAATAAGTTTAAAAGGAGCAGTTATTGATGTCTAACCGCTCTTGTATTAATTATCAGTTACAATGCTATCTTACTATGGTCACATCGCCTTTTATGAGTACTGGTTGGCCTGTAGAGCATACGGCATCTACCACATATACATATACATCTGGTTTGGGGCCATCTCCCTGATAGGTGCCATCCCAGGCATAATTGGGGTCGTTTGGCATAAAATTGTTGCTTTGGAACAGCAATTCACCCCAGCGATTGTAGATGCGGAACGACTTGATAAGCGAGATACCCGAACCTCGAGGATAGAACACATCGTTTTCGCCATCGTTATTGGGGGTAAAAACATTGGGCAGAAAGACCTGCTGCGAGCTACAGAACAAATAGACCCTAACTGAGTCGTATGCCTTGCAACCATATGTAGAGGTAGCCTCTACGAGGAAGGTAGTAGATTGGGAAACGCGCACATCGGTAGATCGGCAGTTGTAGCAAGTGAGGTCGTCTTTGGGCGACCATAGATATGTGGCAATATTGGTGCCGCTGGCAGTGAGCGTGACCAATGTGCCCGCCATCACCTGCTGGTCTATACCTGCGTCTACCCTTGGGTCGGGAAACACATCTACGTTTACATAATCGGTATCGGGTATACAACCACCCAGCTGTGCTATAACGGTATAAGTAATGGTGCTGCCCGGTGAGGCAAACGGATTGTAGACCGTGTTGCTAGACAGACCTGCATTGGGCAACCATACATAGGTATGCCCTCCCGTGTCGAATATCTGCACCTGCCCACCCTCGCATATGGCCGAATCGCCCCAGGCGTTGGCTATGGTGTGGGTGCGTATGAGTGCGCGCGACTGGGTTGTGTCTTTGCAGCCATAGCCATCTGTGCCCACCACAGTGTAGGTGGTTTCGGTGTTTACTGTAGCGGTTGTGGGGTTGCAGGTGGGGCAAGAGACAGCCGGGCCCGACCATACATATGTATTGGCACCATAGCCTGTAAGTGTGGCAGGGTCGCCAACACATACTACCGTGTCGGGCCCTGTATATATTACTGGCGATGGATGGACAATTATGTCTTCGGTAGTGGTGCCTATACAGCCCCAGGCATTGCGCACCTCCAGAGTAAAGGTGTAGGTGCCCGCACTATCGGCAGTGAAACTGGGCGAAGCAGCTGTGGTGGTATCTCCGTAGATGGTCCATAACCTATAGTTGACCGGACTAAACATCCAGGTGGAGGAGTCTACCAAATAGAAAGGAATGCCTATGCAGGCCGATGGGGTTACACCCATGTCTGCCTTCAGCTCATCTACCTTTATGGTATCTAGTCCCACAGATGAGTTTTGGCAACCTGTACCATCGCTCAGTATCAGCTTGGGCACATAAGAGCCCGGCAGTGTATATACGTGACTGGTAGTATCTACCAAAGAAGTGGATGCGGTGGAACCATCGCCAAAGTCCCAGATGAGGCTGGTGACGTTGGTGACACCTGCATCGAAGTGAACAGTAAGCGGCGCACAACCAAATAGCGGAGTGTAGGTAAATGCACCTGCATAGCCATAAAGGTTGAGGTTGCGATAGGCGGTATCGCGACAGCCATAGCTATTGATAGCTATGAGACGAACAGGTATGAGGCCAGAGCCCATATACATATTGCTAGGGTTGGTGAGGGCCGATATGTTACCATCGCCAAAATCCCAACTGTAGGAGGTGGCACCAGTGCTGGTATTGGTGAAGTTGACCAAAAGAGGTGGGCATATGGAGAAGGTGTCGCTCATATTGAAAGCAGCACGAGGTTTGGTGACCCTTACATATGCGGGTAGGGTCATAGTGTCTCTACAGCCAAAGGCATCTATAGCTATAAGCCTGACAGTATATGAGCCTGTATCGGCATAGGCATGAGCCGGTGTAACGGCAGTAGAGGTGGCACCATCGCCAAAATGCCAGATGTAACTCACCGCTCCAGACGAGGTATTATTGAAGGTAGTAGGCACACCTATGCAGGGGTTGGTGTTGGAGGTGTTGAAATCGGCAGTGGGGCGCCGCACCACTACAGGAGCGAAGGTGGCGGTATCCATACAACCTATATTATCTGTGACTACAGTGGTAACAGTGTAGGTGCCAGGTGTAGTATAGGTATACACTACAGTGGGCGAGGTGGTAGTGACGATGGAACCATCGCCAAAATCCCAGGTGTAGGATGAGAGCGCTACGCCAGAAACATCGGTGCTGGTATCGGTGCCAGTGATGGTGAGTCGCCAGCAGCCTACGGGTGGTGTGACCATAAAGCCTGCACGAGGGTCTCCCACCACTATCCAGTCTACCTTTCGAATGGTATCTCTACACCCTCGGCTGTCGAATGTTACCAGCATAATGGTGTGATAGCCAGGAGAGTAGAAGGTATCTAGCAGGCTGGCCCCTGTCTGCCAAGGGTCGTGTACACCATCTACAAACCATCTGTAGCCCGACATAGACCCGCCAACAACTGTTGTGGTAAAGTTGACGACATCGCCCTTGCACACAGCGGTATCGCTGGCGGCCAGGGTTACTGATGGGTCTTGCAGAATAACTACTCTTTCTGTTGTATCTCGGCAACCACTGGCTATGTTGTGCGTAGCAAGTGTGACGGTATATGTTCCTAATGCGGGATAGTCGTGTACGGGGTTGGTGGCTGTAGATGTGCCGCCATCGCCAAATATCCACATTCGGGTGGTGGCACCCAACGAGCTATCGGCAAAAAAGACCCTGGTAAGCGGGGTGCAAACGGTGGAGTAAGAGATAATAGCCTTGGGAGAATCGACCGTAATAGGTACCGTCCACACAAATGGGGGCCCCTCGCAGCCATTGTACACGCCTGTGAGTGTAACCGTGAAGACACCCGGTATGGTATATCGGTGCACTGCATAGGGCGAAACGGTTGCAACAGTAGCATCGCCAAACTCCCAAATGAAGCCTGATATGGGGCCACTAATCACTGTGGCCGTAAAAAAGACAGAGTCGCCATAGCATATGTGCGTAGGCGTAGCTGTGAACTCTACTACTGGCGGTGCACCCACAACTATTGTAATAGTGTCTACAAAGGTGCAACCATTGGAAGTAGTGACACTAACAGTGGCTACATATGTGCCCACAGCAGTATAAGTATGTGAGTTGGTAGGGCCACCAGAGGAGCTACCACCATCGCCAAAGCCCCAGGAGTAAGAGGTGATAGGAAACGGATAAGCATGTATAGCACTGTCGGGCATGGTGGTGTAGAGGTATAAATTGAAGTTGACCGTAAGCGGCACACAACCAGAGATGGGAGCAGCTGCTGCTACCAGAACCCCATCATAAAGTGTATCCTTCTGAGTAACCGTATCTATACAGCCCATGGCATCTGTTACAACCATTTTTACGGTTTTGACACCCGGAGTGGTATAGTGGTGTGCGCCTACCGCCCCCGTACCTGTGCCACCCTCATATATCCACTGCACAGAGCTGCCCAAACCTACAGACGAAGTGTAGGTCATAGTAACTGGTGGCGGGCAGGGGTCGGTGGGGGTGATGGTGAACGTGCCGGAGCCGGGAGTAAGTATCGTAATGTTTTGACTAAAGGTATCGGAGCAGGCACCATTGGTGATAACCAAGCGAACATTATATACACCAGGAGCTGCATATGTATGAGTGCCGTGCAGTGCGGTGCTCAGCCCACCATCGCCAAAGTACCAGGTTCGGGTGGTGTGTGTGGAGCTGGTGTTGATGAAGGTGACACTGGTGCGCGGACATGCAGTGAGTGGGCCAGTGAAGCGGGCGGTATCGCTGAATACATTTATATATGCAACACGAGCCAGACTATCTATGCAGCCATTGCCGTCTGTTACTACCAGTTTTACTGGGTAGGAGCCTGGCATGGTGTAGGAAACAGTGGGCGCAAGCGCAGTAGATGGTGGGCTGGCCGAACCAAACGACCAAACGTAACTAAGTGGCAATGCGCCAGTGGTAGTGTTGGCAAAAGTGACAGTAGCGGGCGGATTGCATATAATAAGTGGTGTGCCCCAAAAATTGACAGCAGGACCGGGTATCACCTCTACATACGTCATGCGGGTGACGGTGCGCACACAGCCCTGACTGTTGGTAACCGAGAGTGCCACATTGTAGTGACCGGGAGTGGCATAGGTGTGTGCAGGAGCTGCAGCTGTGGAGATGCCACCATCGCCAAAGTTCCATAGGTAGGTCATAGGCCCGGGCACACCTCCGGTAGAGGTATTAGTAAATAATACCGTAGCACCTGGGCAAACCTCTGTATCATTGGCATAAAAGCTAACAGATGGAGGTGGATAAACGGTAATAACCATCGTTCTGGTGCTGGACGATGTGCCATCGGAAGCGGTAAGGGTAACGGTGAAAGTGCCTACTGTGAGGTAACTTGTAGAAGGGTTGGTAGCTACAGAAGTGGTACTGTTACCTAGATTCCAACTGTAGGAGGTGGCACCAGTAGAGGTATTGGTGAAGTGGACAACTAAAGGGGCGCATCCGCTGGTGAAATCGGCTGTAAAATTGGCTGTTACTGCACCAAAAGCTGGTGCGGTAAACAGAAACAGTATAAGCAACTTCAGGATTCGCATAGGTATACAACTCATTTATGTTGTTGTTAAAGTTATTCATTTCGGAATGTGAAGTATGCATATAACCTGAACTTTGTGGCGAAATGATTGCCTACAGATTAAAAAATACTACTTACCGTAATAAATAGACTCACCAAAAACCTAAAAGGTTAGGTTTTTCTTCACATATTTTTGTGTATTCCTGTAAGTTGTGCTTGAAATAGCAGCAACCTTAACCCAACATTTGCTCTAGCTCGGCGGTGGTGAGCATAACAAATGTTTTTTTGCCACTTGGGCTTAGGTCGGGCTGTGTACATGCAAACAACTCGTCTACAAGTGCTTGTTGGTTCTCGGGCTGGTTGAGGGCCTGCACATTGTGGGCCATGCGACGCGCCATGCCTGCCAGTAGCCGCTCTACTCTATGGGCGGTAGCATCGGGCGACTCGTGTTTCAATTGCTCCACCACATCATCCAGCAGTTTCTTTTCATCGCCAGCATCCAGGCCTGGAGGTATACCCTGCACCACAAAGGTGTTTTTGCCAAAAGGTGCTATGTCGAAACCTATTTTTACTAAGTCGGGTATAGCCTCTTGCAGTAGCAGTGCATCTTGCGGCGCCATCTCGTAAGAGGCAGGAAAGAGTACCCGCTGAGAGGCTGCCGACTCGTCATTCCAGTTGCGCAGCAGGCGCTCGTAGCATATGCGCTCTTGCGCCCTGCGTATGTGCACCAGCATCATGCCCGACTTGACCGTAGCGGCCAGCAATGCACCTTGCAGCAACATCATGCTTCCTTTGCCCTTACCCTCCGTCATGCCGCCTTGCAGCACAGAGGCTTGCACGGGTGCGGCTGGCTCTGGCTCGAAACCAGTGGCAGCAGCAGTAGTGTTTATGTTCACTGCCGCAGGTGTGGCAGCTATCTCGTATAGTTGTTTCCAGTGGCGCAGGCTATCGTTGCGCTCTATCATGTGTGCCTGCCCCTTATCTGTAAACGTATTGAAGAGGTACCCTTTTTTTGTTTCGTCTTTTTGCCTGTCAGTGAAGGGTAGCTGCACTGCTGGCAGCTGCTGTATCTCTGTATTAAGCGTAAAGTCGAGCGAGGGGGCAATATTATAGCGAGCCAGCGCATGCCTGATGGCTGCACCCAGATAAGAATACATGAGCTTATCGTCTTCAAACTTCACCTCTTGCTTAGTAGGGTGCACGTTCACATCCACCTTGGCAGGGTCTACATCCAGAAACAGCACATAAAACGGATAAGCATCTTTGTCTATAAGCCCTTCGTATGCCTGCACCACGGCGTGGTTGAGGTAAGCATTGCGAATGAAACGACCATTGATAAAGAAAAACTGCATGCCGCGGGTGCGGGTGCTGGCTTGTGGCTTGCCCACAAAACCATGTATGTTCAATATACCCGTATTTTCTTCTACCGGCACCAGGTTCTTCTCATAATTGTTGCCCAAGAGGCCCACAATACGTGCCTTTAGGTTGCCAGGCTCCAGTCTGTATTGTTCATTGCCATTGTGCCACAGCCTAAACCCTAATGCAGGATTGGCTAGTGCCACACGGGTGAACTCGTCCATTATATTTCGAAACTCGGTGGTGGTACTCTTGAGGAAGTTGCGACGGGCAGGTACATTGTAAAAGAGGTTTTTGACCATAATAGTGGTACCCGGATTGATGGCGCATACCTCTTGCGACTTCACATCTGATGCCTCTATAATAATGTGTGTACCTACCTCGCTATCTGCTGGGCGGGTTTTCAGTTCCACCTGCGCCACGGCAGCTATAGAGGCCAAGGCCTCGCCCCTGAAGCCCATAGTACGTATAGTAAAAAGGTCTTCTATTGTTTTAATTTTGGAGGTAGCGTGCCGCTCAAAGCTCATCCTGGCATCGGTAGGGCTCATGCCCTTGCCATTATCTGTAACCTGTATCAGCTCTTTTCCAGCTTCTTTTACTATTAGCTGTATGTCGGTAGCACCAGCATCTATAGCATTCTCCAATAGTTCCTTTACGGCAGATGCGGGCCGCTGCACCACCTCACCGGCAGCTATTTGATTGGCAATATGTTCGGATAGTAGCTGAATTACGTCTGGCACAGTATAGGCACATTTGTGTGCGGTGCAAATTTACGGTCTCTATTCCATTGATAATGGGTGTAGCATACATTCGTTGAACATAAGTGTAATAATTAGTTATCATAAGCAATGTGTGTAATGAGTAATTTTGCCGACAAGAAAAGGCAAATACAGTTTGAACACGATACAATTTATAGAAGCTGCTTTGGCAGAAGACGTTAAGAATGGCGATTTCTCAACCTTAGCCTGTATACCAGCATCGGCAGAGGGCCGCGCAATACTAAAGATAAAAGAAGATGGATTGATAGCTGGTGTCACATTGGCTCAGGAAATCTTTCATTATCTGGAGCCCGAAGCAACATTTGAACTGTACAAAGCCGATGGTGATGTGGTGAAGGTGGGCGAAACTGCCTTTGAGGTGCGTGCTAAGGTGCACACCATACTAAAAGCAGAACGCCTGGCGCTCAACTGCATGCAACGCATGAGTGGTATAGCCACCCTTACCAGCCAATATGTAGCTGCTGTAGCAGGCTACAAAACTCAAATACTAGACACCCGCAAAACAACCCCGCTCTTTAGAGCACACGAAAAAGCTGCAGTGGTGATAGGTGGCGGAGTGAACCACAGAATGGGTCTGTATGATATGGTGATGCTAAAAGACAACCACATAGACTTTTGTGGGGGTATAGAGAAGGCCATAGAAACAACCAAAGCCTACCTGGACAGCAACGGACTAGACCTGAAGATAGAGGTAGAAACCCGCAGCCTAGACGATGTGCGCCGAGTGCTGGCTACAGGTGGTGTGCACCGTATAATGCTAGACAACTATAGCCCAGAAGCACTGGGCGAGGCTGTGGCACTAATAGGTGGACTGTATGAAACAGAGGCATCTGGCGGCATCACCCTGGCTACTATAGGTGCCTATGCCAAGAGCAATGTAGACTATATATCGGTAGGAGCTATAACACACCATGCAGTGAGCATGGATCTAAGCCTGAAAGCCCAATTATCATGACACCCAAACATCTGGTGTTTATAGTCAACCCACGATCGGGCGTGGAGCGAAGGAAGGAGATAGAAACAAGTGTGGCGGCAGGGCTGCCAACAGAGCTATATACCTACGAGATACTGATAACCGAATATGCACGCCACGGTACAGAGCTAGCGCGCGCTGCTGCCACAGCAGGTGCATGGGCAGTGGTAGCAGTGGGTGGCGATGGCTCTGTAAACGATATTGTGCATGGGCTGCATGGCACAAGTACCATGCTGGGCATCATACCCAAAGGCTCGGGCAATGGTGTGGCCAGAGCAATGGGCATACCCCTGGACACCGCTGGAGCGGTGCAGGTGCTAGCCAGTGGTAATAGTAAAAAAATAGACGTAGGCACTGCCAATGGCAAACTGTTTGTAAGTAATGTGGGTGTGGCCTTTGATGCGCTCATCTCGCGCAAGTTTGCCAAAAGCACTAAGCGTGGATTTGCCGTTTACTCTTGGCTGGTAACCAAATACCTGTGGCGCTATCGGCCCTGGCAGTTCGGGCTAACGGTAGACGGAATCAGCACCGAAAAAGATGCCTTTATGCTCACCATAGCCAACAATACACAGTTTGGCTACAACTTTAAAATAGCCCCTATGGCACAACCCGATGACGGCCTGCTGGATATAGTGGTGCTACGGCCGTTTCCGAAGTTGCTGGGAGGCTGGATATCTTATCTGGCCATGACGGGGAATATAAATAAGAGCAAGTATGTGCAGCACTACAGAGGTAAACACATATCTATACACCATCCTCAGCTTAGGCTGATGCAAACTGACGGTGACGCACACCAGTGCGACAGCACGGTGCATATAAGTGTGCTACCCCAAGCCATAGAGATACTAGTGCCCTAGCTACTTGCCAGCAGGAGGTGTGTATTTAGCAACAGCGTTTTGCTGTGCTGGCACAGACATTAAGTAGGCATATATAGCAGCCAAGTCTGTTGGGGTCATCTGTCCATACATGGTCCAGGGCATCAGGCTGTTGAACTCGCCTTTGGCTACTGCTGGTGGGTGATAGTTGGAATCAGCATAAGACTTGAATTTCTGAACAAATTGCTCTTCGGTCCAGCTGCCAATACCTGTTTGTTTATCGGGAGTAATGTTGCTAGACCTGAATATAGAGCCATCTGGCATTTTGAATTCGCGCCCACCACTAAATTCCAACTCCTTTATAATCTGTCCTCTTTGCTCACGTGTGTGACATTCGTTGCAACCAGCAGCATTTACCAGATATGCGCCATAGTTTATTTTATCGGCAGGGTTGGGCAGTTTGCCGGGTGTTGCCTTTTGTGGTATGGTGTTGATAATGATATTCATAGGGAAGTCTGATATGGACTCAGGTATTTTGTTTTCGATAGAGGGTATGGTGCGCAGGTAGGCTATAATGCTGTAAATATCCTCAGGGTCCATAGAACCGTAATGTGTATAGGGCATAACAGGAAACATGGCCCTACCCTCTTTGGTAACACCTGTAGTAATAACCCGAAACAGCTCACCATCGGTATATCTGCCTATGCCAAATGGGGTAATGTTTCGGGAATAATAAACACCTGGAAAACCAAAACTTCTATCAAACACCTCACCACCTTTGCCCATAGTGCCAGGCACCATAGGGCCCGAATATTTACTCCAATCGCGGGTGGAGTGACAATCCATGCAGCTAGCCACTGCATGAGCAAGATATCTACCCCGCTCCACACGCTGGGGTGTGCGCTCTATGGTGAGGTCGGGCGCATCGCCCACATTGGGCAGCAATAGCAATGCATAAGAGATAAGCGTGCCCACGCCAGCTACCAATAATAGCAGAACAATGCCTAGAATCTTTAAGAGCTTTTTCATAATAGAGGGGGATTTGCCGAAAAATAGACAAAATATTTTCTATAAGAAAGAGTGCTCCATTATTTTTTATTATTAGTCAAGCAAGGCAAACTTATCTGCATCTTTGAGAAAAGGCATTTTATCGCGGGTGGCTGCCAGGAGTGCTGCATCTAGCTGAGCTGTGTGTATGGCCTCACTGCCACTATGCTGCCATATGAGCTCTCCCTGCGGCCCAAAGATGCTACTATCTCCACTATAATTGTTGCCTTTGGCATCTGTACCCACTCTGTTTACCCCTATAGTATAGCATTGGTTTTCTATAGCCCGTGCTTGTAGCAAGGTGCGCCAAGCCAGGCTGCGCTGCTGGGGCCAGTTGGCCACATAGAGCAGCACATCGTAGTCGGCAGCATGGTTGCGTGCCCATACCGGAAAGCGCAGATCGTAGCAGATGAGTAAATTCACCTTCCAACCGTTTACGCTGGCTATCATCTTACGCTCACCACGCGCATAGTGCTGGTCTTCGCCAGCATAACCAAACAGGTGCCGCTTGTCGTAGTGACCCACCACACCATTGGGCTGCACCCATAGCATTCTATTATAATAAAGACCTTCTTCTGCTACTATGATGCTGCCTACCAGTATACACCTATGCTTTGCAGCCATCTGCTGCATCCACTGCACAGTGTGGCCATCCATAGGCTCGGCCAGGCGGGCAGCATCCATAGAGAAGCCTGTAGTAAACATCTCTGGCAACACCACCACATGTCGCGGCCCCTCTATAGCGGCCAACTGCTGCTCATACCTGCTCAGGTTGGCAGTTTTGTCTTCCCATACTATATCTGTTTGCAATAGCGTTACTAATAGGTTGCTTGTAGCCATATGGAATACCTTTTGGGGGTAACAAATGCAAAATAAGCAATAAACTATCAGCTATAGATAGTGTTTCGGGTAAGGAGCATTAGCTGGCTGTAACACTCTTTTCATACATTTGTATCAATGCGTTGTGCTGTTTTATATATCATCCTTTTGCTTATGCTGCAGTCGGGCATAGCTATGGGCATAGATAATAAGAAGAAGAAACTGATAGTGCCTGGCAGATGGCGAGAGCAAGTGCGCCTGAAACCAGACAGTAGCGTACAGTCTTTTTCGGATACGCTGTTTCTTCAATTCTTTGCCAAAGACTCCTTCTCCTTTCATCATGGTTACAATTTTGTATATGAGGGAGCCTACAAACTATCAGAAGACAGCATACTAGATATGGGCTATGCCAGATATAAGGTGCTGAAACGCCGAGGCGACTCGCTAGTGATGTTTAACGACAAAGGGATTTTCTTTTTGGGGGTAGATAAGTCGGACACGAGCCAGGCGGTAGTGATAGTGAAGGAAGACAGTGTGCTGCCAGTAACCGATATAGATGTGATGATAGGTAAATGGTCGGTATACAAGCGACAGTCGGATGGTGGAGGCAGACTAGAAGCCAGCACCAATATACGCTCTGTGTATATAACCGGGGCAAGCACAGATGGCAAACAAGGCTATGTATATAGTGGTGCCGATGCAGACAACTACCCATCGTGGACGGTGAAAGAACTGGCAGGAGGCCAGTCGCTGGTTTGCGAGGGACGCACACCCCGCACCTTTAGCGTGCTTAAATGCCAAAAAGGAGAATTGATACTAGAGGCTGATGGGGTGAAATATTACCTGAAACAACCAAAATAGGAATATAACCAACCTGCTAGAATACTCACTATATAGATGAAGTTACTAAAGGACATAGCAGGCGGATTGTTGCATCTATTATACCCTAGCCTTTGCCAGGGGTGCCGAAAGCAACTGATAGCGGGAGAGGAAGTGCTGTGTATGGGCTGTGCCAGCAAACTACCTGCCACCAATTATCATACCGTGCCCGACAACGAAACCACCCTACGTTTTGCTGGTAGGCTACCTTTTAAGTTTGCCACTTCGCTAGCTTGGTTTACCGAAGATGGGCTGCTGCAACACCTGCTACATGGGCTCAAGTACCAAAAGAAACAAGAGATAGGCACCTACCTGGGTGCACAGCTAGGTGCCGATATACTGCAAATACCCGATGCCAGTAGCCTGACACATATAGTGCCTGTGCCCCTACACCGCAAAAAAGAGGAAGAAAGAGGCTATAATCAGAGTATGCTAATAGCCGAGGGCATATCGGCCGCTACAGGCATACCGATAAACAATAATTTGATAGTGCGAGCCCGATACACTGCCAGCCAAACCAGCAAAACCAGAGCGGAGCGACTAGACAATATGAAGGATGCCTTTGTGCTGACAGGTGTGCCTGCTGGCAAGGGTGCACACCTACTGCTGGTAGACGATGTGCTGACAACTGGAGCTACTATAGAGTCTTGCGCACACACCCTGCTGCAGCTGCCTGGCGTGGTAGTGAGCATAGCCACAGTAGGCATAGCCCAGTAAGCCCATATAGAGCATGAGGAGCATAATATTGGTGCTGCTACTTTGATTTAGGAGCTGCTATAGCTATATTTGCGAGGTTTTTTGCAGGCGATATTTGTTTTTATAGCTATTTCACTATACCTTAACGGGCAATATTGCCTGCAAACAAACAGGACCAGTAGAATTTTATAACAAAACTGATTATGAAGAAACACATAATTGCGGCATCGCTATTGTTGTCATCAGTGGCATCGTATGGTGGTGGATATCAAATGGACCTGCAAGGGTTGCGCCAGGCAGCTATGGGCGGCACAGGCGTAGCTTGCCCGTGGGATGCATCTACAATGTTCTACAATCCGGGTGGTTTGGCCCGCCTCAAAGGCATTCAGGCTTATGGCAGCATGTCTTTTGTATCACCAGTTACTGCCTTCGGCAATCGTGCCAATGCTGGCACTACCGCAGTAGGCGAAAACACTGTTGCTCAAAACTTTACTCCGTTTAGTGTATATATAGGTGGTCGCCTGCATGAGGATAGCCGCTTTGCGCTTGGTTTGGGTATATATTCTCCTTTTGCATCGGCAGTGAAGTGGGACGACAACTGGATAGGCAAGTATATGGTGCAGTCTTATGACCTGCGCACTGTGTTCTTTCAACCCACTGTTAGCTTCCGTGCAGCCGACTGGCTATCTGTAGGTGGTGGTTTTGTGTTTGGTACTGGCTCTGTAGACTACAGAAAAGCCCTACCAGTGCATGGCATGCTAGGTGCCGATATAGATGATGGCGCTGCACACCTACGTGGCAATGCTACAGGCTTGGGCTACAACCTGGGCGTGCACATAAAAGCTACTGACGACCTTCAGTTTGGTATTTCTTACCGCTCTCAGGTGAATATGGATGTAGAAGGTGGCCGTGCCGACTTCACCGTACCTACATCGCTCAAAGACAGTATGCCCGATGGCAACTTTGATGCTCGCCTACCTATGCCAGGCACACTTACTGTAGGTGCTGGCTACCGCATCAATGATGTAACCCTGCAACTAGACCTTGCATATACACAATGGGACTGCTACGACTCTATGCGTTTCGACTTCAGAACCAATACTACTGCATTAAGCGACATCAAAGAGCCGCGCCTCTATCGCAATGTTGTTACACCACGTTTGGGTATACAATATAAGGTGAGCAAGCGTGTAGCCCTAATGGGTGGTGCTGCATATATGCCTACACCTGTTACTAATGGCTATGTATCGCCCGATATGCCCGATGCAGACCGCGTATTGCTGAGCTGCGGCATCACGGTGCGCCCATTACCAGGTCTTACGTTTATGGCATCTTTCCAGGGCATATCATCACTCCGCCGCACAGCCGAGTATAGATACGCAGGCTTTAATGGTGTTTACAAAACAGCTGTTGCCGCTCCCGGCTTCGGTCTTTACTACACATTCTAAATACACTGATCAAAAAAGAGCATGATGAAGAAGATATATTCTATTGGTGCATTGGCAGCGGTTCTATTCGCTTCCTGCAAACCCAATGCAACAGTTAATACCCCTTCCACATCGGGAGAGGCAGTGTTTACCAACTATTTAGCAGTTGGTTGTTCTTTCTCTGCAGGTTATGCCGACAACAGCCTTACGCTTTCGGGCCAGCTCAACTCTTATCCGCAACGCTTGTATGAGCAGTTTGCTACTATAGAAGACGGCAAAGGTGCTACAGGCCCATTTATACAGCCACTATTGCCTGGCGATGCCGGCTATCCTACACGTAAGTGGGTGATAGGTACGGTGAACTATTGCGATGGCACAAGCAGCATGGCTGCAGTGGCCAATCCGCTGCCGCTAGATTCTGTGGGTAGCCACAGGTTTACCAGCATCATCAACAATGGTCAGGTGAACAATATAGCCGTGCCAGGCTTGCGTGTTGGCGACTATCCGGTAACGGGCTATGCTGCACAAAACATATATGCCAACAGATTTTTCTACGCACCAGCTAAGCGACCAATAGATGAGCTTTATGCACGTGTGTTCAATGTTCACCCTACCTTCTTTACGGTATGGATGGGTACTGATGACATACTAGGTTTTGCACTGGCAGGCGGCATAGGCGAAGGTACAGGCATTGCCACACCAGTGTTTGGCAACTACTTCGATACTAAAGACATCACACCCGATCAGGTGTTTGCCGATAACTATGATAGCATAGTGAAAGCAGTAACCAGCGAAGGTGCAAGTGGTGCATTGATAAATGTGCCTTATGTGTACAACTTTCCTTTCTTCAACACTTTCCCTATCAATGGTCTTAATATAGAGCGCCAGACACAAGCAGACAGCCTATATTCTTTGTATAAGTCTCGCGGTTGGGATATAGTGTTTCAGGTAGGGCCTAATAACTATGTGGTAGAAGACCACCTGAACAGAGTGCGCCAGGCAGTGCCAGGAGAGATGATATTGTTGTCTATTCCTCGCGACTCCATCACCTGCGCAGGATGGGGTACTACTAAGCCAATACCTAATCAGTATGTGCTAACAACAGAAGAGCAACAATCTATAAAACGTGCTACTGACCTCTATAACGAGAAGATAAAATTTGAAGCACAAACCAGAAAACTGGCTTATGTAGATGTAAACAGCTTCTTCCAAACATTGAATAGCGGTTTTGCATACAATGGTATCAAGTATAGCGCCAGCTATATATCTGGTGGAGCCTTCTCGCTTGACGGTGTTCATCTTAACCAACGTGGCAATGCCCTGTTGGCCAACCACATCATCAACACTATCAATGTGTATTACAAGTCTACTATACCGGGCACAGATGCCAACAGATATCCTGGCATCAAGTTCCCATAATAGTTAACAAAAAAGCTATAGAAAAAGCTCTGCTACCACCGCAGGGCTTTTTTATTGGGCTATGGTGGCAAATATGCTGCATTATGCGGCCAATAGTGTAGGTAACAGTGCATTAAATGATTAATTTTACCGCACTTTAAGACGAGCTAATGAGCAACGACAACAAAAGACCTTTGCGCGTGCTGGTAGCCAAGGTGGGCCTGGATGGGCACGACCGTGGTGCTAAGGTAATAGCAACTGCACTGCGCGATGCAGGTATGGAGGTAATATATACCGGTCTGCGCCAAACACCAGAAATGGTGGTAAACACTGCCCTGCAAGAAGATGTGGATGCTATAGGCATCAGCATACTCAGCGGTGCACACATGACGGTGTTTCCCAAGGTGATGCAACTAATGAAGGATAAAGGCTTGACCAATGTATTGCTGACTGGTGGAGGCATCATACCCGATGCAGATATGCAAGAACTACAGCAAATGGGCGTAGGTCGCTTATTCCCTCCAGGCACACCCACTTCAGACATTGCCCTGTATATGAACAACTGGGTGAAAGAAAACAGAAAAGAGCTACTGTAAGTAGCCGCACATACATCAGTAATCTGCTTACCAAAACACGAACAACAATGTATCAAACTATACTGACTGCCATAGAGAATGGCACCATGATTATCACCATCAACCGCCCCGATAAAATGAATGCCCTGAACAAAGATGTGATAGGCGAACTGGGGCAGGCACTAGACGAGGTGTATAGCAATGTAGATATCCAATCGGCTATTATAACAGGTGCTGGCGAGAAGGCGTTTGTAGCGGGTGCCGACATCAGCGAGTTTCTATCGCTGGATGCTGATGGTGGTGCTGCCTTGGCGCAACGCGGCAGAGAGCTGGTGTTTGACAAAATAGAACATTGCAGCAAGCCTATAGTGGCTGCAGTCAATGGCTTTTCGCTAGGTGGCGGGTGCGAGCTGGCTATGGCTTGTCACTTCAGGTTAGCCGCTACTAATGCTAAGTTTGGACAGCCAGAGGTAAACCTGGGCCTGATACCCGGCTACGGTGGCACACAGCGCCTCACACGCCTGATAGGCAAAGGCAAGGCCATGGAGCTGACCCTAACTGGCGATATGATAGGTGCAGAAGAAGCTAAAGCACTGGGCTTGGTGAACTATGTAGTGACACAAGAAGAGCTACTACCCAAAACAAAAGAAATACTACAAAAAATACACACCAAATCGCCAATGGCAGTAGCCAAAGCGATAAGCCTGATCAATGATGCAGCCAATTGCGACCCTAATGGTTTCGACAATGAAGTGCGTCTTTTTGGTGAGAGTTTTGGCACCAGCGATATGATAGAAGGCACTACTGCCTTTATGGAGAAAAGAAAACCAGTTTTTAAAGGAAAATAATTTATATCTTCAACCTCCAAATAAATTTCTACATGCAGGCGAAGCTAATCCGTATTCTATCCGCTTTATGTTTGGTTGCTTTGGTAAGTGGTAGTGCTGTTGCCCAACAGCATCGCCCTTTTAGGGTATATACCGAACCGGATGGATGGTCGATAGGTATGAATTTCGGCATGACCGATATGTGGGGCGATGTGGGCACCAAAACCGCCGTAGACCACTACATGAATAGCAAGTACTTCGACAAGGTTGCTTTTATGGGCGGCATGTTTGGTCGCTATTCTTTTCACCCATTTTTTGCATTGCGTTTCCATGTCAATATTGGTACACTTTATGCTACTGATATGTGGAACGAAGACGGCGTAAAGGGTGCCTCTTTGCTGCAAGGTAATGACTATGTGCAGCGCTACCTACGCTCACAAACAGCTAAAACTACTATTATTGAGAATGCTTTTTTGATGGAGTTCACCCCACGCCGCTTCAACCTCAATGGTGATAAGGGTTTCAAACGTCGTCAGCCATACTTAGCTGCTGGTTTGGCATTGTTTCACTACACTCCATACAGCACCGTGGCCGATGGTACTACCTTCATCAAAACCTATGAGCTAGACCTAGAGGGTCAGGGCTTTGGCGACAATTACCCTAAGCGTAGCTCTCGCTGGCAGCCATCTATTCCACTGGCTATAGGCTACCGTTGGGATCTTGGTGCACACCTCAATCTGGGTATTGAGTATATGTACCGTATGACAATGTTCGACTATCTGGATGGTGTAAGTGGCAAATACATTAGCGATTACGAATTCAGACTCAATAAGCCTGATGCCGATGCTACACTAGCTATGGCCGTGGCCGATAAGCAACAATACTTCAACAATGCCCAGCCCAACAAGCCTGGCACATTGCGTGGCAACCCAAGCAATAACGATTCTTATTCTTCGCTTACCATCACACTTGCATTCCGTGTGCCTACCCGCGATAGAATATGGTGGAGTGTAAAACAATTCTAAACACCTGAGCTCAAAGAGGTAAAAAACCATTGAGCACCACTTTTACAACAAAGCATTTAGGTTAAAGCATACAAAATAGGCTGTCTCGCACTTAGGAGACAGCCTATTTTTTTGCGCTTTTATATCCTGGGTCTCCAGGGCAGCTCGGCCGCGTTGTTGATGTGCGATATGTAGCGGCACAGTACAAACAGAAAGTCTGAAAGACGATTCAGGTATTGAATCACTATTGCTGGCACATACTCTTCCTGCTCTTGCATAGCCACACACAGGCGCTCTGCCCGGCGGCACACGCACCTGGCCACATGGCAGGTAGACGATGCCAGATTGCCCCCAGGCAAAATAAACGAGCGCATCTCTGGTAGCACTTCGTTCATTTTGTCTATGCGCTCCTCTAGCCAGGTCACATCGGCCTCATGTAGGTCGGGTAGTTTCATTTTCACCTCTTTATCGGGTGCTGTTGCCAGCACAGAGCCTACGGTAAAGAGGCGGTCCTGCACTTCGCGCAGCCACTCTGTTAGCTCGGGCACAGCAGTCATATCGTTTACCATGCCTATGTAAGAGTTTAGCTCATCTACAGTGCCATAGCTTTCTATACGTATGTGGTTTTTGGGCACACGTACGCCGCCTATCAGGCTGGTGCCACCCTTATCTCCTGTCTTGGTGTAAATCTTAAACATTGGTTTTTCTTATTTTATACGGTCGCTTATTTACTCCAGTCGCTCTCTACTACGCCATCGCGTATTCTTATTACCCTGCGTGTATAGTTGGCAATATCTTCTTCGTGTGTCACCAGCACCACTGTGTTACCTTGGTTGTGTATGTTGCCAAACAACTCCATGATCTCTACAGAGGTTTTGGTATCCAGATTACCCGTTGGCTCATCGGCCAGTAGTATGGATGGATTGTTGATGAGCGCCCTCGCTATAGCCACCCGTTGGCTCTGCCCGCCCGACAGTTCGTTGGGCTTGTGATGGGCGCGCTCTGCCAGGCCCACCTTGGCTAGCATAGCTGCTGCACGCTCCTCCCGCTCCTTACGGCTGGCTCCTGCATATATGAGGGGTAGTGCCACATTTTCTAGTGCTGTAAGCCTGGGCAGTAGGTTGAACTGCTGAAACACGAAACCTATCTCTACATTTCTCACCTCGGCCAGCATATCATCGTTCATATTGCTTACATCTCGGCCGTTCAGTATGTATTGCCCACCACTTGGCGAATCGAGACATCCCAATATATTCATCAACGTAGATTTGCCCGAACCAGATGGCCCCATGAGTGCCACATAGTCGCCTTTGGCTATATCCAGCGATACACCTTTTAGCACTGGCAGCTCTTGCCTACCCATATAGTAGCTCTTGCGTATATCCTTCAGACTAATGACTTGTTCCATTTTTCGCAGGCTTGAGATGCGTGCTATCAAAATTACACATAATTTCACCCCGGAATGATTTGCTTCCCAAATTGTAAGATAAACCTGGGCCTGTATGTTACCAGCCGCCGCAGTGATGGGTATCACAACCTGGAAACTGTGTTTTGGCCTGTAGACAACACCGCTGTGCTACTGCCCTATGCTGGCAACCATGCGCAGGCCACTACCGCACTGAACGATGTGCTGGAGATAGTGCCTGCCACCACTGGCAAAACCCAACTGATAAGCAGTGGGCTGGCAGTGGCTGGCAATGCTACCGACAATCTGATATGGAAGGCATATGAGCTGCTGCAGCAAGCTACAGGTGGCGCGCTACCCCCGCTAGATATATACCTGCACAAGGCTATGCCTATGGGCGCAGGGCTAGGCGGAGGCTCTGCCGATGGCGCCTATATGCTACAACTGCTCAACGACTATTGCCAACTAGGCTATACACAGCAGGCGCTAGCTAGCTTTGCGCTACAGCTAGGGTCCGACTGCCCGTTCTTTATCTACAATAGTCCTCAGGTAGCTTTTGGCCGTGGCGAGCAGCTGCAACCCATACAACTAGACCTCAGTGCCTATCAGCTCAAAATAGTATGCCCTGGCATACATGTTTCCACCCGCGATGCGTTTGCCAATATCAGCCCAGGGCCAGCTTCATTCAACTTGGCCCAACTAGGCACACTAGCAGTGGAACAATGGAAAGACCTGGTAAGGAACGATTTTGAACGAACAGTTTTTGCTGCCCACCCTGCTATAGCAGCCATCAAAGCCGA
>CALRKH020000017.1:0-42450 GCA_943367855.1 Asaia bogorensis | reverse complement strand
AAAAGAAGACAAAACCATGCCCCAGCAAAAAGTCAAAAGAACCAACCACCATAGGCAAATAAGAAAAGTTGCCCAATGCCCTTCCCCCACAGTTCAGCGCCTAGCTAGCCATTATTGCCGCGGAGCGATCGCAATAATGGGGTCCTTTTCTTTGTTACTTTCTTTTGGACAAGCAAAAGAAAGTAAGAGCAGCTGGGCAGAATAACACAAGTAGACATCACAAGAAAACAACACAAGCAGAACAAAACAAGCAGACATCACAATGAAAAACTCAAGCAGACAACACAAAAAACAAAAATCACCCGCGCAAAAACTGCGCAAAACCAAAAACAAAATCACCCAAAACCCACTGACTATCAACCACTTACACCTAAAACACAAAAAATCAAAAATGCGCAAAAACACACACTTAAATGTATCTTCCAAACCATACCAGCCACATAATTGCCCTAAAAACTGCAACAATAAAATGACCCCTGCTACAACCTAATGGAGCTTTGCTCAAGTAAAGAAAACATTAAAAGAAATAGACCTAACTGACAGACTAAGCAATAGTTCTTTATTTTTAACCTTTAAAACTAAGACATGATGAAGAGTGCAGTGGTATTTTGTGGTGCATCCGAAGGATATAACGAAGTATACAGAGAGACAGCCTACGAAGTTGGCAGCCGATTGGCAGCACAAGGAATAGAAGTAATATATGGCGGCGGGCGAGTAGGCCTCATGGGTGCAGTAGCAGATGGGGCACTAGCACAGGGCGGTAAAGTGACAGGCATTATACCCTACTTTCTACACACCAAAGAGATAGCCCACACCGGTGTTCAAGAGCTTATAACTGTAAAAACAATGCATGAACGCAAACTACTCATGCACCAACGCTCAGAGGCCGTCATAGCACTACCCGGAGGATGGGGCACATTCGAGGAGTTATTTGAAATGATAACATGGGCACAACTCGGACTACACCGAAAACCCATTTGCCTCCTAAACAAGAATGGATACTACGATCCACTAAAGGCAATGTTCAGCTCAATGGTGCAAGAAGGCTTTCTTACAGAGCAAACACACAGTATAGTGCGCAGTGCAGATACTATAGACGAACTCATGTATGAGCTCGAAAACTACACTCCCCACGAAATACCTAAATGGCTATCGGAAAAACTGGTTTAAACCCAAAATATACCAGGCAATCATTAGTAGTGTATGGCTTTATTAGCACTACTTATTATAGCTGAATTTATTTTTGAGTTGAAGCAGAGGAAGTTCCATGGCATAATAGGAAACAACTGAAGCTGTGAAAACCACTACATACTTGAGCGTATAGGTGAAGTAGAAGTTGTAACAAAATGTAGGTAAATTCTTGTGGTCAGATAGATAGTTGTCCATGAAGTTTTGGATAGGAGGCTCCATAACATAGTGATACACATACAGACCATAGCTAATGCGACCAATAAGATTCAGAAATCTATTTTCGAGAAGATACTTACTGATAAATTTAGACCTGTTGTTGAGAACAAATATGATACAAGCTAATGCTAAGATAATATCCATGAAGCGTGTATACATAAGTACCATAGGTGTGCCACTAATTGGTGCCAGATGCCAGCCTATATACATAAGGACTACGAGTGCCAATAAATATTTTTTATCAAATGATTTATAATTGGTTTCTCCTTCGGATCTAACAAGTGCATATAGTGCACCTACACCAAAAGCATCGAACCAATTGACAACAAGCATGGTGAAAGAACGATGCATAACAAATAGTATAATATATTTGCTAATAATTGCTACAGCTATGGAAGCAAGAAATATATTGCGTAAATACTTCTTATTAACAAAAATAACTACCCAAGGTAAAATAAGATAGAACTGTTCTTCTACGGCCAAGGACCAGAAATGTACTAGAGGGTTGACTTTATTTTCCAAAAAAGGGAGTATGTTGCCCATATAGAAGATGTAGTACCAGAGGTGCTCTCGGAGATAAGGGTGCCCAACGATATAGAGTACAGCTAATGTGAGGTAATAGACGGGAAAAATTCGGAGGACTCTACGAGCAAAGAAACTTTTGATTACAGAGGATTTAGTAGTGCCGTCACGTTCGCTTTTGGCTCGTGCATTGAGCAATATAGTCGTAATGAGGTATCCACTAATAACAAAAAATAGTGCAAAAGCAAATTCTCCAGAAGGGATAACCTCTGTCATGACAATATCTGCAAACGAGCCCTTAGGAAAGAAAGGCCCCCAATGGCAAATAATGATGAGTATCACTGAAATGGCCCTAAGAGTATCAAGCCCGTTAACGTATTTCAAATCGGATAGTTTTCACAAAAATACTGTTTTGTTTTCCGAATGCAATTCCAATTAACTTTATACTGAAATGAAATTTACGCTACAATGGTACAAGGCGAATAAAAACAATGAGCAGTTGCTTTGCTTGTAGTGATAAAGTCAAACAGGATTGATACAAAATGCAAGAGTCTAACAGTATAAAGAATTGGGCGGAAGATGAGCGACCGCGAGAGAAAATGCTACATAAGGGCCCGATATCGCTGTCGGATGCGGAGCTGCTGGGCATTTTGATTTCATCAGGGACGAGGGAGAAATCAGCAATAGACCTGGCTAGAGAGATTTTGAGTATAGCAAACGGGAACCTACTAGAGCTAGGCAAGCTCGGTCTGAAGGAGTTACAAAAAGTGAAAGGCATAGGAGAAGCGAAGGCTATATCTATTGCAGCAGCAATGGAACTCGGGAGAAGAAGGCAACTATCGGAGGCACTAGAAAGGCCAAGTATAAATAGCAGTACTGCTGCACTACCCATAGTAAGACCACTGCTGCAAGACTTAACTCATGAGGTATTTTGTGTGCTCTACCTAAACAATGCTGGCAAATTGCTCCGGCATGAACTACTAAGTAGCGGCGGCATGACGGCAACAGTAGTGGATGTGCGAATGGTGCTAAAGAATTGCCTGCTGCATAATGCAAATAGATTTATAGTAGCTCATAATCATCCATCAGGTAATCCGAATCCATCTCAAGCAGACATTAACATGACCCGACAGTTGCAAGAGGCTGCTAAGATAATGGACATAACCCTGCTAGACCACATAATTATTGCGGGTGATAGCTTTACCAGCCTGGCAGATGAGGGGCATATGTAATACAGATATTATTACCTTCACAAACAAAAAAGAAGATTAGTATGCGTATAGTAACCTATAATGTAAACGGTATAAGAAGTGCTATAAAGAAAGGATTTATAGACTGGTTAAAGTCTGACCCAGCTGATATAGTATGCCTGCAAGAAATAAAAGCAAATAAAGAAGATGTGCCAGAGGATGCTATCAATGAGGCTGGATATAAGGTATTTTCATTCTCCGCGCAGAAGAAAGGTTATAGCGGTGTGGCTATACTAACAAAGAAGGAGCCTAAAATAGTACAAATGGGCAATAACTATAAGCAAAGTGACGAGGAGGGACGAGTGATAACGGCAGACTTTGACGGAATAACCTTGGTAAATGCTTACTTTCCGAGTGGGACAAGTGGCGAAGAGCGGCAGGCTTATAAGTATCAATGGCTAGATGAGTTTTATGAGTATGTACAAAGACTTAGGCAAGAGAGAGGTAAAATAATAGTTTGCGGCGATTATAATATATGCCATAAAGCAATAGACATACACGACCCAGTGCGGAATAAAAATTACACTGGCTTTTTACCTGAAGAGCGTGCCTGGATGGATAAGTTTTTTGAGGGGGGCTTTGTGGATACCTTTAGGCATATAAACAAAGAACCTCACCAGTATACGTGGTGGAGTGCGCGTGGCACGGCAAGAGCTACTAATAAGGGGTGGCGTATAGATTATATCAATGTGTCGGAAGACCTAACTAAACACCTGAAACATGCAAAAATAATGCCCACAATTGTACACTCAGACCACTGCCCGGTTTATATGGAACTAGACATTAAGGCGATTTAATGTTATCATGGGTGGGTACAATAATACAAATGCCCCACCCATAATTCTACAATGGATAAATGATCTTAGCTCATAAAACTGCGAATATCGGCCATTATGTTTTTTGCGAGTGCAGCAGCTGTTTCTTCGGAGTTGCTTTCTGCATAAATTCTTATAATTGGCTCTGTGTTGGAAGTACGGAGATGAACCCAATTATTATCGAAGTCTATTCGCAGTCCATCAACAGTATTTATTGGATTGTGTTTGTATTTTTCTTTTATTTTTTCGAATATACTTTTGACATCAACTCCTTCTGCTAATTCAATTTTGTTTTTGGAGATACAATAATTAGGATAGGAATTTCTTAGCTGTCTAGGTGACATTCCTGTTTTAGCTAGGTGCGTAAGGAATAGCGCAATACCAATGAGGGCGTCTCTGCCGTAATGAAGTTCTGGCACAATGATACCTCCATTACCCTCTCCTCCAATAACCGCATTTACCTCTTTCATTTTCTTCACAACATTTACTTCACCAACGGCACTTGCATAATAGAGACCACCATGTTTTTCTGTAATGTCTTTTAGCGCGCGCGTAGAGGAGAGGTTGGATACTGTATTTCCTTTTTTGTGTGTTAATATGTAGTCGGCTACGGCAACTAGCGTGTATTCCTCACCGAAAAGACTACCATCCTCGCTCACAAAGCAAAGTCGATCAACATCGGGGTCTACTGCTATGCCGAGTGTAGCACCATTGGTCACCACTGCAGAGCAAAGACCGACGAGATTTTCAGGCAAAGGTTCGGGATTGTGGGCAAAGTGACCCGTAACCTCTTGATTTATAACAGTGACTTTAGCAACACCGAGTGCATGTAGTAATGGAGCTACTGAAATGGCACCTGTAGAGTTGACCGCATCTACCACAACACTATAGTTTTGAGCAGCAATAGCAGCAACATCAACCAGTGGGTGCTTGAGTATCTCGTTGATATGCTTATCAATATAAGTATCATCTACAGATAGCGAACCAAGACTATTGACATCAGAAAAAGTGCCCATACCTGCATCAGCATAGTCGAGAATCCACTGTCCATCTTCTCCACTGAGGAATTCACCTTTGCTGTTGAGTAGCTTAAGTGCATTCCACTCTTTAGGATTGTGACTTGCAGTTAAAATGATGCCACCTGCAGCACCTTCCATTTTTACTGCCATCTCAACTGTTGGAGTTGTACTAAGGCCTAGATCAACAACATCGCACCCCATACTTATAAGGGTTGCAGCGACAAGGTCTCTTACCAATCCACCAGATATTCTACCATCTCGACCTATGATGATTTTACCTTTTACGCCTTGCTGAGCTACCCATGCGCCGTATGCTGCTGCGTATTTTACTACATCAATGGGTGTTAGGTTTTTGCCTTGAGCTCCACCTATGGTGCCTCTTATACCCGATATAGATTTAATTAAAGCCATAAATATGAAAGTGTTTTGCGAATATACAGTTTTCTATTTTTCGAGGTATTATGGAGCGTAAACTGGATATAATAAAACAAATAGCCCCCGAGTAATATCTCGGGGGCTATATATAAACCTAAAACATTCTCTATCTGATAAGGGTAACTTCGCCCTTATATAATTGATTTTCTGTGAATCCAGGTCTTGCAACTATAATGGTATAATAATAGACTCCCATATCAGCAGGTTGACCTTCAAATGTACCGTCCCAACCTACTTCGCGTGTGTTGGAATAAAACACTTGCTGGCCCCAACGGTTGTAGACTCTCATCTCTACAAGTTTGTGGAATTTTGTTCCTACTGCTCTAAAGATATCATTCTTTCCATCTCCATTAGGAGTAAATGCTGTAGGAATAAACTCATCTTGAGTACTATCAACAATAACCTTAACAAATGCAGTATCACGGCAACCGTATTTATCCATACCCTCTACCATATATGTGGTAGTAACCGTTGGTGTTGCAACTGGGTTGTTGATATTGAAATTGTCCAGACTACCATCGTTAGGTGACCATCTATAGAATTCATGATCTTCTGCATTAAGTCTTATACTATTTCCAAACATGATTCTCGTATCAAGCGTAACATTTTTGAGTTTTGTAGGAGGCACAGAATTAATTGTAACAACATGAGACTGTGTACATCCTTCCAACTGCAACGTTGCAGTAAAAGTATATACAAAAGTACCAAGACCGCTAAAATCTGGATTTGACACTGAACTAGAACTTAAGCCAACGGATGGAGTCCAATTGTAAACGTAAGTATCATATGGCAACTCGTCTGGCTGAGTGGTAACAGTAGCATTGATTGGCATAGTAGATCCGGGAGGTAAGCAGAAAGTAGTGTCGGACACAGCACGTATAATAGGCTGTACAACTACTATGTTTTTGCGCACTACTGCAGAGCAGCCAATATAATCGAATGCTGTAAGTGTGACTTGATAATAGCCAGGCTTAGCATAAGTATGATTTACAACAGCCCCACCGTTGTCTATTGTTCCATTACCATCGCCAAAGTCCCAATTAGTAGACATCACCGTTTCGTTGACAGTGAAAGTAGGTACTCTATTGAAATATGATGCATCTGTAAAGACAGCCGGTGTACCATTACAAACTACAGTATCGGAGATAATGAAGTCAGCCACTATACGATTTCTTGTATCAACAGGTTTCGTTTCCAAATCTACACAACCAAATGCATTGACAGCACGGAGTGACACGTTATAACTATCCCCCCCAGGGTTATAAATGTGAGTAGGATTGATATCGTAGAGTGTACGCCCATCTCCCATAGTCCAAGTGTACGCTGTAGCACCTACTGTGGTATTAGTGAAAGTTACAGTGTCATTAGGACAACCTGCACTAACAACGAATGAGAAATCGGCAACTGGAGTTGGATTAACAACTACAGTAACGGAATCGCGAGGGCTTTCGCAACTACCTATAGTTTGAGTGAACCAATATGTGTAGACTCCAGCTACATTGGTATTAACTACAGGAGGTGTTGGCGAGCCTGTGCCACCTGTGCCTGCAGCATACCAAAGCACTGTAGCGCCTGCTGATATTCCAGATACAGAGAAAGGAATAAACGCATCTCCTCTACAATATGGCGTATGAGCACTAACTATAGGAGGAGGAGGAGGAGGAACCAGGGTTACATAAACTGTACCAGTATCTTTACAGCCATGCACTGAGGTCACAATCACCTTGTATAAACCAGTATCTGTTTCGTCGAAACCTGGTATTGTTGGATTGCCAAGAGCAGATGTGAAGCCTGAAGGAGTTGCAGTCCAATCGTAAGTTACTACTGGCGAATCTGTAATGGCGTTGAGCAATAGCGTATTAGCTGCGCCTACACACAGCGGTGCATTGCTAGTAACTGTTAGGTTAGGTTTGTGCCTCACTACAACAGTTACATCGGAGGTATCTGGTATACCTGCAACGGTTTTGATAACAGAATATACTCCAGAATGGAAGGCTGATGCTGGATAAATATAAGTGGACTGTGTGGTAGCAAAAACCGAAGTAGATGGAGCTGGACCATACCACTGATAAGAGGCACCTGTAGAATCGCCTGGAGCATTAAAGTAAAGTGTATCACCCTCGCAAGGAGAGTTAGCTACGGCTTTGTTGCAAGTTATAACAGTGAGGTAGAATGTTTTAGTATTACAAGAAAACATGTGTGCAGCACTATCTGTACCAGTGATGGTATAAGTGATCATACCAGGAATAACATTGAAATTGATAGTATTGTTGACACCAGTTGTAGTAGCAAGGCCAACCGCAGGTGCCCAAGTCCAACTACTCCAGCTCCAGCACTTGTCATCGCCAAAGAGGATGTTGATATTAGCAGATGTAAGACCTGGGTATTGGCATGCATCGAATGTATCGAATTCTGGAGTTGGTGGGGCAATAGAAGGATAGGTAGTGGTGTGCACTTTAAGTGTAGGGTCAGGGAAGGCCTCATCAATACCAGGTATTCCATTAAATATGTATGCATAAGAAACTATTGCACTATCACCAGGAGCTATGTTACCTATTCTATATATAAGACCAATACCAATATCCCCAATTTGGGTACCATTGTAATAGTAGTTACCCCAACCTGTCACAGTTTCATTGTATATATCAGCAAAATCCACAGAAACTGGCATAGACCACCAATCATAAATAAATGCTTTAGCGCGACAATCTTTAGTACCAAGGCCCATATAGGATATAGAACCTGTTGCGCCAACAGCACTTACCAATACACGATGTCTAATGTCGTTTTGATACGTAATGGTGTTAGTAGTGACAAAACCACCACCTGGCCAAGTTTGGTCATTATCGGGATCGCAAGAGCGTAGATAATAAACGTTATTTAGCGAAGCTGCTGAAGTGTTTCGCATTACTGTAGTGACGATAACGGCGGAAGCTAACGTATCTACCCTTGTTTCTTGACGAACTGCCATAGCCCCACCAGCAGCTGTGCCCGTAAACAAACTTGTAGCTCTGCCGCCAGAGTTACTGTATCCTGTTATACTACCAGTAAGTGAGCCTCCAGCTGAAGTGAAACCACCAGGAGTAAAAGCATGTGTTCTGCCACCGTTAACCTGTAGTCCCCATCCTTCAAAAGGGGAGCCAGGATAAGTGTAATCACCCATGTATGGAGGGGTACCTACGGTCCATCCGTCTTTGCCATAATCATAAACCTCAGCTAAAGCTGTTGTAGGGAAACAGGTAGGGCAATGTGGGTGATAGCCAGCGGGAGGTGTGGATGTAACACCGAAAGCACCATTACCTAACTCACCAATCTCTAAATAGCGACCTTGTAAGAAAACATCAGTGCCAACAATTTGAGCATTAGCAGATGATGCAATGGCTACAGTAATAAATAATAGTTTTAATCCCTTCTTCACAAAATTAGATGCAGTACTAAGCATAGTTCTCTGTTTTTTCTCATAAATGAAACCTACAAATCCCAATCATAAAAATGATATAACCATTTAGTTAAGAAAAAGAAATTGATTGGCTTACAAATATAGACAGGCAAATTACTAAAACAGTTGGCTAAATGCACATAAGAATGTATAAAATTAGCCCGAAGCTTAATGTTAAGTGCTGAAAATCAACGAGTTATGTTTCATATAATTATTTCGACAAACCATCAACTATCACAAAATATCATTAAATAAAATAGGCGTAATTGCTAAAAAGCAACTACGCCTAAGTATGATCACACATAAAATGCTATCTGATTAGTGTTACTTCGCCTTTGTAAACAATATTTTCGTGATAACCAGGACGTGCTACTATAATAGTGTAGTAGTATGTACCAATATCGGCGTTTTTACCATCCTCGTAGGTGCCATCCCAACCCACTTCTCGATTGTTGGTATAAAACACCTGCTGCCCCCAGCGGTTGTATACTCTCATTTCTAGTAATTTCTGAAATTTAGAGCCCACTGCTCTGAAAAGATCATTCTTTCCATCTCCGTTTGGCGTGAAACCAGTAGGAATAAACTCTTGCTGCGTACTGTCTACCAATACTGTAACATACGCTGTGTCTCTACATCCGTATTTGTCCATACCCTGAACCATGTATGTAGTAGTTACAGTGGGGGTAGCTACTGGATTGTTGATATTGTAATTATCAAGGCTACCATCATTAGGGAACCACCTATAGAATTCGTGACTATCAGCATTCAGCCTGATGCTATTGCCAAGTGTTATTCTAGTGTCCAAGGTTACATCTGTGAGCCTAGTAGGGGGCACAGAGTTGATGGTAACAACATGAGATTGTGAGCAACCCTCGTTAGTGAGCGTAGCAGTGAATGTATATACAAATACACCAAGACCTGAGAAATATGGATCTTTAACAACATCAGAGCTCAGACTAGTGGCCGGTGTCCAATTGTAGCTATAAGTATCACCAGGTATCTCATCTGGTTGTGTAGTGACACTTGTTACAATTTGCATATCTACACCAGCAGGAAGACAGAAAGTTGTATCTGATACTGCACGTATTACTGGCTGAATGATTACTACATTCTTACGAACCTCAGCCACACAACCTATGCTGTCTGTAGCTGTAAGTTTTATTTGATAGTAACCAGGCTTAGCATAAGTATGATTTACAGTAACTCCACCACCATCTATTGTGCCATTGCCATCACCAAAATCCCAGTTGGTAGACATCACAGTTTCATTTACAGTATACGTAGGCACTCTGTTGAAGAATGATAAGTCAGTGAGAACAACTGGTGTACCATTGCAAACCATAGTATCTGCAACAGAAAAGTCTGCTATAATACGATTACGAGTATCAATTGGTTTATTTATTACACTGACACAACCAAAAGAATTAACAACACGTAAAATAACATTGAAGTTGTCGCCAGGTCCATTATATAAGTGTATTGGATTGACTTCGTAGCCTGTTTGACCGTCGCCAAAAGTCCAAGTATTGGATGTGGCACCTACACTAGCATTTGTGAATGTTACAGTATCGCTAGGGCAGCCAGAATTGACAATAAAATTAAAGTCAGCTACAGGAGTAGGATTAACAGTAACAACTACAGAGTCGCGGAAGCTTTCGCAACTACCAATTATCTGACTGAACCAATGTGTATAAACACCGGGCACACTAGTATTTATAGTAGGGGTTGTACCAGAAGGAGTGCCACCTGAAGCCGCAGTGTACCACCTTACCGTAGCGCCTGCGCTAACTCCAGTGACAGTAAATGGCACAAATGCATCTCCTTTACAATAGGGCGTAACTGCAACTACCACTGGAGGTGGCGGTGGTGGAATAATAGTAACATAAGTACTTGTTGTATCCTTACATCCATATGCAGATTGTACAATAACTGTATACAAACCTGTGTCTACGATATCGAAGCCAGGAATAGATGGATTGGACATAGTAGATGTAAAACTGGGAGGAGAGGCGGACCAACTGTAAGAAACTACAGGTGAATCTGTGACCGCATTGAGCAGTAGTGTATTTGCAGCACCTATACAAAGTGGCGCGTTACTAGATGCTGAAACTACTGGTTTGTGCCTTATGGTTACTGTCACATCAGAAGTATCGGGCACACCAAATACTGTTTTAATAACATGGTAAACCCCATTCATAGATGCCGCTGCAGGATAAAGGAAGGTGCGCTGAGAAGTGGCAAATATTGATGTGGAAGGAGCGGGGCCGTACCATTGATAAGTGGCAGCTGTAGAATCGCCAGGAGCATTGAGCCAAAGCGTATCACCCTCGCAAGGACTATTTGCCTCAGCACCATTACAAGTGATGAGCGTTAGATAGAATACCTTGTTAAGGCAAGAGGTCATACCAATAGCACTATCTGTACCTGTAATAGTGTAAGTAATAACTGGAGGCAATGAAGATGTATTAATAACATTACTAACACCAGTGGTAGTAGCCAAACCTATAGATGGCGCCCAAGTCCACCGGCTCCAAGTCCATGTTTTGTCTATAACGTTCAGTATATCTACATTGATAGATGTGGTGCCAGGCACAGCGCATACATCAAAAGTATCGTATGTAGGAGCAGGATGAGCAGTAACTGGACGTGGCATACCATTTATTGCTAAACGTGGATCAGGGAATGCACCGTCAATACCTGCATCTCCATCAAAAATATAAGCATAAGAAATTACTGCACTGTCTCCTGGTGCAATGTTACCAATTCTGTATACTAAGCCGATAGCAATATCCTGAGGTGTGCAGCCTACTGGTAAACATGCTCCAAGATTATATTGAACAGAAGTGCCTGCTGCTCCATATGTTTGATTCCAAACTGTAGATAAATCGATAGTGGACCCTAATGACCAAGAAGTGTATATAAAGCACTTTGCACGACAATCTTTGGTTCCTAAACCCATGTAAGAGCGAGATTCACCCAATGAATTATCGTAAGATTTCACAAGGACTCTGTGTCTAGCATCTTCGTTTTGATGTACAATCCGATTTACAGTAGGGAAACCTCCACCAAGTGAGCTCCAAGTTTGGGCATTATCTGGGTCGCATGAACGGAGGTAATAAACGTTAGGAGCTACTACAGCTCCAGTATTGCGAAGCAGTGTAGTAACAACAACAGCAGATGCTAATGTATCTACTCGAGTTTCTTGACGAATAGAAAGAGTAGCACCAGCCATAGTACCCGTACCTGTCCATACACCACGCGCACTACCTCCTATATTTGTATAACCAGAGTGTGCACCAGTCATCGTCATTCCACCTGCAGCAGTCATAAAGCCCGTGCAAGACTGAAATGCCTGAACACGCCCCGCACCAATCTGCAATTCCCAACCTTCGAATGGGGAGCCTGGGTATGTATAGTCGCCCATAAATGGAGGTGTACCCACAGCCCACCCATCTTTGCCCCAGTCGTAGACCTCAGCAAGGTTGGTGCCACTAGGACCAGGGGTAGCCCCAGTATGAGGATGATATCCGGCAGGGATAGCGCCTTGAGGGTTACATGTACCAAATGCACCATTAGGACACATACCAATTTCCAAATATCTGCCTTGTAAATAACAGTTAGTACCCACCATCTGCGCTGAAATCTTTCCAGCGAAAGAGATAAGCATTAATAAAAACAGCAACCTTGTTCTGCTCATAATCATTACCAATTAATCAGTGTTGAGTTAATTATTCACCCACTAAAACTTTTGAAATCAATCGTGATAATGAGTGGCACCTAAAATTATTCAAAAAAAATGAACAATATGCTCATTATAGACAGATAACCAACGAGATATGGTTGGTAAACATAAAAATATATTTTGGAAACATACTCATTTCTAAAATAAAAACGGGATAGTGTTGCCACTATCCCGTACAAATAAATAAAACAACCCTGCAACTACCATACTGATAGGCGGTCCGTCTCGGGTATATACATTTTGTCTGTAGGTTGTACATTGAATGCTTTGTACCATGCTTCCATATTGGCTACTGGAATATTGCATCTTACCTCACTAGGAGAATGTACGTCTGTCCTCAACCTTTGCGCCAGTTCTTCTGGTCTTGTGTTGGCGCGCCATACTTGTGCCCAGCTTAAAAAGAAACGTTGATCGGGTGTAAATCCATCAATTTTCTCATTGCTTTGCCCTTGTTTAGTTTTCTTGAATGCCTCGTAGGAGATACTAATTCCACCCAAATCTGCAAGATTTTCACCTAGTGTAAGGTTGCCATCTAGCTTTTGACTATCAATAACTACTATTTTACCATACATTTCTACCACTTTATTGGTTTTTAATGTAAAGTTTGCAGAGTCTTCGGAAGTCCACCAATTGCTAAGGTTTCCATTTGCGTCATATAATCTACCTTGATCGTCGAAACCATGTGTAATTTCATGACCTATTACACCACCAATACCGCCATAGTTTACAGCATCATCTGCATCAACATCGAAGAACGGATATTGTAAGATACCAGCTGGGAACACAATCTCGTTAAATGCAGGATTGTAGTAAGCATTAACTGTAGGAGGAGTCATACCCCACTCGGTGCGGTCTACAGGGCGACCTAATTTGCTAAGTTGGTAATTATAATCCCACTCTGAAGAAGCGATTAGATTGGCTATAAAATCATTATTAACAATATTGAGCGCAGTGTAATCTCTCCACTTGTCGGGATAACCTATTTTCTTTACAAATGTATTAAGCTTCCCTAGTGCCTTTTGTTTGGTTTCGTTGCTCATCCAATCTAGTCTTTGTATACGCTCAGCATATGTTTGTTGTAGATTGTTCACCATGTCGAGCATACGCTTTTTAGCTTCAGGCTTGAAGGTGCGATCTACATACATCTGACCAAGCAGCTCGCCAATAGAGCCATCAACAACATGTGAAATGCGCTTCCAACGAACTTCCTGCTCTTCTTGACCGCGCATCACCTTGCCATAGAAAGCAAAAGAAGTAGTGTCAAATGTTTTGGCTAAGTACGGAGCAAATACACGAACAGTATGAAATTTAAGGTATTTCTTCCAAGTATCAACTGGAGTAGCTTTAGCCTGTTTGGCCAACTCTACAAAGAAAGCAGGAGTGCCAACGATGACCGTATCTTGGCCAGTAACTTTCAATTGACTCATTAGTTCCTTCCAGTCCATACCAGGCGTCTTCTTAGATATAGTAGCTAAGTCGTACTTGTTATACAACTTGTAAGGGTCTCTCATTTCTACTCTAGACATAGAAGCAGCAGCCAGAGATTGCTCTAACCTGTAAATATCAGCACCGGCTTTCTTGGCGGTTGCCTCATCATCGCCCATTAACATCAACATTTTTGGTATAAATGCTTTGTACGCTTCGCGAATTTTAGCTGTTCTATCGTCTTTAGCTGTGTAAAAGTCTTTGTCAGGAAGCCCCAAGCCGCCCTGGCCGAACTGACAAATCATTTTAGTTACATCTTTATCATCGGGACCAATATAGAATCCGAACACCTGCCCCAAGCCCTGTGTATGCTCTGTAGCTAACTCTGCAATGAGTGATGGAGCATCTTTGATTCCATCTATACGTGCAAAAATGGCATTGAGCGGAGTGAGTCCTGCTTTATCAATAGCCACACTATCCATACCTGTACGATAGAAATCACCCACTTTTTGAACTACTGAACCTTTTGGTGCATTAGCAATAGTAGCTGAAGAATCTAGCAACTCATGCAAAACAGCATTATTATATTCGTCCAACTCATTGAAGCTCCCCCATCTAACTTTGGATTTTGGAATTGGATTCTTTTTAAGCCATGCACCATTAGCATATTGAAAGAAATTGTCGCCTGGGCGAACAGTTGTATCAATATTAGCTGGGTCGAGCAGCTTTTTGGCTGAGGCTTCAGCTGACTGTGTCTTTTGTTCGGATTGCGAACCACAAGAAGCCAACATAGCAATGGCAATGCCGGCTACTAAAGTTCTACGTAAAACCATGATATATATAATTTAAGGGTGTAAATGTACAACATTGAGCAGCATGGATAAGCAAAACTGCTAAAACTAGAAGTGGGAAAATAAGGGTGAAATATGAAATATCAATTCTTATTGCCTCTTGGCTGTAACTTTAAGCCCTTATGGACTCAGTAACACACATAGTGTTGGGCGCTTGTATAGGTGAAGCTATAGCTGGCAATAAGATGGGCAAGAAGGCACTAGCAATAGGAGCTGTGGCTAATAGCCTGCCAGATATAGACTTTGTGGCCTCTTTTTGGCTACCTCTGTCTGAAGAGTTACTGGCACATAGGGGTTTTACGCACTCATTATTATTTGTGATATTGGCTGCGCCTTTGCTAGCAATTGCCAGTAAACGACTATGGGAATCAACAGAAATGACCACTAATCAGTGGGGATGGTTTTGGGGGATACAGATGTTAGTGCACCTTTTTATAGATGCATTCAACAATTATGGGACAGGCTGGTTAGAACCATTTAGCCATGTCCGCATATCCTTCAACACTATGTATGTGGCTGACCCACTATTTACTATATGGCCGCTGTTGGGTGCAGTGCTACTAAGTATATGGAGCCAAAATACAGTATTAAGAAAACGAGTAGCTATAGGTGCTATATGCATAAGCAGCTGTTACCTTACACTTGGCATACTACTTAAGCTAGATAACGACAGGCATGTAAAAAAACAATTGGCTAGCCAACAAATAATCTACAACAACTTCATGAGTACACCGACACCACTTACAAATATGTATTGGTATTGTATAGCTCAAGACGATAGCGGGTTTCATATAGGGTATAGGTCAGTATGGAGCGGTGACAAACCTGTGCCAATTAAATATAGACCTCAACAAAAATGGTTGTTAGCAAACAGCACTAAACAAGAGGACATAGCTAGGTTGCAAAGATTCTCTCAAGGTTTCTATACGGCTGAAAAGCGAGGAGACTCTCTACTTATCAACGACTTGAGATTTGGAGAGATAATAGGATGGGCAAATGAACATGCTAATTGTGTGTTCTACTATTATCCAGATTATGCAGCAGCTAACAAAATAGTAGTGCAACGAGGGCGTGTAGCTGGCTGGACACCAGAAGTGCTGGCCGACTATGTGCGCCGCATACTAGACCGCTAACGTACTCTACGTTGGCTAAAATAGAATGTGAACATAAAAAACAAAAAGTGTACCAACCAATATGCAAGCGCACAAACAAAAGTGCGCCAAACACCTAGAGCGTAACCACCTTTGGGGGGAATGATGTGGTGACAGTCTGTAGCCATGATGGAATCTAGACGAGTGCGCAACTGTTGGGCCACCTGCTGGTTATCTACATCAAGGTTGAGTTCTACACTGGCAAACTGACTAATATTATTGACATTGTAAGAGCCACATGTGAGCCAGCGTGCATCGGCAACAGCTATCTTGCCATGAAGTACATTGCGCTGATACTCGTATACCTCTATGCCGCTGCGAAAGAGCCGATCGTAGAGATAACGCTCGGCATACTTGGCTAGGGGAACATCGGCATAGCCAGTGAGGATGAGCCGAATGCGCACCCCACGAGCGGCTGCCCGCTCCATGCGCCGCAAGAGATTATCGGGAGGCCAGAAATAGCTAGTCATGATAACTACCTCTGACTGTGCCTGAGCAAGAAGCTGACGATATGTGGCAAGCACCTCTGTGCGCCGATAGACCCAATCATTTCGGCGGATGCGGACCTTGCAAACGGAAGCTCCTGGCAAGGGCTTGTGAGGTAGTTGATTAGAACATCTGGCTCTAAATACTGAACGGTTCCACATGCTGATGCAGACCTTATGCATCTCGGCAGCAGCCTGGCCCTGAACATAGAGTGCCCAATCCATCCAAGCGGGGGCACCAGGAAAATCATTGTAGCGATTGCCGATGTTGCGGCCACCTACTAAACAGGATGCTGCATCGGCTACGACTAGCTTGTGGTGCATGCGCCTACCGAAATAGAAACTACGCCCTTTGAAGAAAGGCTCGAAGAAACCTACACGTACCCCACCCTGCTTGAGACTATCTATAAATGTGGTGGTTAGCGAGCGAGATGCATAGCCATCGACCAGGAGATAGACCTGAACACCGCGAGCTGCAGCGGCTATGAGTTCCTGTGCGACCTGATGCCCTGTTTCGTCTTGCTCGAAAATGTAGGTTTGAAGGTGGAGGGTGTGGGTAGCAGTGGCTGCCATGTGGGTGATGTGACCAAAGAAGTCGGCACCGGAGCTGAGGATACTAACCTGATTGTGTATGGTATAATTGTTGTTGACCCTGCGCCGTGCCATAATGAGTACAAACAGCTACAATTAATGTGCTACTGTAAAGATACATGATATAATAGCGTTTGCACTACTATAAGTAATGGACTAAGAGCAAGGACACTAACCAAATGTTGCCGGGGAGTGCCCGGCAACATAATGGTAAAATGATGTAGTATATAAGCATTACTCACGGCTACGGTTGCCACCAAGACGATACATGATAGACAGCTGAAGCGAAGGCGTTTTGTATAACTGATTGGATATAGACTTGGCACCTGTGGTGGCTGCATTGTCCCAAACTGTCTGTACGCTGCGCAGGTCTAAGCTGGCATTGGGGGCTAACTGATAGGAGAAACCTAAGAGGTAACCTAGACCAAAACGACTTCTGAAATCGCGCTCGGAGAGTGAGGGTTGGTTGTCGTTGCCAACTTCGGTAACATACTCGGGTGTAGCGTAAGGATCGACCATGGTAGCTGCACCAGTGTTGATAGAGAATGCATAGAGTAAGTTGCCACCGCCGTAGAAGTTGAAACGACCCATGCTATAGCGAACTGATATAGGCATCTCGAGGGTGTGCAATGCAGAGAAGTCGTAAGAGCTTAGCTGCTTATCGCGACGGTAGAGATTGGAAGCGACCTGAGTATAAGAATAATAGTTGTCTTGAATAGAGGCTGAGCCGCCAAGCCTATGGAAGTACTTGAGCTCGCCCATGATGTTCCAAGTTTCGTTGAAAGACACATTGCCAGTGACACCGAATTGGAAACCCTTGAAAGAAGCAGGGCCAAAGAAATTGGCATTGACACCCGCTGTGACACCACCTGTGAACTGAGGATTGGACATATTGGTCTTGACCTCATTGAAAGCGGCAGATAAGCGCTTGATCATAGATACGCCAGCCTTCTTCTCGGTAGTAGCTTCGGCCTTGGTAGCGGCTGGAGTAGCGGTAGACTCGGAAGGTGCTGCCTGAGGATCGGCTACATCGCTACCAGCATTAGGTGTGTGGGCTGTAGCTGATGATGGCATGTCGGTAGCATCTGCATCGGTAGCAGCACCATTATAGTTGCTGGCACCACCTGCATTGTCGGCAGCGGCGTGATGGCGCTTGGCTGATACTGAGCCAGACAAGTTGCCAGACATTTGACCGCCTGTAGCGTGCTGTGTCTTAGCTTGTTTAGCACCATGCTTAACAGGCTCCTCTGGAGTAGGCTCCCAACCGGCTGGTACTTTCTGATCTACATCGAGACTGATGCGCTCTGTAGAGATAGTATCGAGCGGGAATGCGTAAGTGTTATCGGCTATACGAATGCTGCGCTGGTGCACTGTAAGCTTAGTGATGACACGCTTAGCAGTGACAGCCTCTTCGGGTGCAGGATTTTTCTTAACAGCACCACCAGTAGCATATGGCTTGGCAGTATTGCTAGCCACAGCATCGCGATTGGTGGTAGCTGGATTAGCTTTATCGGTAGCGGCTGGGCGTGTGGCTGTAGTGGCAGTATTGTTTTTGGCCACAGGTGTTGCCGCATCGGCATCGATGTGAGGCGTGATGACAGACGGACTCATGAACGGCACATGTGCTGTATGAGCAGACTGAACTACTGGAACTGCGGTATGCGTGCGGACATCACTATTGATGCTGAGGTGCTCAATAAGCTCTTGGGTGAGCGGTGATGTAGCAGGCTCTACATTGGTGGGCGTAGCAGCAGTGGGCGTCAAATTATTTTGTGCAATTTTATTTTTTGCACCTGGGGCTACAGAACCGAGCACAGAAGCTGTAGGTGTAGCCGTGCGAACTGCGCTACCAGCGCGGCTTGCAGCAGACCTAGGGGTGCCCGTGGCTAGTGGTGCAGGTGATGCGTTGTTGTGCGAATTGTTGCGCAAAAATTTCCCATTTTTGCTCACTTTTTGCTCACTTTTTGCCCATTTATTTTCTGTATTTTGCTCGTTATTGCTCCTATTTGGGGCAGTGTTGGCAGTGTTATTTGCTTGTCTTGAATGGGTTGAATTGTTATTGTTGCTAGCTACAGATGCATTGGCATCATCAGCGGTATTAGTAGTATGATTGTTGGTATGATTGATTGATTTTTTGGCAGCGGCTACAGGCAATTCTCCATTGACAGAGCGAGCGACAACAGCATTGGTAGGGTTAGCATCGGGGATGGCAGCACCTGAAGCTATGTAACGGTTCTTAACAGATTTTTGGACCACAGACCTATCGGCAGCGACAGCCCTGGACTGAGAATCATCGCCGATGGCGGTGCGTAGCTGAGCAGCAATAGCATCGGAGTGGCTAGCTGCGGCTGTGGAGCCGACAGTTATAGCACCATCGTGCGAGGCTGAGCCAGAGACACTGACATTGGCCACAGAAGCGCCACCACGGCTGAAGAGCGAGGAGAGCTCGTAGCCGCCAACACAAACTGTGGCTAGCAGAGAGGCCCCAGCGACTGCTGTGAACAGGCGACGCCAGTAGAAGATGCCGATTCGCTTTTTGCGAGGCATCTCCTGATCGAGCAGGTCGCGCATACGGAGCCATGCGCCGCTTTTTTCTGTTTCTTCGACTCCCTCTAATCGCTGCCTGAAGAGGTCGTCTATGTTTATGAATTCTTTATCCATATGGATAAACTGTTTACGCTTTTACAAAATTTGTTTTCTGTTCTTACTCACAACAACTGTCAATGCCTAAGGTGTAGTTCAAGTTTTTCGATTTTTTCCTTGAGATTTTTTCGTCCTTCGGAAAGGTGCCATTTGGAGGTACCCTCGCTAATGCCTAAGATGTTACTTATTTCTTTATGCGAGTATCCCTCCATCACATACATATTAAAAACTGCGCGGGTAGCATCCGGTAATGTTTGGACTAACTGCAACAGTTGGTTATAATATAATTTATCTGCCAGGTCTTTGTGGACCATTTCATCTTTTTCGACCAAAATGATTTGATCGGAGTAGCGAGCGTTTTGTTTGACATAGTCGGCCACGGCATGGAAGACGATTTTGCGTATCCAACCTTCGAAAGAGCCTTGGAAGGTGTATTGTTTTACCTTTTGGAAAGCTCTGAGAAAACCGTTGTTGAGTACTTCTTCGGCTTGCTCGTCGTGGTCTATGTATCGCTTAACGAGTGCCATCATTTTGGGATAAAAAAGTCGATACAGCTTCTCCTGGGCACTTCGCTCATTGCGAATGCACCCTTGAATGAGCTGCTCCAACTCACTGGCCTGGCCAGTTACATTATATGCCAAAGCGATAGACAAATTGTTTTTGTTGTTGACACTACTTTGATAATAAGACTGCAATGCTGCAAAAATGGTTGGGCAAAGCATGTGATATTATTGTAAATCTAGCAAAATGTGGGGTAAAAGCGAAAAGAAAGGGAGGATATATTAAAATAAATTTGACAGAAAGAGTACAATGCAGGCAAACAATACATTCTAAAATAGAAATAACATGAATATGCATGAAAAATCACCCGAAAGTAACCCTTAGTGCAGTGGAGAATACATTTACATTTGCGACTATGCGTAATATGATTTGGGTAATGGTGCTGATGAGCTGGGGGTATATGTGTGCTGCACAAGCAACCCCTATAACCATAGGAGCAACAGTGCTACTGCCCGATGGCCCCAAACAAGAACGTGCTATAAATATAAGTGTGCCAGCTGGGTATGGGACTGATGACACGAGCCGATATGAGGTGGTGTATCTGCTAGATGGGGGTATGGACGAGGACTACCTGCACCTGACAGGGCTGCTGCACTATGCTGCGAATGAGTGGATAGGCTGGCGAAAGCCAAGTATAGTGGTGGGGATAACACATAGGGACCGAAAAAGGGATATGACCCCGCCGAGCCGACTAGCTGAAGACAAAGCACTGCTGCCGACCAGTGGTGGTGGCGACAGGATGATGAGGTATATAAACGACACTGTGAAAGCATATATAAACAGCCACTACAGAACGAAGGGCAATGGTGTGCTGATAGGTGAAAGCCTGGCGGGACTGCTGGCAAGCAAGGTATTGCTAACGACACCCAATGACTATGACGAATATATAATAATAAGCCCCAGCCTGTGGTGGAGTGGCGGGGATGTGCTGAAGCTGACGGCTGCACCCACTGGAGACAAACGACCACTGGTGTATATAGGTGTGGGCAAGGAAGGGAAAACACCTGGGAAGAGCGGACTGACGATGGAAGACTATGCCCGACAACTGAACAAGAAGGTGCGCCAACTGTATGGGGCTGACCATGTGGTGCTGGACTATATGCCTACTGAGACCCATGCCACCACTGGACACATAGGTGTGTATGCCGCACTGCGCCAACTGGCAGCCCTGAAAAAAGCAGGGGTAAAATAGATGCGGTATGATGCACTACCTTTGGCAGCTATAAAAAGGATGCTGCTATGACTGCCAAAGAAATAATGCAGGAACTGGAACAACTGGGAGAAGCGGGGTATAAAAACACGATGATGAAACATGGTGTGCCCGAGCCACTGTATGGGGTGAAGATAGAACACCTAAAAAAGATAAGAAAGCGTGAAAAGAATGGGCATGCGACCGCACTGGAGCTGTATGCAACGGGCAACTATGATGCGCGCTACCTGGCGGGGCTACTAGTGGACCCACAACAAATAAGTGCGACCGAGCTGCAAACATGGGCCGAAACAGCCAACTGTGGTGCCCTGCAAGAGTATACTGTGGCCTGGGTGGCAGCGGAAAGCCCACATGGATGGCAAAAGGCACTGGAATGGATAGATAGTGAAAATGAGGGGCTGGCCAATGCCGGATGGGCTACACTGGGCGATATGGTGGCGATGGTGCCTGATGAGGAACTGGACATAGCCCAACTGGGGGCACTGCTGCAACGAGTGGAAAAAGAGATACACGGGGCACCGAACCGGGTGCGCTACACTATGAATGGGTATGTGATAGGGCTGGGAGTGTATGTGGCACCGCTGGCAGCGGCGGCACAGGAAGCGGCTGAAAAGATAGGCAAGGTGACGGTGTATATGGGACAAACGGCGTGCAAGGTGCCGATGGCAACGGAGTATATAGCAAAGAGTGTGAGCAGGAGTGGTGTGGGGAAGAAAAGAAAATCTGTAAGGTGTATGTAGGTGATGATGACCTGCGCAATGTATAAATGAAGATAAGAGCAATAAACAGGGGCGACTATGACCGACTGCTGCTGATATGGGAAGCAGCAGTGCGGGCTACGCATGACTTTGTGCAAGAGGAGGACCTGCTGATGTATGGTGCTATGATAGCCAAACATGAGCTGTGGCAGCATATGCAGGTGGTGTGTGCGGTGGATGAGGCTGATGTGGCAGTGGGGTTTGCGGGGGTGGCAGGTGATGCGCTGGAGGTGCTCTTTGTGCACCCTGACTATATGGGCAAGGGTGTGGGGCGACTGCTGCTGCTACATAGTGTGCAGGCTGGGGCTGTGCGTGTGGATGTGAATGAACAGAATGAAAGGGCAAGAGGCTTTTATAGGGTAATGGGTTTTGAAGAGGTGGGCAGGAGTGAGGTGGATGCTATGGGGAAACCCTACCCTATAGTGCATATGGCCATGAAGGGGGTGTAGATAGCATGATTGCAGTGGGATCAAGTTGAAAAGTTGGGAGGGTAATGGATTGGCTTGAAACAAGTATATAAACTAAAAAAGCCCAACATTGCTGCTGAGTTATCTTTTTGGTCGGGATGAATGGATAAGTTTTGAACATGTTTATCAAATGGCAAATACTAGCCAGGACTTTACAAAACAATGTTCGAACTGATTTTAAAGGACAAGCGATAAAACGCAACTATTGTGTCGGCAGTCGAAAAAGACTGCGATAAATTAAGACACCAGTGGAAAACACAATCACAGTGGGGAGATTTATGTGATGAGGATAATAGCACAAAAATAAGAATAAATATATATTTTTTATGGAAACGAAGATAAGGGAATATAGGGTTAGTAATATGTCTAACTGGAGTGCATTTTGTTTTGTACTGGCAGCTCCGATTATGTTATTCCTATCTATTAAAATTGGTGTTCAGGGACGTAGTGCTTTATCTTTCATAGTTGCGCTAGGTGCCTCGGCGGGAATTATGGTTTTTCTTTTCAGGTATTTGCAACAAAAAAGCCTGGTGATAGTATCAAAAGATGGGATTAAAATAAGCTATTTACATCGACCGTTTTTTGATGGTAGTGATGATATGTACGTAGTTTGGGATGATATAGCGTCTTATAAGTTTCAACATTTTAATGGCGTAGTTTTCAGCCTGTATCTAAAAAACGGGAGGCGATTTAGGGCATCGAAAGGTGGTATTGGTGATTCCACATCAATATTGCAAATGGCGGAACATATAATAGCGATAATTAATGAGCGATCTGCAAAACATGACAGCCGCCCAGAAACTAAGATAAAACGTAGAAAAACAATTGCAGAAGGGAATTTAGGCTTGGCACTAGCCATAGTATCGATGTTACTAATTGTGGCGATGTTAATAGGTATATTTTACTTTCCGGAACAGCACAATGCCGGCGATGTGATGCGAGGAATGGCAGGAATAGCAGCGTGTTTTGCTTTTATTTTTCACGTATATAAACTAAGAAAAAGAGCTGAACAGAACGAGGAGCAGGCGTGAGGTATATGCTGTAAATAATTGGCTGAAATCTTCGAAATCTTTAGCGAGTATCATGAATACTTTAACCTCTTTTTATTGACCATAGTTATATCAATATGCTCATCCTCAGCAAGGGACAATAATACTAAAAATGTGACACCAGCCTATTAATTTCTTTCTCTTCAGACTCGCTAATATCTATGTCTAAACCCTGCATCCCTCAACTTTTCAACTTGATCCATTTTCAACTTGATCCTATATAAGCGGGAAACAGCGCGGGAGCGGAGGGAAAAGAAAAAACCAAGACTAAAAGCCTTGGTTTTTTCTTTTTGGTCGGGGTGACTGGACAAGTGTCGAACCTTTTTATAAAGGATTTACTAGCACTTCAGCACATGATAGAGCAACTCGACACAAAATGACATAAGCCAGCATAAAACAGCTCAAATCAGCACAACTTGGAATGAGGTTGGCCGGACAAGCGTCGAACCGTATTTTATTAGGAAAATAGCTTCAATAAAAAATATGATTGACATAGCCTTTTGCGAATTACTCGAGTACAAAATCACTGCTGCACTCCAAAACTCGCCGGACGACAGTGTAAAAAGTTATTGGTGCGATGGAGTATTACTCCCAGCCTTGGAATGCGAATATTCTAGAAAACAAGTCAACAATAGCGGACAGATCATCTTGACTGCTTTTATTGGAACGGACGGGCAGGACAAATATGAGATGCAATTGCTGTTTGGGAAAAAAGCCTTGCGCAAATTTTCGAGAGGCTTAGATATTTCAGATTGTATTCCAGATTTGGAAACGACAAACGAGTTTACTTTTGATAGCCTTAAAAAGCAACTACTTATCGAACTGTCATGATGGCAACGAGTCTGGCGGATTCGAACTTAAAAAAAATAGAGCGGGTGGGATCGCTCTCGCTCTCAATTGTGTCGGGATCACGGGACAACATTCGCACCAATTTATCAAAGATTTACTTGCACAACAGGCACTTTTAAGGATGATTGGGGAAAGTATGAGTAACAAGTGGTAAGAACTAGCAAATACTTGCAGCTAACTGACCGGACAACTTTCGAACTACTTATTTTTACCGCGCTGCCACTTCCACTCATTTTGGTATAGGCTTTGCGGTTTATGTCCAGATTTTTCGTTTTCGATTTCTTTAATCTCTTGAACAGGTGGATTATTGTTTAGTGTGACAACTTCAAATTTTGACTTTGGCAGTTCAGACAAACCTACGATCTCCAGATACTCATCAACCACCGACTGATCAATTTGGATCTTGCGAGTTCTATCAAACAACCGATCTGTCATGTCTTTCTTTACTCCCGATATCCAATAAATGTCACCGCTAATTATCTCTTGTCCGTTCTTAAAAGCTTTACCATTAAAATACATAGTCCTACCTGACTTTGAGAAAAAGGCATTGCCAATCCATGCTGGACTATAACGTTCCGGCGCTTGAACATATACCAATTTTCTTTTCATTGAAGACGTGCATAGAAGTAGGACACAAAGCTACAAAATGATTTTCGTTATGGATTTGACCATTTGACTCGAACCGAAAAATGAGAATCTTTCGGGATAAACAAGTAAAAAACGGGAACAAACTGGCAAGTTTGGAGCGACAAACAGTGCGAGAGCGGAGGCAAAAGAAAAAACGAAGGCGAAAAGGCAGGTGGTTTGCGGACCTTCTATCCAAAATTTTCTTACATACAATCGGCAGTCACGAGACAGCCAACCACCACGACGTGAGTCAGAGACTACGCCGATCGGGCTTTTGCAGGCATCTCCCAGAATGATTACATTTGGCATCATGCAAGCCGCAAAGAAGATACTGTACCTGAAAATCGCAGACATTACTATGCAGTTTACTCTGCCGCTGGCTATGTTTTTATACAAAGCATACAGGCATGTGAGGCTGGTAAATAGTAGCCAGGGCTACTTTGAAAAAATGAATTCCGACCTTCCATTTGGTGCCGGTAATACCCAAGCACCCGGACCATCAATTGACTACTTCAGTGCCGCACCTTTCATTATCGGAGAGGCCGCCATCGAGGCGATTGCATTGATTTTTATTCTTCAAATGGTTAGCGCTATTATCAATTCCGTTGCACTCCCTCCATCGCACCGATCACCGCTGCGTAGAAAATATACCAGATTGTTTCTGCCATGGGTTTGCTTTACATTGTTCTGCTATCCGGGAGTATGGTTTTGGGGAACGTTGGTAGAGAGCATGAGCTCCTACAAGGTTTATAATGGCGCAGTAGTGGTGGTTTTCTCCATCCTGGCGTTGGCATCTGTGGCACTTGCTGTCCTTTACCAGATACTCAGCGCTAGGGAGGTGGGTATTGCCAGAAGGGCGGTAAAATGAAAACTGCAGTAGCTATACAAAGGAAATTACTCGAACTGACTTTTACTCTAGTGATGAGTTCCAACTGGATTCGAACTGAAAAACAGGACTATTCAGGGATAAACAAATAAAAAAGGGAACAAACTGGCAAGTCTAGAGCGGGAAAACAGAGCGGGAGCGGAGGGAAACGAAAAAAGGATGCTGAAGTGCATCCTTTTTTCGTTTGTCGGGAAGACAGGATTCGAACCTGCGACCCCCTGGTCCCAAACCAGGTGCGCTACCGGCCTGCGCTACTTCCCGGACCCCATTGTTGGGATAACTTTTTGCCGAATTGCTGATCGTGAGAAAAGCAGCGGTGAGGGCGGGATTCGAACCCGCGATACGCTTTGACAGCGTATGCCAGTTTAGCAAACTAGTGGATTCGGCCTCTCTCCCACCTCACCTTATGGCCTTCTTCAAAAAGTTCCCTCATTGCTAAGGGACTGCAAAGATAGTATTTCTAAGCAATAATGCAAATGTTGCGAAGAAATTTTGTTGTTTATTTTTTGGCTAATCAATGAAGCAGGCTATAGGTGTAGCTGTGTGCTACACCTATAGCAGCTATATGCTGGCCATTTGTACTTTTTGTTGTATTTCGAGTACGTTTTCCTTGTATTCTGCGTCTGTTTCCATGAGGTTTTCCACTGTTTGGCAAGAGTGGATAACTGTGGTGTGGTCGAAGCCGCCAAAGTGATCGCCGATGGTCTTGAGGGACTGTTTGGTGAATTTTTTGGCGAAGTACATTGTTATCTGACGAGCCAGTACCACTTCGCGTTTACGAGTTTTGGTAAGTAGGCGATCGTAGGCCACTTTGTAATAGTCGCAGACCATTTTCTGGATGTTTTCTATGGTCATTTCTCGTGCGGCGGTCTTGACGAAGTTTTTCATGACGCGCTTAGCGAGATCGATGTCTATTTCTTTTTTATTGAGCGTGGCTTGTGCGAAGAGTGCTATCATGGCTCCTTCAAGCTCACGCACATTGCTCTGCACATTGTAGGCTACATATTTTACTACTTCGTCGGGTATTTCGAGCCCTTCCTGACGCATTTTGACACGGAGGATGGTTTGGCGGGTTTCGAAATCGGGTGCTTGAATGTCGGCATTGAGGCCCCAACGGAAGCGGCTTAACAGGCGTTCCTGCATGCCTTCGAGGTCTCGCGGAGCGGTATCGGAGGTGAGGATAATTTGTTTGCCGTTTTGGTGCAGGTGATTGAAGATGGCAAAGAACACATCTTGTGTTTTGGGCGCAGACACGAAGAGGTGAATATCATCCATAATGAGGACATCTATCAACTGATAGAAGTGAATGAAATCGTTGACCTCATTGTTCTTAGAGTGATCTATGAATTGGTTGATAAACTTCTCGGCGCTTACATAGAGTACGGATTTGTTGGGGTGCAGCCTGCGCACTTCGTTGCCTATGGCCTGAACGAGGTGTGTTTTGCCCCAGCCCACGCCACCAAAAACAACTAGTGGGTTGAATGCTGTGGCGCCAGGTTTTTGCGCTACGTGTATGCCAGCCGAGCGGGCTACACGATTGCAATCGCCTTCTACATAGTTTTCGAAAATGTAGTTATTGTTGAGCTGCGGGTCTATCTGTACTCTTTTGAGCCCTGGTATGGCGTAAGGAGTCTTGATATTGTGCGGGTCGTCGACTTTGAGTGGCATATCGACATAGTTATTGTCTTTGCCTGGGCGACCCTGAGTGCTACCGGGCATATTAACAGAAGCAGCTTTACGATTGGAGCCTTCCATTAGTATACGGTATTCGAGTCGGCCTTCTTTGCCGAGTACTCTTTTTATTGTTTTGCCGAGTAGTTCTACATAGTGCTCCTCAAGCCACTCGTAGAAGAACTGACTAGGGACCTGCAGGGTTAGGACACCATTGGCGAGGTTGACGGCTTTGATGGGCTCGAACCAGGTTTGATATGCCCGCCAGCTGCTGAGATTGTCTTTGATGATTACCAAACACTTTTCCCAGAGCTGTTCTGCCTCTGACATATTGTTGATAGTATTGTATAGATTGTTATCCATTTTATAGAAACAACGTTCTCTTGTTTTAAATTTTTTTAACTAAAAGTAATAATCGCACTCCAGACAATCGAATGTATAACCGACATAAGATTGTAGACATCGGGCACTGTTACTACTGTACTAAAGTTACATTATAAATGCTTATCCTCGACTCAATTTCACGTTTCATGGCACTAGTCCGCTGGGGTATTGCGGGAGGACGAAATTGCTAACAATTTGTTGAAAAAAAAAATTGTTTTGGGCTTGTTTGTTTAGTGAAACTTACAGAATGCGCATTTGCAAAAAAAGCGGTGAAAACGGCGGTATATTTTGGCTTTTTTTTCAAATCTTATGTTTTGTGGTTTGTTGAAAAAAGGTAACGAAAATGAAGGTAAACAAAACTGCTGAAAGTAGCTACTGTGGCTGCATTGATGGCTATACGATACCAGAAAAAGGATAGTTACTTACTACTAATTTGGCACAATCCAAACTATTTAGACGACTTTATTTTTGAGATTGAAGCGGCGGGTGATTTTGGTCATAAAAATGGGGTTATTATCACTGAAATGCACAGAAAAAACCGACTGTTGGCATAATAGGAGGTAGGTACTAAAAATGGAGTAAAAATAGGCTGATTATAGACTAAAAACTACGTAATGTTGCTACTAATAGTATGAGGTACCTGTGGCAACATATAGAACAGATAATAAGGGAATATAAAGGCGATATTCCGCTGACTCACTACCTGAAACGCTACTTTAAGCAATGGCCAAAACTGGGTAGCAGAGATAGGCGACTATTGACGGCAATGAGCTATAGCTGGTATAGATGCGCTAAAGGCATTAGCCCCGCATGGGATGGTAAAAGTGAAACTATACAAAAGATGGTGATGTATGCCCTGCAACTGTGCCAAACTGCACCTGAATTACTGGGAAAGCTATCAAATGAGGGACAAAATATTAGTGGACTGAGCTTTGACATAGAACAACTGATAGGTATGGACTATGTGCTGACCGAAGGAGTGGAGCGCAACGAATGGCTGACAAGTATGCTGCGGCAACCCCAACTGTTTATAAGAAGCAGAAAAGGCAGGCACAGCGCAATAGTGAAACGACTGGAAGAAAATGATATTAACTACAGTGTGGTGAGCGAACATTGCCTAGCACTGCCAAACGGGAGCGCCGTAGACAAAGTATTGCCAGCGGATTGGTATGCGGTGCAAGATGCCTCATCGCAAGCGACGGGTAATTACTTTGACGTAAGGGACGGAGAGCGTTGGATGGACTGCTGCAGTGGAGCGGGTGGCAAATCGCTGCTGCTGAGTGACATGGGCAAGAAAATACATCTGACAGTATCGGACAGGCGTAGCAGTATACTGAGGAACCTCCAAGAGCGATTTGCGCTATATGGATTGAAACAGCCTGATATGATAGAGGTAGATATGTCGGACGCCGGGGCTGTGGAGGCTGCATACAAGGGCAAGAAGTTTGACCGGATGATATGCGATGTGCCCTGCAGTGGTAGTGGCACCTGGGCACGCACCCCAGAGCAGCTATACTTTTTTGAGTATAAGCAGGTAGAGGCATATCATAAGTTGCAACTGGCAATAGCACAAAATGCAGCGGGACTACTGGAGCGTGGCGGCAAAATGGTTTATATAACGTGCTCGGTGTTTGCCAGAGAAAATGAGGATGTGGTGCATGAGCTAGCAAAAAGTACTGGGCTCGAAGTGCTGCAGCGCGAAACAATAAATGGTATAGCCATGCAAGCCGATTGTATGTATGCTGCTGTGTTGCTAAAAAAATAGGGGCTAAACGAGCTAGTAAACAACATGCAGATGCACCTTACAATAGACAACATAGACTGGAAAACAATAAACAAGGATGCGAAAGAGCCTAGAACGGAACTGTGGGGCTGTAAGCATGTGTGGGGGCCAGGAGAGCTGATACAGGTGGTAGCTCCATCTGGCAGCGGGAAGACGACGTTTATACACATACTTTATGGCATGAGGAAAGACTTTAGCGGGCAGGTGCTATGGGGAACCAATAGCTTACAATCGATGGATGATGACGCTATTAGTGCACTGAGGAGTAAGCATGTAAGTATGATATTTCAAGGACTGCGACTGATAGAGCAACTGACCATAGCTGAACTGATAGAAGTGCGCTCGTGTGGACACCTATCTGGCAACAAACATGAACAATGGCTGAGTGAACTAGGTATACCAGAGTATAAATGGAACACTAAGGTGCAACAACTATCTATGGGCGAACAGCAACGAGTGGCGATAGTAAGTGCGCTCAGCCGACCGTTTGACTGGTTGCTTGCTGATGAACCTTTTAGTCATCTTGACAGTGCAACAAAGGCAGTAGCTGCGCGTGTAATAGCTGAACGTGTAAAGGAGCTTGGGGCAGGGCTGATGATAACGTCGCTGGATAGGAATGCTGACTTTGCCTATAGCAAAACACTACATCTATGAATAGGCGTACAAAAGCTATCATTAGTAAGCTGCTGAACAATGGAAAGCGCAGCAGGACGATATTGGCCTGTGTAATAATGAGCCTTGGCTACAGTATGCTGCTAGTGAGCCTGCTAGTGCTATGCGATGTGGCTGCCATGAATAACGGACCTAAAAATCTAACTAGCAGTGTGTACTTGCCTGTAAGCTGGCAGATAACAGATAAAAGTGATGACGTGAAACAGGTGGACTTGCTGACTGCGGTGCGAGCTGCACCTGAGGTACAAGACTGTGCTACTGTGGAACATGCAGGATTTGCTGTGTATGCAGAACTAGGAGGAGGAATGAGACTAGGCACTGAACTACCACTGGCTAGCATACCAGAAAGAATGCTTGACAATGTGCCCGAAAACTGGCATTGGGAACCAGGACAGACGCGCGTGCCTTTGATATTGCCTACCGACTTTTTGGATATATACAACTACATGTTTGCAGGTGGACAGGGACTGCCGCAACTATCGAAAAGAGCCATCCAAAACATAGGCATAAGAATAGCAGTAGGTAGTGAGCAGCGGCAACAATATACTGCCTACATAGCTGGCTTTAGTGACAGATATAGTGTAGTGTTGGCACCGGAGGAATTTGTGCGTTATGGCAATGCACAATGGAGCCATGAAGCGCAAGCAAGCCAACAAGTGATAGCTAAGGTAAAGAAAGAAAATGTGCCCAAATTGTTAGGGCGCTTGACAGAGCAAGGCTTGTATGCAGGAGCAACTAATGATGTAGCCGCTGGAGTATATAGGACACTGCAAATAGTGGCAAGTATAACCACAGCTGTAGCTGTGCTGCTGCTAGTGAGTGGCGTGCTGCTGATACTAACACTTACAGAGCGAAACCTTGCTACCAATAGAACTCACCTGATTAGACTATGGGAAATGGGCTATAGCAAACGGACGATAAGCAATGTAGTGAGCCAACCATTAGCCTTAGCCAGTAGCACGGCACTGCTTGTGGCATCGGGGATAAGTATATGCCTACAAGTTGTGCTTGTGAAGCGTATAGATAGCGATGAACTAGTGTGGTATGGCAACCCCTATTTTGTGGGTGCAGTGTGCCTGCTAGCTATGCTGAATGTGCTATTGATACGCCAATCGGTGCAGCGATATGTGAATAGTATAGTGCAAGAGTAGTAAAGAAAAAGCAGCAGACAAATGGAATGATACTAAGAGTTGGGGTACGCTTAGTCTTTTAATGCGCCCTCCCACTTGCTCATAGCTACTGTAGCAACACTATTGCCCACCACGTTGGTGGCGGAGCGCCCCATATCGAGCAAAGGATCTATGCCGAGGAGAAGAGCAAGACCTGCTTCGGGGATATTGAACGTAGCAAGTGTGCCTGCAATAACAACCAGAGAGGCACGCGGAACTCCTGCTATACCCTTGCTAGTAATCATGAGGACTAATAGCATACTTATTTGGGTAGGGATGTCGAGGTGTATGCCGTAGCTCTGGGCAATAAAAATAGAGGCAAATGACATGTACATCATAGAGCCATCAAGATTGAACGAATAACCAAGCGGCAACACAAAAGATACTATTTTTTCGTCGCAACCAAAACGCTCGAGTTCGAGCATGAGGCGAGGGAATGCAGCCTCGCTACTACTGGTAGAGAATGCTAATAGTGCAGGGTCTTTGATATGGCGAATGAAAGCCCCTACTCTACCCCTTATGAATAACCAAACTGTACCTAACAGTATGAGCCATAGTAATAGCAAACCAGAATAGAACTGCCCAATGAACAAGGAATAGGTGCCCAGAATAGATAGTCCTTGCTTGCCAATTACGGCTGCCATAGCCCCAAAGACTGCAAGTGGTGCTACATTCATGACATAGGTGGTCATTTTGAGCACAATGTGCGCAAGGGAATCTAGGACTTTAATGATAATCTCACCTTTTTCGCCAACGGCGGCAGTGGCTACGCCAAAGATGATGGAGAAAACGACCACTTGTAGTATCTCGTTCTTTGCCATTGCATCTACAACACTTACAGGGAATATATGCCCAATAAACTCCTTGAGCGACAATGCGGTGTGAGCGACTACCTGACTAGCTTCGTTGGGCAGTGGAAGATGCATAGCTATGCCAGGCTGAAAAAAATTGACCAAAACCATGCCGAGCACCAAACTGACGAATGAAAAGAAGATAAACCACAACAGTGTTTTGCCACCAATGCGACCTACAGAGCTAACACTACCTTGCTTAGCCACACCCACCACCAAGGTGCTAAACACTAGAGGGGCGATAATCATCTTGACCAAACGCAAAAAGACATCGGCCAAAATAGAGAATGGCTGAATGATAGCATCGCGATCGGCAGTAGGTTTGCCGATAGTATATTGATTGATAAAATAGCCAGCCAAAATACCCGCAAACATGGCAATAACTATGTATAGTGTTATTCTACTTTTGGGTGGAGCCTGATGTTGGATATTTGTAGCCATAGCAACAAAAGTAGCAGAAAAAGCAGAGCAGGAGGTGCTGTGGTGCCGCAAGAACTACGAAAAGAGTGGTGTAAATGAAAACCTAATATTGAATAATGTAGCAGATAGGTGGTTAAAAATGTATAAATTTATGACATGACAATGCGATTATTTGACATAGTGGAGCGACGTAGCACTGAGCATCCAGATGCAATAATGCTGGCAGCAAAAGAGCAAGGAATCTGGCGCACGTATAGCAGCAAAGAAGTATGGAACAGTGCTAATGAACTAGCTGCTGGACTGCAGGCACTTGGCATATCGGACCGACTAGACGATGCTGATAGCCAGGAGAAAATCGCAATCATATCGCCCAACCGACCTGAGTGGATGATAGCAGACATAGGCGTGCAATTATGCGGTGCAGTGCTAACACCTGTATATCCGACTATAAGCCCTAATGAGCTAGCGTACATAATGAATGAAGCGGGCATAAGGATAGTGCTGGTGGCGAGTAAAGAGATTTATGAGAGATTTTCTGGCGCATTTGAAGAGGTAGCTAGCCTGAAATACATTTACTCTTTTGATGAAGTAGACCAAGTGAGTAACTGGCGACAACTGCTACTAAAAGGTGGATGTGCCAATATGGAAATAAAGAACAAGATTAGTGAACAAACGTTAGCAACTATCATCTACACATCGGGCACGACAGGAAACCCAAAAGGTGTGATGCTGACCCATGACAACATAGCTAGCAACGTAAGGGACTGTATGCCTGTATTCTCTTTTGCGGAGCCTAATAGTAAAGCATTAAGTTTTCTGCCATTGAATCACATCTTTGAGCGTATGGTGACCTATGTGTACCTGAACTCGGGAGTATCTATATACTATGCCGAGAGTATGGACACAATAGGGCTGAACCTAAAAGAAGTGCAACCCATAGTATTTACCACAGTGCCGAGGTTGTTGGAAAAAGTATATGAGCGGATATTGAATACTGCACTGGAACTGAAAGGAATTAAAAGAGTCTTATTTTTTTGGGCACTGAACCTAGGCAAACAATATGACAATGTGCGCCAAGGGTCGATATGGTATAGGCTGCAACTAGCAATAGCTAATAAACTAGTGTTTAGTAAATGGCGTGCTGCACTGGGAGGGCAGGTGAAAGCCATAGTGACAGGCTCGGCAGCATGCCAAGAGCGACTAGCACGCATATTCTCATCGGCGGGTATTGTGATAATGGAAGGCTATGGGCTAACAGAAACATCGCCAGTGGTGACAGTGAACAGATATGAATCTGAAGGCAGGAGAATAGGCTCTATAGGCACAGTAATAGACAATGTAAAAGTGAAGCTAGCCGCAGATGGGGAGATATTAGTAAAAGGCCCCAACATAACGCCAGGCTATTACAAACATCCGGAATTGACTGAAGAGGCCATAATGGATGGCTGGCTACAAACTGGAGATATAGGAGAATGGATAGAAGGAAAGTTTTTGAAGATAACAGATAGAAAAAAAGAAATCTTCAAAACATCGGGCGGGAAGTATGTGGCACCACAGGCACTTGAAAACAAAATGAAGGAAAGCCCCTATATAGAACAAATGATGGTGGTAGGGGCTAACAGAAAATTTGTTGGTGCGCTGATAGTACCATCTTATGTGCAAATAAGGAAGTATATGCGTGATAATATGCCGAACGCATTGGTGCCAGATAGTAATGCTGCGCTGATAGGCATGAAAGAAGTAGCAGAACTGATACAAAAACAACTAGATAAGTATAACCAGTATTTTAGCCATCCAGAGCAAATAAAGAAGTTTGCACTATTGCCTGAAGAGTGGACCATAGATAGTGGAGCATTGACCCCCAGCATGAAAGTGAAGCGAAAGGTGATAATGCAGCAATATGAACAAGAAATAGAACAGCTATATGCTGAATAGGAAGACCCAATAGAACATATAGACAGGTGAGTATAAAAAAGACAATGGAGGAACTGAACCGACCAACAGCGGAGGAGCAGCGACATAACGAAAAGAACAAGATAATAGTGATACTAGACGAAGTGCGCAGTATGCACAACGTAGGATCTATATTCAGAACCTGTGACGCGTTTGCCGTAGAGGCATTGTATCTATGCGGATATACGCCACAGCCACCACACAGAGACATACATAAGACTGCATTAGGAGCCACGGAGACAGTGAAATGGCTACACTTTGCAACGACAGCTGAAGCCATAACTGCTGCAAAAAGTGCAGGATATAGTATATGGGCAGCTGAACAAACACACAATAGCAAAAATGTGGCAGATGCAGGTAGAATAGAAGGACCCATAGCCCTGATAATGGGCAATGAAGTGACAGGTGTGAGCGATGAAGCACTAGCTATAGCAGACGGCTGCCTAGAGATACCACAATTTGGCTCGAAACACTCGCTGAATGTAGCGGTAAGTGCGGGAATAGTGATATGGGAGGCAGTGCGGAAGCAAGCTACTGCCAGCAGTGCTACTTAACCGTATTAAAATACTGGAGTTCTTCGGATAAATCTACATCAGGATATTGTGCCATGAGCTGAGCTGATAGTTCTGCATACTTGTGCATAAACTTGCGGTGAGCATCGGTATTAGGGAAACGAGTGCGGTGTGCCCGGGCTGTAGTAATTTCAGCCACTTTTGCCATTACATCTTTTGCGCTATTGGCTATACAAGCATTAGCAAAATGCTGCCATACAAATGATGTAGCCTGATAATTGGGATGTACAAAATCGACGTCGTAAAAGCGATAATCTCTGAGTACATCTATAACAAGCTCGTAAGCAGGGAAATAATGTGTGTGCACATGAGTAGCGCACAATTGATGTACAGCTTCTAAAAGGCGTGCTTTACTGCGATTGTTATCTACAACACCATCTCGAATGTGACGAACGGGACTGATAGTGAACATTAGCTGAACATTAGGATTGAATTGGCGAAGAGAATAGATGGTATCAGAGAGCTTTTCTACTATATCTTGAATAGGTAGTAATCTTTTTTCGAACCACTGTGCAGGCGCTCTATGATTGTTTGCTACCTGTAGCCCACCATCTTTGAGAAAATATTGATAGGCTGAACCGAGTGTGATAATAACCCAAGAAGCACTACGCAAGAACTGATGGGCCTGCGCTTGAGATTGATTGATATTGGTAAGCGCTGTAGCCTGATCGGTATGAGAAAAACGAGTATGATGATGCCAACTATTCCACAACTCATTGAGGTAAAAGAGGTCGTGTGGCTGGTATTGCTTGTTGGCAATGTAGCTATTGATACTATCAGCTACACTTAACGGATTAAATAAAATACCATTAGGATTTTGTAGCGTGCGAAACTTGCTACTTATCAGCCTTTCGTTGATATGCTCTGTAAAACAAGAACCAATTAGCAATAAGGAATCGGAATATGATATTGGCGAAGCTAAGGGCTTAATATCGAGCGACAACATAAACTGCATGAGTACAAATTTATAAGGTTTTTGAAAATACCCGTCGAGTTCATATAATTCATAATAAGATAAAAAGAAATTTCTGCAGAAAAGCACATCGATAACAATTCGTTCACTAATTTAGCAAACGAATTGCTATCAACACACTTTTCTAATAATATGGAACGAGTAGAAATGATAAAAGACAAACTATCTAATGGTTTGAAATTTGGCCTATTTGAGAAAGGGTCAAAGTGTTATTTTCAAGACGGCACACATGTGAGTTATAGTGATCTTTGGAAGGCAGTAAAGGCATATCATAATATAGACACAAGTACCACTAAGACATTATCACAGTTGTGCCCAGAGAGTTATGTAGGAACACATGACTACTCTTATAAAAAGCACAATTGGCGGGGTAGATAATAATTGCTATTAAAGCGCAAGGTTATCTTTCATGTATTGTAGAATAGTATTAGCACGAGCATCGAGCGAGTGCTGTAGCATGGCACGAGCATGACCTGCCTTTAGAATATTGATTCTTTCCTGAGGATTGTCTAAATAATGCTGCACTTTACTAATTAATTCATCAGGCCCATCAAAAAATGCAGATTCATTACCTTCTTTGAAGTATAGAACCGACTCTTCATTGCGCTCATGAAGCATAAAGCCATTGGCACCGGGTATATGAAATGTGCGGGATGTAATGAGGTCGCCAGAAGATGCACCAGATACTTTTTCGGATAAAATACCAAGATTAATTTTGGAGCATTGAATAGCAACTGCATAGAGGTCACCCAGGATAGATTTGCCCTGAATGCTGGACTGTATGGAGCGAGCAGATGAGCGCGCCCATTGGTCTCCCCAAATTTTGAGGTCTATATTAGGTAGTGCTTCTTTGAGGGCAGCAAGCCATTTTTCTTTTTTGGGAGACCATGTGCCAATAAAGGAAGCATCACAACCAAATATTTGCTGCTCGGCATCTGTGATAGGAATTGGTCTATGAATTTCGGGATCGAATCCATGAGGGATAAAGCGAGCGTTGTTGACCCCGTATTTATCCTTCATATCTCTAATTCCGAAGGTTTTGGTAGTAAAAATGAGATCGTAAATGGGAATAGAAGATGGTATGTTGCCACCATGAAAAGTGGTACTTACGTCGGGATAGAACAATACAAGTTTACAACCTTGAGCTCTAGCCCATGTTAGGGTTTCGGGCTTGACAAAAGCACCTTTGTAGACCAGAACAACATGAGGCTTAAAAGTAGCTATACCACTTTTTATAGCATCATTAAAGTCTTGTTCTTGCCAAGGTCTGATAAGTTTGGCTTCTACTTTTGATTTTTTGTTTTTAGTGCGGAGACTTATGTAATAGAATTCGTCAATCACCTCTTGTAAGCAACCTGCACGAGAAAGCGCTCTAAATAAACCACCTGCATTACTACCTCGCCACAGTGGGCCTACTGAGAACACCCGCATAATTATTTAATATTTTTTTTATCATCAAGAATACCAGATAGGTAGATAATAAGGAAACGATAATTTGCAAATCAGCACCGATACCAATGATACCATAAAGTAGTAGATAGCCCCCCCAAAGTGCACCTGGCAAATTATATGCTGATTGATTGAAATCTCCGGCATTCCAAAATAAAGCTAATAAAGCACCGAAAAAGAAGCAACCTATAACGAGCCCAATCCAACCAAAATCCAGATAAAACTGACCAGGAATAGACATATTAACGGAGTTATTTACTGTACCCGAAGAAGTTCGGCTACCAGCACCGATTTCTAGTGCGAACCAAGCCCCCAACTGAATTTGAGGCTTATCGGGCCATAGAAAACGGGGGATAAGAGCTGCTAGTAGAGGTACTGAGGCTTTACCGTTGTATGTTCCATTTTTTTCTACTAGGTTAACAATGTTAGATAATTGTGCAATGTTGGATGATCTCTCAAATACACCACTTCGGCCACCTTGTTGACTGAGGTCGGTATAACTATTTTGAACCTCTTCTTGTTGCTGTTCTTCAGTAAAGGCTGTGATAAAGTGAGCTCTGTTGCCCCCAAGCGTATTGAAAATGGAAGCAAAAAGTGCAAAAACAGCAATTAGAGGCACTATTCGAAAACTAAAAACATACTTTAAACTACCCTTTCCAATAAAATAGCCTCCGGCGAAACTAACCAGCGGCGTTAAGAGATCGAGACGAAGAAAAGATGTAAATAGCGCAATAATCATTTGTAATGTTAACAAGATGAGTGAATAATTGCGATACAGTACATTATTTTCTATAACCCACAAACGAGCATAATACATTATACCCATTAGGTTTAACAATGATAACACCTTTTGAAGACCACCAGTCAAGCCAGAAAGGTTGATACTATTACCAGATAAAGTAAGTAGTGCAATGAAAAGTATAAATCTAAAGGTACCAGATATAACTTTTTTATTCTTAATATCGACTCTTATAGAAGGTAGCCCTTTATTCAAAAAAGCTTCGTAACCCACAAATATCATAGCGTTCCCGATAACCCAAATACTAGTAGCTGGCCTAACATACTCTAAAAGAATGTAGAAATAGATATCGGTAGTTTGTATGCCATATGTGTTAATCTTATTAAGATAAAACGCATTGGCCAATGTAGAAATAGATGCTCCTATATAATACACACTAAGCATGTGTAACCCTTTTTTACTTACTCTTACTTCTGCAAGAAGTGCAATAGCACAGTGAGCAACAAAAAGTAAGCTAAGAGTAATGGCATCTAGTGCATTACCAGCGAAAATATAAATAGCAAGAAAAACGAGATGTAAACCCAAGTGACAGAGATTTCTTTGGTGATATTAATTGAGGCTACGGAAATCGACTGGTACAAGTTTGCTCACACCTGGCTCTTGCATGGTGACCCCGTATATTACATCTACAGCTGCCATAGTTTGCTTGTTGTGCGTGACGATGATGAACTGTGAATTGTCGGAGAACTTGCGAATCATTTGTGTGAATTTTCCAACATTAGCATCATCGAGCGGGGCATCGACCTCATCGAGTATGCAGAAAGGTGCAGGCTTGATGAGATAAATAGCAAACAAAAATGCAGTGGAGGTCAGCGTTTTCTCTCCACCTGAAAGCTGAGTGAGCGTACTTGGTTTTTTACCCTTTGGCTGAGCGTATATTTCTATGCCACTATCGGCCACATTGTCGGGGTCGGTGAGCCTAAGGTCGCAATTATCTTCGGCGGTAAAGAGGGCTTTGAAGACCTGAACAAAGTTTTCTCTAACGAGATCGAATGTTTCTTTGAACTTGGCATTGGCTGTATTTTCTACTTCATCGATAGTGGCAAGTAGCGAATTGCGCGCATTAACGAGGTCTTCTTTTTGCTCTACAATGAAGTCATGCCTTACTTTCATTTCGGTGAAAGCCTCGATAGCCGTGGGGTTTACCTCTCCCATGTTTTCGAGCCGTTTTTTTAGTTTTTCGACATCTATAGTTAGTTCGTCTATAGACATTTCGGAAGTTCTAGGTTCGTTGAGCACATCATCGAGATTAACCTTGAACTCTATAGACAATCTTTCGCTCATACCAGCTACTTGCAGCTTCATGGCATTGAGCTTTTCCTTTATACTATTTAGCAGTGTTTCTGCCTGATCTTTTTCTCTACGTTTTTGGTTGAGGGCCGATTCTTGAGTAGCAATACTATTGCGCACCTCATAATATGCCCTATCTTTTTCGTTGAGTTCTTTTTCGTCTTTTTCTTTACGGTGCAGCAAGTCTAGCAATTCACTATCACCACTGTGCAGGGTTTTGCCAGTTTCGTCGAGTTGTACTTTTACTTGCTCCAGCTGTGTGGTGTTGGATGATATTTGACGCTCGAGATCTGTAAGCTGATTGGTACGGAACTGTAATTCCTGCTTTAGGTTATCTAGTTTACTTTGCTGACGAGCAACAGATAGGTTGTGTTGGTTGTATAGTTGAGTGCTTTCGTTGAAGGCTTTTTCGACATCAGTAAATTGATCTTGAGCGGCTGTGATTTTTTCTTGTAGGTCGGCCAACTCTTCATTTATTTGCGCCAGCGCATCTCTGGTGTCTTGAATACTATCTTGTGTTTGCTCTAACTGGTCATGTAGATCGGCAAGGCGGCGATCTGCATTTTGGTTAAGGTGCTCAAAGTTTTCGACCTTATGACCGAGGTTGAGCATGTGATTTTGCAGGTTATTGACATCTCTTTTGAGTTGCTCAATTGCTTTATCGTTGAGTTCTGTATTGAAGCCTGCTATCAGAGTTTGTGTTGCTACAATCTGCTGTTTGAGGCTGGCGGTGGAGCTTGTAAGGTCTTGTATCTCAGCGGCAAGTCTTTCGAGATTTTTGGCGCGACCAATCTTGTTTCCCTCGAAAAGGCCAACAGAGCCACCACCAAAAGTGTAGTTGCCACGAACTATTTTGCCCGAACGGCTAACAATGACTGCGCCAGTTGGCAAGGTGGCTGCGGTAACAGCCTGCTCATCATCGGCTATGAATACATGACCTAACAGCCTTTTAGCCAATGGATTATATTGCTCATCGACATTGACAACGCTGAGGGCTGATATAGTGCCAGCAGGAGTGGCTGTAATAGCAGCATCTGCCGCAACAAGATGATCTACAATAAAGAAATTGGCCTTACCTTTTTTATTGATATCTAGCAGTGATACTGCTTTGGCTGCCTCGGCAGTATTGGCTACAATGTAATAGTTGAGGTATGAATCTAAAACGTTTTCGAGTGCTGTGCGGTAATCGTTTTGGACTACAAACACATCACTGAGCAGGGGGGCAGAGTTGTCCCAATCTTTATTTTTCTTGAGGAATTTGATACTATCTGGGTAGCCTTCCAGGCTTTCTACCAGCGACTTGAGTAGGTCGTGCTCATTGCGACGAGCGTCGAGCTTACGGTTTTCGTCAACTAGTTTTGCCCTTAGTGCTTCTACCTGACTCTGGCTATCGAGTATTTTAGCTTTTACGTCTTCGTGTTTTTCTATAAGGTCCTGAAGCTCTTCTTGTTTTGCGGCCAATTGGTCTTCTGCATCTGCTTTATCAGCATTGAGCTGGCTTATTTGCGATAAGCGTTGGGCTACCTCTGCCTGCACTTGCTGCTGGCTACGCTGGATGTTGAGCACTGAGGTGTCGGCAACAGCTACACGTTTTTCGGCTTCGAACTGGCCGCGCTGACGCTGCTGGTATTGTGCGCGCAATTGTTCGAGTATCTGTTTCTTTTGGTCGTAGTCCTTGCGCTGTGCATCTACAGCATTTCTCAAGGAGTCGAGCTCGGCACGAAGGGAGTCGAGTGATTGTGTTTCTTCAGTTATCTGATTGGTAGCGAACTGAATAGACTCGGAAAGAGTGGCTGACTGGCCACCTGCACCTGCCAGAAAATCGCCGAGAGATCGCTGACGCTCTTGGAGATGCTCCATGCGCTGAGCAGCAAGTTTCTTGTCGTTTTCTAGTTGGCGTATTTTATTAAGGAGCTCATTGAATTGTTTTTGCAATCCGTTGAGTTCTTGTTCGCGTTCTATTTGTTTTACTTTGCGACTTTCGAGCGCTGCCTCTTCGGTAGCTACAATAGCCTCTAGCTGTGTACGCCTGTCTGTTTCGGCATCGTTTTGCTCTGTGAGGGTTTGATACTGCTCGTTGAAGTGCTCTAACGATGCCTTTGAGAGCTCAATACTTGCTAATTTATAGTCGTTTTTGACTTGAAAGTAACGTTCTGCTTTTTTGGCTTGACTTTCTAGAGTTCTGAGGTTGTTGCTAATTTCGAAAAGGAGGTCTTCGATACGAGCTATATCCTGATCTGTAGCCTCTAATTTTTGTTTAGCCTCTTTTTTACGTGTTTTAT